>NZ_JAMDJP010000038.1:0-38839 GCF_023475945.1 Shewanella sp. 8A
ACGGGCGAGTGCTTCTGAGAGTTGCATAAAAAATCCGATGACATGAGGTCATCGGATTTTGATCTTTTCAGCGAGATCGTCAAGCGATCTGTCTTAACTGATCGGCATTACGCTTAGGCGGGATTTTTTATGGCGTGGTTTAACGCTTAAGTTCTTTTAATTTCCATCAGGATTTGTAGCGCGCGCTCACGTTTGTCCTGATCATACAAATCGTTAGTAAAGATAAACTCATCGACACCCAGCTCCCTCACTATCATCTCTAAGCGGTGCTTGATGGTGGTGGGGCCTCCGGTGACGGATAAGCCTAAGAAGTTATCGACATAGGTTTTTTCCTGCTCGCTCCACAGCCCGTCCATACTGTTCACGGGTGGTTTTAACCACAGCGCTTCGCCACGGATCAGCGCAAGTACCCGTTGCTTGGAGGTGGTACTCAAGTATTCGGCTTCGGCGTCTGTCTCGGTGGCGATAAGCGGCAGGCCAAGCATGACATAGGGCTTATCCAACACCTTAGATGGCTTAAAGTCGCGGCGGTAAATCTCAATCGCATCGTAGAGGAACCTTGGCGCAAAATGCCCTGCAAAGACATAGGGTAAGCCACGCTGTGCCGCAAGCTGGGCGCTAAACAGGCTAGAGCCGAGTAGCCAAATCGGTACATGGGTGCCTTCGCCGGGAATTGCTCTGACGGGATGAAGGCCATTGTAGTCGCCGAGTAGGGTTTGTAACTCGCTCACCTCGGCGGGAAATTGCTCCGCACGGCTCATATCGCGGTTAAGGGCGCGACTGGTGATTTGATCGCTCCCAGGGGCGCGGCCAAGCCCTAAATCGATACGCCCAGGATAAAGACTCTCGAGCGTACCAAACTGCTCGGCAACCACTAATGGCGCATGGTTGGGCAGCATAATCCCGCCAGCACCGACGCGAATGCGTTTAGTATTTTCGGCAATAAAGCCAATTAACACCGATGTCGCGGCGCTGGCGATACCGGGCATATTGTGGTGCTCGGCAAACCAGAAACGATTAAAGCCTAAGTCATCGGCCACCTTAGCGTATTGCAGGCTGGCGCGTAGCGTGTCTCCAATACTGGCGCCATAGCGAACAGGGGCAAGTTCTAACAGTGAAAAGGGAATATCCGCCAGGGGAGATTTAGCCGCGGGCACAGCCTGCGATGGGGCGGCAGATGTTGAAGTCGATGATGTAGCCATAAATTAAGCGCCTCTTTGCGTGAGTCAGCTCTGTGGCAGCTGCTTTATCTTGTCTCCCTCGGATGAATGTGGTGGACGCTAAAGCGATTGCTCTGTCAGTGCTGATGGAGTCTTACCCTAGGATATGGTGACGTATCAATGATAAACAAGCTCAAGGCTTGAGCTTAACACTGAGTTAAAATTGGAACCGAACATCTTAGTTTTGCAAACAGGGGTGAAAGCCTTATCCCAAGCCAATGTATGAAAAGTCGACACAGAAAGTTCAGATTGTTTGGTGATGAGCAGTAACCTAAAGGTATAAAAAAACTGCCGCAAGCGGGGCTTGTCGGCAGTTTTTATCGCTCACATATGACTTATGTGAGTGAAGGATTATTGCTCGGCTTTCACATCACGTAGTGAGGCCGCCGCGTTATCTTCAATACTGTTATGGGCGTGATGACTTTCGGTCAAACGGCGCATCAGCGGTAATACGGCTAAGGCGATAAAAGTACAGACCACGGCCGCAATACCTAATTTATTGAATAGATTGGTATAGACTGGCAGAGTTTGCATTGGGTCGACTAAGTCCTGTGGCACGCTGGCAAAGTTAGCCACAACACCACCTAAGTACTGGGAAATACCCGATGCCACGAAATACGCGCCCATCATAAAGCCGCCCATGCGAGCCGGTACGTAGCGGGCGATCATGGCTAAACCAAGACCACTCACCAGCAGTTCACCGAGTGAGTAAGAGGCATAACCCCAAATCATCACCCAAGAAGAGGTTTTACCCTCAACGGCAAATTGGCCAGCAAAACCATAGATAAAGAAGCCAATCGCGACAACCGCAAAACCTAAGGCGAATTTAGCGGCAATCGAAAAGTCCTTATTGTTGCGACCTGCCCATGAATAGCTCCAAGCCAACACTGGGCTTAACACCATGATCCAGATTGGGTTCAATGCTTGGAACTGTGCAGGAGACCAAGTCCATAAATGGGTACCAAAGACTTGGAAATCCCAATCGACATTACGCAGCGCAAACAGGGCCAGTGAGGTCGACATTTGTTGATAGAAGATAAAGAAGAAAACGGTTTGCACTGTAAGGATTAGCGCTGCGATAAGGCCGGCACGCTCACTTGGCTCACTGGTACGAATTAAGTGGAAGAAAATCCCTAATACCGCCACACCCGCGGCATACACGAATACTCGGGCTACATCTTCATATTCAAGAATAATGGCTGAAGCAACAACGGAAAGCGCCGCTAATACTAAAACGATAGCCAAGTTCTTCTTGTTGACTGGGCGAGTATCAGGCTCAGACCCATAATTGGCGAGACTCTTGTGCATCAGGGCATAGTTACCTAAGCCGACGATTAAGCCCACACAGCACACGGCAAAGGCGGCATGCCAGCCAAATTCGTTACCGTATTGCGCGTTAACATAGTCCTTAATCCAAGGCGTTAACAGCATAGAGAAGGTTGAACCTACGTTTACCGCCATGTAGTAAATGGTAAAGGCGCTGTCGATTTTAGAATCGTCACCTTCGTAAATCTTACGGACTAAGTTACCGGCATTGGGTTTAAATAGGCCGTTACCGACCACAATTACCCCAAGGGCGGAGAACATAAACCAAGTGTTTTCGGTTGGCACTGTCATCAATGCATAACCTACCGACAAAATCCCTGCACCGAGCAGCATAGTGCGTTTGGTGCCGAGAATTTTATCCCCAACCCAACCGCCGATGGCCGGCGACACGTAAATCAGCGCCGCACAGGCACTCCAAACTAAGTTTGCACGGGAGTCATCAAAGCCAAGACGCTGCACCATAAAGTACACGATCAGCGCCTGCATGCCGTAATAACCAAAACGTTCCCACAATTCGATAAGTGACACTGTCATAAACGAATGTGTCTTGCTTACCTGATTGGTACCAAGAGTCATAAAGCTTGCTTCCGTTATTGTTGTTTTGTGTTTAGGGACAAGAGTATAAGGTGATAGTCCGTTCAAACCAATGCCACAACGCCAAAGAATAGACTTTGTTACAAATGAAATGGGTGTTTTTAATCTGGAATTAATTTTTGTAAAAAAAGTGCGGCTCGCTAATCTTTGTGGTTTGTGAGTTTGGTCATATTTGCGTTCATCGATTTGGGATAAATATCAAATTGCCACCTATTGGGATAAAGGTCGCAATTGGCCCTAAATCTGTCGGTGAAAAGTTTTACTTATAGTTAACAATTCACTATCTTAAAGACTGGTAATCCCGACGCAGAGTGCTATTTTTTAAATTAGTCAGCAAAAATAAAAATGAACTAGATCAAAATAATTAGGCTCTTGACCTTATATTTGGAGTTTACTCGATGAAGCATTTGTCCATCAGTACTAAGTTGTTGTGGATCACTTCCGCCTTATTTCTCTCAATAGTGGCTATTCTCTCCATCAGTCTATGGTGGACCCTCTCGGATCAAAATGCTGAACTTTCCTACCAGGTTCAAGAAACATTGCAAAAGGAGACCCACGATAAGCTTGAAGCGCGAGCGGGCGAATATGGCGAAATGGTCGCAGGTTTTATCAACGAAGCTTACCGGATCCCTTATTCCTTTTCAGGCATACTTGAAAGCACGTCAGAAGAATTGCCACTCAAGCGTGATCGTTTAGAACTCGCTGTGGCTGCTGTGTTAAAGAAAAATACGCAAATCTCGTCAATGTATGCCCAGTTCGAAGCTAATGGGTATGATGGACTCGACAGTGAATTTTTAAATGTTAATGTCAGCCATAGTGTTGCTTCATCTGGAGCATTGGAGGTGTATTACACTCGCAATGATGATGGCACAGTTGAACATAACCAAGTTGATGATTCATCGGAAAAATATAAAACAACTCTCAACGAATTTGGTATACGAGATGCTGAATGGTTTTTATGTGCAAAGGAGACCTTAAAGCCTTGTTTAATGGAACCTTATCTCTACGAAATCACCCCTGGCAATACAGCGTTAATGACGTCGTTAACGGTTCCTGTACTTAAGCATAAACAATTTATTGGTGTGGTTGGGGTGGATCTCAACCTACCAGTATTCCAAGTGTTAATTGATAAACTGTCTAAAAGCCTTTATGACGGCCAAGCTAAAGTGACTTTGCTCAGTACCCGTGGTTTAGTGGTTGCCGCAAGCCACTACAGTAAAAAGGCGCGTCCATTAGCCGAGTCTATTGACCCCAAATTGGCAACACAAATTGTTGGATTGCATAAAAATGGCGGTTACATGGCAAATGACGATGAAATTATCGTTGCCTATCCGATTAATATTCCCCTTGCCAACGCAGAGTGGTCACTTGCGATTCAAGTCCCTAAATCAATGGCACTCAAAAGTTCGATTCAACTAAATGAAAAAATGGACGAAATGGCAACATCACTTGGCAGCATCTTATTGATTGTTGGCCTAGCGGTTTCCATTTTAGCGGTTGTTACCATCAGCATAGTGATCCGCAGCGTGATTGCACCGCTCAAAGTCATTCAGGGCCGCGTTGAAAATTTAGCCAGTGCCGATGGCGACTTAACACAATCGATTGAAGTCGATTCACACGCAGAACTTATCGCTCTGGGTAAAGGATTTAATTCCTTTATCAATAAACTTAAGGATTTAATCTCCGAGCTTAAAGCGTTGGCAGGGCGGACACAGGAGGAAAGTTTATCCTCTGCAAAAATTGCAGAATTAACCCGCGATAGCGTACATCGTCAATATGGTGAGATTGAGAGTGTTGTGACTGCGGTTAATGAAATGAGTGCTACAGCCCTTGAGGTTGCCAAAGCTTCTGAACAAACCGCTGCCGAAACAGAGGCTATGTCACGCAATGTACGTCTCAGTGAAGAGAGTCTGACTAAAGCAATGGATTATGTGACTACTATGTCGCAAGAGTCTATGCAGGCTAAAGTCGCCGTCAGTAAAGTGGCTGAAAGTAGCACTAATATTAGCCGTATCCTCGAAGTGATTAGCTCCATTGCCGCGCAAACAAACTTACTCGCCTTAAATGCGGCTATTGAGGCTGCTCGCGCAGGTGAGCAAGGACGGGGTTTTGCGGTGGTTGCCGATGAAGTAAGGGCACTTGCCTCCAAAACCCAAAGCTCCACTGACGATATTAGCGTGCTGATTGATGCGCTCCAAAAAGAGGTTCTTAGTGCATCGGGGATTATTGATAAAGGTGCTGAGCGTGCACAAATGGCCGTTTCGCAAACGGAGCAAGCGCTTACCTCCCTTAATTCTATGGTTAGCCAGATTGAGGAGATTTCAGCGCAAGTGACCCATATTGCTGCGGCGGCAGAGGAGCAAAGTGCCGTTACTGAAGAGGTTAATCGAAATATTACTGGCATATCCGACTCAGCCTCTGAACTCGCTCGTCTTGCAGGCGAAGCACAGCAAAGCAGCGTCGTTCTCGCCGAGCTGGTGAAACAACAACATCAGCAATTAGGTAAGTTAAAAACCTAACCAGATGGTCAGCCTCCTGCTATTTAAGGTCTGACAGGTTTTCTAACCTTATCAAGGCGCTAACGTGGTTATCAGTTAGCGCCTTTGTTTTTGCTTTAATTGGGCCATTACCTAAAGGGACAAATCGAAATCGCGTTTGAGTTAGTTATCGGGAATGAGTCGCGTTGGTATGAGTCAGTATCGACAGATTGCAGAAACAAAAAAGCCCATTATTAAATGGGCTTTTTTGTTGAATTTGGTGGTGGCCCCTCACGGACTTGAACCGTGGACCTAACGATTATGAGTCGTGTGCTCTAACCAACTGAGCTAAGGGGCCTACTAAAGGCAATCGTCATCACCTAAAGCGAGTGGCAGTATACTAAGCTTGTTTGCGCTTGTCACCCGTGTTTTTCGATGAAATTCACCGAATTGATTCAATTGGTTATCTGTTAATCAACAGTTGTTTCTGCAAAGGTTTTTTGCCGTGCGATTCATGGTGCAAGGTAATTTAACTCTCTGATTTTGAAAGGGGGTTGAGCTGTATATTGTGCTGGTTTGTTACTCGTTAACTGAATGATGGGGAAAAAAAGCCCCGCAGTGCGGGGCTTAGGCTTAATATCTGACACTTATCTATTCGTCTATCTATTCGTCTAAGAAGGACTTTAAGATTTCTGAGCGTGAAGGGTGACGCAGTTTACGCAGCGCTTTTGCTTCAATTTGACGGATACGTTCACGGGTTACGTCAAATTGTTTGCCCACTTCTTCTAGCGTGTGGTCGGTGTTCATGTCGATACCAAAACGCATGCGCAGTACTTTGGCTTCACGGGCTGTTAGGCCTGCTAATACCTCATGTGTAGCGCTCTTCAAGCTTTCGCTGGTGGCGCTGTCCAGAGGTAATTCGAGGGTGGTATCCTCGATAAAATCGCCTAAATGTGAATCTTCATCGTCACCGATTGGGGTTTCCATGGAGATCGGTTCTTTCGCGATTTTCAGTACCTTACGGATTTTGTCTTCCGGCATCATCATTCGCTCTGCCAATTCTTCAGGTGAGGGTTCGCGGCCCATTTCCTGTAGCATTTGGCGAGAGATACGGTTCAGCTTGTTGATGGTTTCGATCATGTGTACTGGAATACGGATCGTACGGGCTTGGTCCGCGATTGAGCGGGTGATTGCCTGACGGATCCACCAAGTCGCATAGGTCGAGAACTTGTAACCACGGCGATATTCAAATTTATCAACAGCCTTCATCAGACCGATGTTACCTTCTTGGATTAAGTCCAAGAATTGCAGACCGCGGTTGGTGTATTTCTTAGCGATAGAAATTACCAGACGTAAGTTTGCCTCAACCATTTCTTTCTTCGCACGACGAGCTTTAGCCTCACCGATTGACATGCGGCGGTTAATATCTTTAATCGCGGCAATAACTAAGCCTGTTTCTTCTTCGATGGCGGCCAGTTTGCTACGGCAGCGCTGCACGTCATCCTCAACCATTCTTAAGCCTTCGGCATAAGGTTTGTTTGAGGTTTTTTCTGCATTAAACCAATCGAGGTTGGTTTCGTTACCAGTGAAGAACTTAACAAAGTTTTTCTTTGGCATTTTGGCTTGTTCGACGCAAAGCTTCATCAGGAGACGCTCTTGCACGCGAACGCGGTCCATCATCGAACGCATACTTTTCACTAAGCGGTCAAATTGCTTAGGTACTAGGCGGAACTCTTTAAAAATCTCACCGATCTCAAACAGTGCTTTGATCGATTCTGGATGTTCACGGCCTTTGGCTTCGATGATTTTGAGCGCGTTTTCGTAGGCGGTTCTTAACTGGCTAAAGCGTTCACG
This sequence comes from Shewanella sp. 8A, assembly GCF_023475945.1. Taxonomy (NCBI): domain Bacteria; kingdom Pseudomonadati; phylum Pseudomonadota; class Gammaproteobacteria; order Alteromonadales; family Shewanellaceae; genus Shewanella; species Shewanella sp. 8A. Next base: position 7,472 of record NZ_JAMDJP010000038.1, read on the forward strand.
AGCCTCTTCAGGATCGGGACCTTTATTACCATCATCATCGCCGTCGGCATCACCGTCTTCGTCTTCCTCGTCTTCCTCATCATCTTCATCTTCAAGATCTTCTTCTGATAATTCAGAACCGATGTGAGTAGCGGTTGGGCCTAAGTCTTCTTCGTCAGGGTTAACAAATCCAGAGATAATATCAGACAGGCGCAGTTCATCGGCTTCATACTGGTCGTATTGCTCAAGGATCATGGCGATCGCTTGTGGGTATTCGGCTACTGAGCTTTGAACTGTGTTAATGCCTTCTTCGATGCGTTTAGCGATAACGATTTCGCCTTCACGGGTCAGCAGTTCAACAGTACCCATTTCGCGCATGTACATACGCACAGGATCCGTGGTGCGGCCAAGCTCACTTTCTACCGTGGCAAGGGCGGCGGCTGCTTCTTCTGCTGCATCTTCGTCTGTGTTGTCTTCCGACATCATCATGTCATCGGCATCGGGAGCCTCTTCGAATACCCGAATACCCATGTCATTTATCATCTGGATAATATCTTCGATCTGGTCAGAATCGACCATGTCTGCAGGTAAGTGATCGTTCACTTCTGCATAGGTTAAGTAACCTTGCTCTTTACCTTTGGCAAGCAACAGCTTGAGTTGCGACTGCGGAGTATGATCCATAGATATCATCCAAGTTGGGAAACTGTTACAACGACGGACAGTTAGCTCGTGCTAAGTGCCGCGCAAATCGTCAATTATAGCCATGTGCACTTACCTGTGCTAGTCACTGGGATACCGAATGAGGACATTTTTGCCTCAGTTTAGTCCTTTCATGACTGAGATCAGCTTCTGCAGCTGGATCTTTTCTTCCTTAGTATGGGTCTGTTTTAGACTCAATTCCTGATATCGTTGTTCAATATATTGATTGTTCAACCAAACCAGGGTCTGTTTAAACTTTTCGAGCAAGTTTTCTTCCGCCACTTGATGGTCCCATTGGGCTAATTTATGCAGCGTCCCGCTGTGGGGGCTGTCTCTGAATTGCTCAAGTAGTTGTGCGCTGTTTAACTTATGCTCTCGAGTTAACGCCAACAGCAATGGCAGCAAGTCGATGCCTGGCATTTGCAGATGGTTTAATGCTGGTTGCGGAGATAACCCCAGTCCCAGCTCGGGATGCTGTACTAACAAGGCGATGGCAAGTCGTAATGGTGTACCGCGTCCTTTGAGTCCCGTTGATGCTGTGGGCTTAGTTTGTTTGACACTAAAACCCAGTTTTTTCTTCATATCGTCTGAGCTGTTCATTCCTAACTTATGAGCTAAGCTCTCAAGTAGGAGGTTTTGCAGCACAGTGTCTTGAATTTTTTCAATTAGGCCAAAGGCTTGTTTGGCTAAATTACCTTTATCGGTACCGTATTTCGTCGTTAATGTATCAAACAAAAATTCGGGCAGGCTGATAGCACTGTCCATCAGTTGCTCGAATGCGTCTTTACCAATCTTGCGAACCATTGAATCTGGATCTTCAGATTGCGATAAAAACATAAAACGTACTTTATCCCCGGGTTTTAACAGGGGCAAGGCAGTTTCTAAGGCGCGCCAGGCGGCCTCATTACCGGCTCTATCGCCGTCGTAGCAGCAAATGACTTCTTTAGCACTACGCAGCAACAATTGAAATTGTTCAGCTGTCGTCGAGGTGCCAAGCGATGCAACCGCATAATCAACACCATATTGGGCTAGGGCAACGACGTCCATATAGCCTTCGACAATCAGTATTTTGTCTGGATCACGATGACGTTGCTTTAGCTCGTATAGCCCGTAGAGTTCATTGCCCTTATGAAATATGGGCGTTTCTGGCGAATTCAAGTACTTGGGGGTGCCATCTCCCAATACTCTGCCACCAAATCCAATCACACGACCACGGCGGTCGCGAATGGGAAACATCAGGCGGTCACGGAATCTGTCGTATCTTTTACCGCTGTCATTGCTGATCAGCATGCCAGCGGTCAGGAGTTTATCCTGTGCATCTTGACTGTGTCGGTAGCGGCTTAATAAGCCATCCCAACCGTCGGGTGCAAAACCAATCCCAAAATGCTCAACAATATCATCGGATAATCCGCGATAGGCGAGGTAGTCGATGACTTTTTGTTTGTCTTGGTGTTGTCTTAACTGGGTTTGAAAAAAGCGACTCGCTTCTTCCATTAATTGGTAGAGATCACGGCTTAGGCCATCGTCTTGGCGTTTACCCGTGCCTTGTTCTCTTGGGACTTCTAAGCCCAGTTGTCCGGCAAGATCTTCAATAGCATCGATAAAATCGAGTCTGTCGTACTCCATCACAAAATCGATGGCATTGCCGTGGGCGCCGCAGCCAAAACAATGATAAAACTGTTTATCGCGGCTAACGGTAAACGAAGGTGATTTTTCACTATGAAAAGGACAACAGGCCGAGTAGTTTTTACCCGCCTTTTTCAAGGGCACCTTGCGGTCGATAAGTTCGACGATGTCGGTGCGAGCGATTAGCTCATTGATAAAATCACGAGGTATTGCCATTGAGTGCTTAAAATCTCGCCTTGCGCGAATTTAAACAAACAAGCCGCGCATAGGCACGGCTTGTTCATACATTGAAACGCTAATTATTGCAATTTTGCACGGATCATAGCGCCGATAGCGCCCATGTCTGCACGTCCTTGAACTTTAGGTTTTAATGCTCCCATTACTTTGCCCATATCCGCCATGGAGGATGCGCCTATTTCAGCAATAGCAGCATCGATGAACGCGGCAATTTCCGCCTCAGAGAGGGGAGTAGGCAGGAAAGTTTCAATAACTTGAATCTCTTCTGCTTCTGCTGCGGCCAACTCGCTACGACCCGCTGCTTCATATTGAGCAATCGAATCGCGACGTTGTTTCACCATTTTGGTTAAGACAGCTATAACCTGCTCATCATTCAGAGTTTCGCGGGTATCCACTTCAATCTGTTTGATGGCTGCAAGTGCCATACGAATAGTGCTCAGTCTCGCCTTCTCTTTGGCGATCATGGCCTGTTTCATATGGTCTTTTAGCTGATCAATTAGGCTCATAAGAGATTAGTATAAACGTACGCGACGTGCGTTTTCGCGAGAAAGCTTTTTAGCTAAACGTTTAACTGCAGCTGCTTTTGCGCGCTTACGAGCAGTAGTTGGCTTCTCGTAGAATTCACGAGCACGCACGTCGGCTAAAATACCAGCTTTTTCACAAGAGCGCTTGAAACGACGCAGAGCTACGTCGAATGGTTCGTTTTCACGTACTTTAATAATTGGCATACGCCATCACCCCTTAGGTGTAGGTTGTCTGGTTCAATGACTTGAACCAAGTGTATTTAAAATGGTGCGGAATTTTATACCGAGACCACTAGGCTTGTAAAGCCCTAATCATTTCAGCTTGGTTTGGGGGGCTGAATAACGTGATTGTCGGCTGGAGTAATTGTCATCATACAGGTAGAATTAGCGCCCTTTAAACGTTTTGATTTGAGGCACCATGCGGGTTCTAGGTATTGAGACATCCTGTGACGAGACAGGTATTGCCGTTTATGACGATAAGCTGGGGTTACTTTCCCATGCGTTATATAGTCAGGTTAAGTTGCATGCGGATTATGGTGGCGTGGTGCCTGAACTAGCCTCCCGCGACCATGTGCGCAAAATTGTCCCGCTGATCCGCCAAGCGTTGAAAAACGCCAATACCGACATTGCCGACATCGACGGTATCGCTTATACCAAGGGCCCTGGATTAATTGGGGCTTTATTAGTGGGCGCCTGTGTTGGTCGCTCGCTAGCCTTTGCATGGAACAAGCCCGCCATCGGTGTTCATCATATGGAAGGGCATTTGCTGGCACCTATGCTTGAGGAAGATGCTCCGGAGTTTCCTTTTGTTGCACTGTTGGTGTCAGGCGGTCATTCCATGTTGGTCAAAGTCGATGGTATTGGCCTTTATGAAGTATTAGGTGAGTCGGTAGATGACGCTGCCGGTGAAGCCTTCGATAAAACGGCCAAGTTAATGGGGCTGGATTATCCTGGTGGCCCACGCTTAGCCAAACTTGCCGCCAAAGGCGAGCCTGCTGGTTATCAGTTCCCGCGTCCAATGACAGATAGGCCTGGGCTTGATTTTAGTTTCTCCGGCCTTAAAACCTTTACCGCCAATACCATTGCCGCTGAACCTGATGATGAGCAAACCCGCGCCAACATCGCCCGAGCTTTTGAAGAAGCGGTTGTAGATACCTTAGCGATTAAATGTCGCCGCGCCTTAAAACAGACGGGTTATAACCGTTTAGTGATTGCCGGTGGCGTGAGTGCCAACACCCGCTTACGCGAAACCTTGGCTGAGATGATGACCTCTATTGGTGGTCGCGTTTATTATCCTCGTGGTGAATTTTGTACTGATAATGGCGCCATGATTGCCTTTGCTGGATTACAGCGTTTGAAGGCAGGGCAGCAGGAAGACTTAGCAGTAAAAGGTCAACCGCGATGGCCGCTCGATACCTTGCCGCCTGTTGCTTGATATTCTGCGAGTTAATCTAAATAAAAACAGTGCATTAAGCACTGTTTTTATTTATGTATGATAATGCTCAAATGGCTTAGGGCGGAGGAGGACGCTTTTTACGTGATACCTTAGATTCTTCCCCTTTGAGAAGTCGCTGAATATTTTCTTTATGGCGAATGATTATCAGGGTCGAGAGCATCGCAACTGGAATGGTAAACCTATCGTCAAGCCACCAAGTATAAAGTGGTGCAAGCAATGCGGTAATAATGGCAGCAAGGGAAGAGTAGCGGCTAATCAAGACTAAGGCGACCCAAGATGCCATCAAACAGATGGCCAAGTCATCACCAATTGGTGCCATGGCTCCAAACGCTGTTGCAACGCCTTTGCCACCTTTAAAACCAAAAAAGATCGGATAGATATGGCCAAGACAGGCGGCGATTGCGATAAGGCCGAGGGAAATGGCGTCAATTCCCATTAAATAGGCAAGATACGTTGGTAGAGCACCCTTCAGCATGTCGAAAAATAACACCATGGCAGCCGAACTTGCGCCGCCAATGCGCAGCACATTGGTTGCTCCGGGGTTGCCCGAACCCTGCGTTCTTGGGTCGGGAAGGCCTCTTATCCTACACACTAGCACAGCACTTGAGACAGAACCGGCTAAATAGGCGGCCACAATCATCAAAAGTGTCAGTGTTAATTGACTCACATTGGTTTCCTTACACGTCTTAAGGTATTATCGCGCCACAATTTAACGGCCACTTGGCAAGCATTCAGTCATAAGCGATGGCGATTACGCAACTTATCAGGTTGCGATAGTTTCTGAACGAACAAATCCTTTTGGGCGTTATCCTACTTCGGATTGGCCCGAGTAGAAAGTAAATTAGTCGTTCAATTGAACGGTGGATTATACAGACTCTATGGCGTTTAGCTTATCAGACCTCATTGGTATGAGTGAGTAGGAATTAATATGGATAAAGTGCTTATTCGACAATTACGTATTGATACTGTGATTGGCGTCTATGAATGGGAAAAGAAAATTCACCAAAGCTTGTTTTTAGATCTGGATATGGCTTGGGATAATAAGGCCGCAGCGGTAACAGACGATTATCAATACGCGCTCTGCTATGAGACGGTATCGAATCGCCTGACTCAGCTCATTACCGAAAAGCCCATTGAGTTGATTGAGACGGTTGCCGAGCGGATTGCCCAGTGTTTGCTGACCGAGTTTAAGGTGAGTTGGGTAAAAGTGGTGGTGATGAAGCCAGGTGCTGTCCCTTCAGCCGCTTCTGTTGGGGTTGAGATTGAGCGCTCACGTTAATTGAATCTTTAGATTCGGGTTTTCGGTTTGGACGGTTCGGACATTCGTATGGCACGTATATACATTAGTTTAGGTAGTAATATAGAACCCACTCGCTACCTTAAGGCGGGCTTGCTGTCCTTACGGGAATACTTTGGCCCGCTGCAACTCTCCTCAATGTACGAGAGTGAAGCGGTTGGATTTAATGGTACCAACTTTTTAAACATGGTGGTCTGTGCACAAACGAGTCTGAATATTGCTGAGGTAGTTGCGCAGTTTAAGCAAATCGAGCAAAATCACGGCCGGTTGGTGGGGGCCAAAAAGTTTAGTCCAAGAACCTTAGATATTGACCTATTGCTCTACGATGATGTCGTTTGTCAGACCCCTGTGGTACTGCCCCGCGCCGAAATTGTCAGTAATGCTTTTGTGCTTTGGCCTTTAGCGGAAATCGCCCCCAATTTGATTCACCCATTGCAGCTAAAAACCTATGCTGCAATGTGGGATGAATATGATAAAACGTCACAAAAGCTGTGGCCGGTGGCCTTTGAATGGCCTTTTGGACTGACTTTTTAATTGATTGATAGGATTGTCATGGATACGTTTCAGGTAATTATTTTAGCGTTAATTCAAGGATTAACAGAGTTCCTCCCCATTTCAAGTTCGGCGCACCTTATCCTACCTGCACAGCTTTTAGGCTGGGAAGATCAAGGGTTATCCTTCGATGTTGCCGTTAATACAGGTTCATTGTTTGCCGTAGTGATTTATTTTAGGCATGAACTTTGGGCTATGTTTAAGGCGTGGATTGCCAGCATGGTTAAAGGTCAGCATTCTGACGATAGCAAACTGGCATGGTGGATTATTCTTGCTACTTTACCTGCGGTATTTTTTGGTTTTATGGCCAAAGACTTTATCGAAACCCATTTACGCAATGCCGGCGTTATTGCTGTGACAACAGTGGTCTTTGGTTTGCTGCTTTGGTGGGCGGATAAGATGTCACGCCGTGATTTGACGGTTTATCAAACGGGGTGGCGCAAGGCATTATTAATTGGTTTTGCTCAGGCGCTGGCGTTAATCCCGGGGACATCTCGCTCAGGTGCGACGATGACCGCGGCGCTGATGTTAGGTCTTAGCCGCGATGCTGCTGCGCGTTTCTCGTTCTTGATGTCTGTACCTGTCAGCTTAGGCGCGGCTATTTTAGTGGGTAAAGATTTGGCTGAAAGCCCGCTTCCCATTGACTATCAAGCGCTTACACTAGGCACTGTGATTTCTTTCGCTGCGGCTTATCTGTGTATACATTATTTCTTGAAAATCATTAGCCGCATGGGTATGACGCCTTTCGTTATTTATCGTCTTGCCCTTGGTGCTGTGTTGTGTGGATTTATCTTCTTATAATGCACTCGCTCTTTTGCCAAAAAATCGGGTCAAGTACCCGATTTTTGTGTTTTTAGGCATGAATTTTCGTATTTGGAGTTGTTTATGAGCCTTCAATATCAATGTCCTACCTGTAGTTTGCCACTGATGCAACATCAGGCGTCCCAAGGTTTTTATTGTGCGAATAAGCACCATTTTGATAAGAATGAAGCTGGATATTGGGTGTTCACTAAGCCTGCTCGTCAAAAGCCGACGGGGGATAGTCGTCAACAGGTCAGAGCTAAACGGTTCTTACTCGAGTCAGGGATTTTTACGCCTTTAATCGACAAAATGGGTGAGATGATTGCTGCGCATTTACAGGCTGATGATTGTTTGTTGGACTACGAGTGTGCTGAGGGCTTTTATTTACGTGCGTTATCTTCGTTGCTGTCAAGGCTGACAAATGGGATGAACGTCCACTACAGTGGCGTTTCGGATGCAGAAAATACTATTTTTGCTGCAGCTAAAGCGCAAACGCCAGCATCGCTCTATCTCAGTACATCCAAAGCGTTACCCTTTGCAGATAATTGCTTCGATTTTATTACTGTTGTCGATAAGCCGTTGAAGGGAAAAGAATGCGTCCGCGTGCTTAAAGAGCAAGGGCTTATGTTGCAGGTGATCCCAGGTGCTCGGCATTTATGGCAACTCAAGACGCTCATTTATCCAGAACTCATTGAAAAATCAGTCCAAATAAATTTACCTACTGGGTTAATCGTAAAAGAGCAGCAGCGAGTGCAATTTAGTTTATCGATAACAGGTGAACAAGTTTTGGTATTGCTTGATATGACACCTTATGCGTGGCGTGCATCGGATAAAGTCAAACACCTTATTCGGACTCAAGTATTCAATAATCTAGAAATTGACTTTATTTTAGTCTTAGCGCAAAAGTCTTTAATCAGAGCTTAACTCGCTAAAATAAATAATCCCATTGGATGTTTTTTAACCTATTCATAAGCTTAGGTATTCTATTTCTTGATGCTTCTGTAGAGTGAATAATGCAAGTGCATGATAATAATCGAGCTTTTATGTTGCTTTTATGTTAATCCAAGACTGCATGCCTTGGAGTTTGTATTTATTCAGCCGTCGTTCATTACAGATATAACCTCTTAACTGCTTTTGTCTCGCAAATTGCTTGAGTTTGCGCTGTTGTACTTTCATTAAAATACCCGTTAAGAGATTTAATAAAAATAACGTTTTTAGTGAGAACAGGGGAGAGGATTATGAAAAGTGAAAAATCGATTTTACGATGGATATACCAGTTTAAGAATGATTAATACTGGAAAGTCGTTTTCTTTCGATAAGAGTTTATCTTGATGTCAAGCTGAGAGTTTGGTTTGTGAAGCTAATAAGCATTAGCTAAATTTCAGTTATTCAACACAGCTTGGCTTATTACGGAATTAGCTTGTGAAAGCTGACAATCAACCATAAAAAAAGGCTTGGATCGATGTGCTATTCGCTTTCATCTCTCTCAAGCCTTTGATCTTAACCTGATGAATTACAGGTTAATTACCTATCATTACTTCTTGTAACGAGAAGCAACGTTGTCTAGACGGTCGTTAGCGCGTTTAGCTTCTGCTTGTGCGTCCATAGCTGCTGCTTTAGCATCTTTAACGTCTGCAGACAGTTTGCTTTGCTCTGATTTCAGAGAGCCAACATCAGCTGACAATTGATCAACTTTGTTGCCCAGAGTTGCAACGCTTTCTTCCAGAGCAGTAGTGTTTGCACAACCACCTAGTAGGGCAGTCATTGCTAAACCAGCAATCATCAGTACTTTTTTGTTCATTGTAAAAAATCCCTTAAAATAGGTTGGATTTGAATGTTTCGTCACTTGGTAATCGAAACTGCCTAATTATGACATAGCTATTTTAATTTGCTACGAATATTAATGCGTTTAACCACTATAGACATATAAATTTTTTTTTAAAAGCGTTTTTTCCCGGTTATATCGTCATTTCTCATCGAAAAATGGTGTCCCATTTACTAGAAAGTGTTTATGTGTTTACAAAAAAATTACAATTTTATGGCGTCAGTTTGGCTTGTTGGTGTGGCCAGTTGAGTTTCACTTGCTCGACGTTATCAATCCGCCTCAAATTGAGCGCTTGTTTTATCTGTCCTCCCTGAAATCCTGCTGCGATGATGGCTTTTATATCCACATTATTAGCGGCTAAAAAACACGCATTAAGGTAGTCACTTTGCGGGTAGGCTTGATGCTCGAAGCCTGTGCGTCCTCGCATATCGGCGATACAAGCCAATAAGAGTTGATTTAGTCGTTCTGGTTTACGCCAAAAATCGGCTTTATCGAAGACTTTAACAATTGTCTCGGCTCTTAATTCAAATGCTTGGTGTACGTTTTGGTGCAGATCACTAACCAATAGAGCGAGGTCGCGATACTCGTTAGGGACTCGTAACCGTTCACACAGTTTTTTAATGACGGGTAATCCTTTTTGTCCATGGCCATGGTGTTTAGGCCAGTGTTCTTTGGGGCTTAATGCCTTACCCAGATCGTGCACTAAAGCTGCAAAGCGTACCGCTTTGTCTTGAGTCAGTAATGTTGCCTGTGTTAACACCATCAGAGTATGCAGACCTGTATCTATCTCAGGGTGCCACTTTTCCGGTTGTGGGATACCAAAAAGTGCATCAATTTCGGGGAATAGGATTTTCAATGCACCGCATTGCCGCAGCACTTGGAAAAAAATCTCTGGATTGGGGCCGCCGAGACTTTTATCGACTTCTTGCCAAACGCGCTCAGGCGTAAGCGCCGTTAATTCCTCGGTTTGGCTCATATGCTGCATCAAGGACATGGTTTCTGTAGCAATCTTGAAACCTAAACTATGAAAACGTGCGGCAAAGCGTGCCACTCGTAACACCCTTAAAGGATCTTCTGCAAAGGCTGTTGACACATGCCGCAGTTGCCGTGCCTGTATGTCCGCGACACCATTATAGGGATCATACAAATTGCCTTCTTCATCTTGGGCAATCGCGTTAATGGTGAGATCGCGTCTTAGCAAATCTTGCTCTAGGGTAACATCGGGACTGGCATAACAGCTAAAACCACCATAACCCAAACCCACTTTACGCTCCGTACGCGCTAACGCATATTCTTGCTGGGTTTTAGGGTGTAAAAAGACCGGGAAGTCTTTACCTACTTGGCGATAGCCCAATTGCTGCATTTGCTCAGGAGTAGCGCCGACAACCATATAATCTTTATCTTTTATTGGAAGGTTTAGCAGGCTGTCTCGTACAGCGCCGCCAACTAAGTAAATTTTCACAGGATTATTTTAGCGAGTGTGCCATAGGCATAGCTTATCATGATGATGCCATTGCAAGGCGAACTAGAGTGTAGATATTTATTAGAATGTCACATCCATGTTGCTGATGCTTTGACAATATCCTTTGGACGTTTTAACGTGGGGCGTTATTTTTAGCTTAGGATGATTGGTGGTATGTACAAGGCCTTTTATGGACTCAGTGATAACCCTTTTTCGATTGCACCCAATCCACATTATTTATTCTTGAGTGACAGACACAGAGAAGCCTTAGCCCATTTAACCTACGGGTTGGGTGAGACGGGTGGCTTTGTGTTACTAACGGGAGAGGTCGGCACAGGGAAGACAACAGTATCTCGTTGTTTACTAGGACAATTACCTGACAATACTGATACAGCATTTATTTTAAATCCTTCGCTGACTGAGTTGGAGTTACTCGCCACCCTATGCGATGAGTTGAAGATTAGTTATGGTGAAAATCCAACGCTCAAGCAACTGACTGACCATCTGAGCCGTTTTTTACTCGCCAATCATGAGAAGGGCCGCAATACCGTTCTCATCATCGATGAGGCGCAGCATCTGCGTGCCGAAGTATTAGAGCAATTAAGGTTGCTCACCAATCTCGAGACCGATACGAAAAAACTGCTGCAAGTCATTTTGATTGGCCAACCTGAACTCCAACTGCTACTCAAACGACAAGAACTGCGGCAATTAGCCCAGCGGATCACTGCTCGTTATCATTTATTGCCGCTAAATGAAGATGAAATTGCCCTTTACGTATTGCATCGTTTGCAGGTTGCTGGTCGTTTTGAACCTTTATTTACGCGAAAAGCCATTAAGGTACTGCATAAATACAGTGGTGGTATTCCTCGTCTCATCAACTTATTGTGCGAGCGAGCCCTTATGGCTGGGTATGCTCAATCTAAGGTGCCCATTGATCACCATATGGTGAGACAAGCGGCTGCTGAAGTATTAGGGGAGGAAGAACCGCAGCAGCATAAGTATCTGTGGCCAAGTGCTATCGCCGCCGCATTGGTACTAGCTTTTGGAGTATCCTATTGGTTGTTTACGGATAAACTCGCGGTTGCCAATGTGACGACTGAGCCTGTTATCCACGCCAAACAAACAGTTGTAACTGACAGTTCTGTTCAGCAAAGCCAAACGCCAGTAAATAATACTGAACCAGCACTCACTCAAGTGCAAAATACTGTTGTGGCGGCTGACCCAAGTCTGCGGGTATTACAGGAGGCTATCAAACAAAGTCGAAGTATTGATACCGCCTTTGCAGGTCTTTTTAATGTGTGGGGCAAAGTCCCATTTAAAGGCCTCACTGCCTGTCAGTCTGCACGGGAACAGGGGCTGTCATGTTATCAACAGCAGGGAAATTGGATGTCGATTACGCGGCTAAATTATCCTGCCGTTGTATATTTAGTTGATGATAATCAACAAGATTTTTATGGTGCTGTCATTGCAGTTGATAGTGATCAGCTATTGATGCAATTGGGCGAGCAGCAGCTTTGGGTTGATAGAGCTTGGTTCAATCAACACTTTAGCGGCACCTTTGAAATTCTCTGGCAGGCCCCCAATTTACCTATGCTGGAAATTAGCCAAAAATCGAGCCCTGGGCAATTACAGTGGCTGGAGAATGCGCTTGCCCATGTGGCTAAACGACCTTCACGCCGAGTCAGCCAATTTGATCTTAAGTTGGAGAATGATCTTAAAGCCTTTCAAAGCCAACATGGATTGAAGGCTGACGGTATTGCAGGCAATCAAACGTTAGTGAGACTGAATTTGTACTTAAGTGATCAAGGGCCGCGCCTAACCGATAATGGAGCCCAGAGTTAATGTCCATTTTACTCGACGCGGTAACCCGTAATAAACAACAGCAAGCTTCACCTTTACCCGATGCGGTACTAACGCCGAGGGCAAGTTATCCTGCGCCACGCAAGGCTTCTTTCCCTGCTGCAAAATTGTCGCTGCTTGCCGTTGCGATTACTCTTGGTATCGGTGTGGCATGGGGCGTTGCGCATTGGCAACAGGTCAATTCAATGATGCCCTTGAAGGCTAATGATGATAGTAGAAGTGATCTTCAAACGGGCACAGTGATAACTCAGCATGCTTCAAATACAGGTTCTGATAGCTCTGTCTCAACGAGTCAGGCTAACCGGACCGCATCCTTAAATGACCCAGTAAGTGCAGCCACTACGGTTGCCACACAGGAAGATACTGTTACTCAGGGGAACGCCGCAGGATTTCGATTAGCTGGGAAAGTCGCTTTGCCCAGGGAGCAGGTATTAAATGATGTGCCTTTAAGCGCCCAAGCTTATCCGAGCGTAGATTCGTCACAGGTTGTCGCTACAAATACCTCCTCAAATGCTGATCCTAGTTATGATGACTATCTTGCGACGTCAGCGGCCTTAGATGAAACAACTCGCGCCCAGCCATCATCTGCCGAAAATGGGGAGCTGGCGCAAGAGTTTGCCGATCCTGAACCAATAATGTTGGGGGCGAATGCTAATCGTCAAGGGTTAGCAACACTTGAGGCGCTGCGTCAACAAGTTAATGCTGCGGCGACGGATGTTGGCTTGGATACGGCGCAGAGTCGTCAAGATGATGAATTGGTCGCGACCTTCCAAGATGCACTGAAAGAGGTGGAATATGTCAAAGCGGCTAAAACACCTGTGACAGAGCCTAAGCTTGATCCTATCCCTAAAACGGAAAATGGCGATATTCCTAAATACGGGCAACTGCCTGCGGGATTACAACTACAAGTACCGGAATTTAATATTGTTGCCCATGTTTATTCGACGGATGCGAGTCAGCGTTGGTTAAACGTTGACGGTGCCGAGTTACAGGAAGGCGATATGATTGGTGGTAAGTTAAAGATCATTGCCATTCGTCCGCGGGATGTCGTTTTAGACATTCAAGGAACACAGTTTAGGGTTCCGGCGATGTAAGGCATTCTCTTAAGACAAAAGGCGCCTGTTGGCGCCTTTTGTTTATCGTTTTAAATTAAGCAAAGAAGTTATATGCGAGGAATAAAGTTAAGCCATAGCCAACACAGTAGCATAGGAATAGTGCAGGTACATATTTCAAGTAGCTTACAAAAGTGAGCTCTTTTACTTTGCTCATGGCGACGATACCCGCGGCTGAACCAATCACTAATAATGAACCACCTACGCCCACACTGTAGGTTAAGCCTAACCATTCTGGAGTGTTGAGTACAGGTTCTGCTTTTAATAGGGCAGCAGTGAGTGGCACGTTATCGATAAGAGCTGAACCCATGCCTGTGACAAAGTTTGAGATATTTGGATTAAATAGGGCATAGGCCTCGGTCAGCATATCTAAGGTGCCGATTTCTTTAAGCATGCCAACTAGCAATAAAATCCCTAAGAAGAATAACAAAGTGTCATATTCAACTTGGCGGATATATTCAAGGATCTTGATTTCTTCTTTATCGCTGCGCGTTGTATGACCAATCAGGAACATGATGGACAGACCGGTTAAGAAGGTCAGTACTGGAGGGATGCCAAACAAAATGTTGAGTAACATGGTCATTAAAATCGTGCAGAAGAACACGAGGGCAATCAGTAGATCAACCGTTTGATAACTATGTTTAATTGGGGTTGTTGAGACGATACCTTCAGCTTTTAGCGAAAAGAGCGTTGCCAGTAAAACGACACTCACGGCTGATGGGATGAACAGCATTAACAGTTCGGAGATATGCACGTGACCCGCGAGGAAGATCATCAGCGTGGTGACGTCACCAGTGATCAATGCTACACCACCTGAGTTCACTGCGAAAATAATCAACACCGCCATTCTGCGACGCATTTGTTTATCGAGTTTAAAGGTGGTTAACAAACCCAAAGAAACCAATGTAGCAGTGACGTTATCACAAAAGGCGGACAGAATTAGCGAGAATAATGCGACTTGTATCATCAATAACCGAACAGAAACCTTTTGTGGAAAGAGCTTCTGCACCATGATTTGAATCATACCTTTGGCGTTAAGATAGGCCACAAAGGTCATTGTCGACATTAAAAATAGCCACAAGGTGGCAATTTCAAGCAAGTTTTCATTGAGTTGATGAGCAACTAACTTCTCATGGCTAGGATCTCCAGCAGCCATGAATAGTGCTACCCATGAAATACAGCCAAAGAATAAGGTGGTTTTTGCTTTATTAAGGTGGGTTACTTCTTCAAAAATAATACTGAGCAATGCAAGCAGTGCCAGTATGATCAGAAAGGTATATAGCATAACTGCAATTCCAACTGCTGTTTTAATGTCGTGGCAGGCCAAAGGCGAGCTATTGAGTGGCATTATCAAGGCTTAATTAAGTTTGCCGTGTTAACGCGTGCGGATCAGAACATAATGGCGCGAATAACGCAACTGTTAGCTGTAACTCAGTTTTGTGTTGCTTTGTGATGTGTGTCTCAGCTGTTTGGGTGCATTTTTAGTTTTTAATACTGTATTGTGGTTTGCTATTGGTTTTTTATGTTGTTTGTTTCGGGTTGGTTATTGAGTGTAAAGTAAGATCTACGATTAAAGTCTAAGCCGTTATTTTATCGATCCTGCAATTAATTTTTCTTTAGAGAGAAAATTCTGATTGAAAATTCAATGGTTCAAATTAGATGCTGGATTTGAGTTTATTACCGACAATTGTACGGAATGTGCTGAGTGAGTCACAGATATGACCACGTCGAAATATTGACCGAACAGAAAGTGAGCGGTATCTTGTGCCTCTTTTATCGTTAGGACACTGGATGTTGTATTTTGAGGATGTTGCAAAATGAACTTTGTACTCCGGAGTCTCTTACTCTTAGGCTCTTTGGTTTGGCTGATCGACAGTGGTAAACAATTACTTGCTTTGGGTATATTCCACAATCCTAGCTTAGTGATTGATCACCTCACGTTAACTCTACAAGCCTTAGTCGCAGCGATTATCTTTAAGTCGGCCTTAGGTTCAAAAAAGTCCGATAGCTATTGATTGGGCTAAGATTTGCACAATATTACTTTCAAAAGCTAAGTAAGAAAAAGGGACGCTAATGCGTCCCTTGATATTTTAAGCGCTCGCTTACATTGCCGCTTTCATGCGAGCTAATACGCGATCAGCCGCTTCAAGCGTGAGGCGCAATTCTTCTTCGCCATGGGCCATCGACAGGAAGCCAGCTTCATAAGCACTCGGTGCTAAGTAAACGCCTTCATCTAACATGCCATGGTAGAAAGTGCGGAAGTGCTCAATATTGCACTTAGTCACTTGGTCGAAGCGAGTGATCTGCTCTTGCTCAGTAAAGAAGAAGCCGAACATACCGCCAACATAGTTGATCGCCATTGGGATGCCGTGCTTATCCGCCGCCGCTTTAAAGCCTTCGGCGATGCGCTTGGTTTTAGCGCTCAGCGCTTCGTACAGACCTTCTTCACACAGCGCTTCCATTTGTGCTAGACCCGCTGACATCGCAATAGGGTTACCTGAAAGCGTGCCTGCTTGGTATACAGGGCCAGTTGGTGCGATAAACTGCATCACATCTTTACGGCCACCAAATGCACCTACAGGCATACCGCCACCGATGACTTTACCGAGTGTGGTTAAGTCTGGTGTAACGCCATAGTGACCTTGAGCGCCACTTCTTGATACTCGGAAACCTGTCATCACTTCGTCGATAATCAGCAGCGCACCAAACTCATCACACAGGCTACGCAGACCTTCGAGGAAGCCTGGGATAGGTGGAATGCAGTTCATGTTGCCAGCAACGGGCTCGATAATGATGCAAGAAATCTCAGTTGGATATTGCTCGAACAGCGAACGAACAGAATCCAGATCGTTATACACAGCAGTTAAGGTGTGCTTTGCGAAATCTTCAGGAATACCAGGAGAGCTGGGTTGGCCTAAGGTTAATGCACCGGAACCTGCTTTAACTAATAGACAGTCAGCGTGACCATGGTAGCAACCTTCAAATTTTAAGATCTTGTCACGATTAGTAAAACCGCGCGCTAAGCGAATGGCACTCATGGTCGCTTCAGTACCTGAGCTCACCATACGGACTTGCTCGATAGAAGGCACCATGGCGATCACTTTCTCAGCCATTTGTACTTCAAGTTCGGTCGGCGCGCCAAAAGACAGACCATTATGTACCGCAGCCAATACGGCTTCACGGATCTTCGGATGGTTGTGGCCGAGGATCATCGGGCCCCAAGAGCCGACATAGTCGATATAAGCTTTACCATCGGCATCGTAAATATAAGCGCCATCAGCTTTTTCAATAAACAGGGGTGAGCCACCTACACCGTTAAATGCACGAACCGGAGAGTTAACACCGCCGGGGATGGTTTTTTTAGCCTGTTCAAATAGCGCTTCGGAACGGGTCATGTTAAGTCCTTAAAGTATGTAGCCGATTAGCGATCGGCTTTACGTGAATACCAATTAACAGGACACTCATATTTTTCGAGTTGTGAGTCAACCCCGAGTGTCAATGCAAACAGTGCCATACGAATTAACAGTCCATTGTCCGCCTGTCTGAAGATAGCGAGATTAGGATGGCTGTTTAAATCATTATCTAACTCATTAGCTTGCGCACGCGAATCCCGTGGCAGCGGGTGCATGATCACAGTGTTAGATTTGCAATGTTGGGTGTAAATACTGCGATTCAAACGGAATTTACCGCGGTATTTGTTTGCTTCTTCCTGGGATGGGAAGCGCTCTTCTTGAATGCGGGTCAGATAAAGAATATCTGCTTTATCTAAATGGCCTTCAAGCTGGTCTGTTATTTTGATGCTATGGCCAGCATTTTCAATGTCTGAGATCACATAATCAGGCATAGCTAATTCAGCTGGTGAAATCAGTGTGAAGCTGATGTTCTTATACATGCACAGCAAGCGCGACAATGAATGCACGGTGCGGCCAAACTTTAAATCACCGACCATAGCGATATGCATGCCATCGATACCGCGGCCAGCATGACCTAACTCTTTTTGAATGGTAAACAAATCGAGCAATGCTTGGGTTGGGTGCTCGTTCGAACCATCACCGCCATTGATTACGGGGACGCGGCTACCTTCGGCAAACTCTTTGACAGAGTAAGAGTCAGGGTGGCGCATCGCAATCACATCGGAGTAGGTCGAGAGTACGCGGGCGGTATCGTACAGGGATTCACCTTTAGATAAGGACGAAGAGGCCATACCTGTGGTTTCACGCACATGGCCGCCGAGTAAGTTAAAGGCACAGCCAAAACTCACGCGGGTACGGGTACTTGGCTCGAAAAACAGGTTACCTAAAATGGCGCCTTCGAGCACTTTTGTGCGTTTTTCACGGAGTGCATAGGGCATCATGCGGTGGGCGACATTAAAAATAGTTTGGATTGAATCAAGATCTAACTGGTTTACGGAGAGGATGTGGGATCCTTCGAACTGGTTCATCAGCCTGTTTTCCAATTGCTAGGGGGCGTTCAAGTGCAGATATTGCGCTCGTAGCCCTAATGTTATGTAGGGTGGCTGAGGCGCGATTGTAACAGATGCACCAAGGCAGCGAAATAGCACCCTTGCCTCTGTAGTGTATTTTTACCGTGAAACAACAGGATTTTGTGAATCCAATCCACTCTTGGTTGACTGTTTAGTCTATGACTTGGCTTAGACTTGGCCTGAGCGAATTTCTTGCTGTAGGTTCGACCAACTAATCACCCCTACCACGTTATCTGGCGTGTCTTGATAGATAAAGACTTCACCGCTGCGCTTGGGTGACAGTATTGAATAGACCTCATCTAAGGTTTTGGTATCACTTAGTCCCTGCATGGGATGGCGTGAGAGGGTGATGTTGTCATCAAAGGATTGCATCTCAAGGCTGAGCATTTCTATTACCCCATCGGCATTACGTACTAACACAGGGCGACCTTCGGCGCGTTTTAACACCTCGAGCAGTAGCTCATCGTTGTTGTTGACGATAACGAAGCGCTTATCCATCAGGGCGCGCACGCCTTTTTTCTGTAGCGCCAAATTCACTGGGGCCACTTTATAGCCTAAGCCCATAATTTCTAACTGCTTGAAGAAGATAGAGTTAGTTTTAAAACCTTGATAGGCAATCAAAAATGCGGGAGCTGTGACAAACATCGCGGGCAGAATAATACTGGCATCGTTGGTCATTTCGAGCAGCGCGACTAATGCAGCGAGCGGCGCACTTAGGCAAACGCCCATCATGGCAGTCATGCCTATCACTGTATAGAGGCCAACGTAAGGCGCAATCGAAGGGAATAACATCGCACTGACTAAGGCTAAGATGGCACCGATTAAGGCGCCGATGCCGTAGAGCGGGCCAATCAATCCGCCCGGGATCCCAAGCCCTATCGCCGCAATCGTCGCAATAATCTTTGCGGCAAGCAGGGCGATTAACAGCAATAAACTGGGATGCTCGCTAATGGCTTCACTGATCGCTAAATCCCCGGTACCGAGAGCTTGGGGCAAGATTAATCCAATCAGCGTAGTGATACTGCCCGCCAGCAAGAGCCGATAAATCAGTGGCCAGTTTTGCCCAGTGGCGGTGACTTTAAGGAGCGCGTAGTTGAAGAAGGCGGCGGCGCAGCCCAGTGCAATGCCGCCCAAGGCTAAAATGGGATAGTGATCCAACGGAATATGGATTACTTGAATACGATCAAACTCGTGCACATTACCAAAAACCAGCTGGCTGGAAACCGCACCACAAATGGCGGACAGCATAATCGGGAAGAAGTAATGCACCTTGTATTCGCGCACTATCACTTCGAGTACAAATATCACTGCTGCTAGTGGGGCGTTAAAGGTGGCGGCAATCCCCGCGGCAATGCCGCTGGCGCACATAATCCGCACACTATTATCGGGAAGATTAAATTTTTCGGCTAAAACACTGGCACTTACGGCGCCAAGGTGAATGGCGGGGCCTTCACGGCCCACCGAAAAATTAGTCCCTAAGGCAAACAAGGCCTGAAAAAATTGCCCTGCGGCAGATTGCAGCGGAATTTTGCCATAGTGCAATTTAACCCTATGTAATACATAGGCAATCCCCATGCGCTTGTAACGTTTGGAGCCGAGTTTGGCGACAATCCAGATCAACAAGGCGCCAAAAAGTGGCAACAATGCTCGCCAGTCGGTGATGTTACCCGTAAAATCCTGCGTCTCGATTTGGGTGTAATGGTTTGCCCACAGGAGCAAGAGTCGAAACAACAGGATCACGCAGGAGGCGAAGATGGCGAATAACAAGGCCAGTAAGCACAGCTGCGCACTGATCTTGGCTTGAGATAAATGATCACGCAGCTCGTTAGTTAAGTACTTTTTAGCTGTGCTGATAGCGTCTTGAATCGCGGCTTTATTTATCGTTAATTGCACTGCATTGGCCTGAGTTGTATTGTATCGAACTCGTTCTTGAGTTGATTGTATTTTATATAAGGGGCTGTTACCTAATGCCAAATTATCATCGTTGGCTAGACCGGCTGCAAGTCATGGATTTAAAGTATCGTCCATCGACCAAGTATTTATTGCTATTAGTTTTTGTAGCATTTTTATTGGGCGCTTGGGTGAGCTTTATTGTATTAAACAGTGATGAAGCTGTCGTGAAGCACATTGGTGGGGGTAAATTACAACGTGTTACCGCTGAACTTGAGTTGCAAACCCAGGAACTCGCTACCCGCAATTTAGAGCTATCTGTCGAACGCGAAGCCAATGCGCAAATGCAAGATATGTTTGCACAGCAGATGAAAAAACAAAAAGAGCTAGAGCACGAATTAGCCTTTTATCGCAGCATTATGTCACCAGATAACAACGCTGAAGGTGTGGCTATCCATGGCCTTGAAATGACGCCAGGGGCCTTGGTTGATGAATATAATTTCAAACTGATTTTGACTCAGCTGCAAAAACGTAAGCAGGCGATTCAAGGCCGCACCGAAATTACGCTTATTGGTGTGCAAGATGGTAAATCTGTTGAGTTAAGTGTGAACAAACTCACGGGTTCTAAGCTTGAATTTGATTTTCGCTATTTTCAGGTCATAGATACCAAAGTTACTGTGCCAGCTGGTTTTAATGTGGTGCAAGTCAAAGTGAAAGTGGTGGTGCCTTCGAGCCGCTGGACCAAAAATTCACAGACAGAACATGTCTATAGTGTCCCTGAATTATTACAGGGTGAAAAAGAACCGCGGGTAATACTTGAACAAAATAGTCAGGTAACGGATAATTTGCCCCAGAAAACTGATGTAAGAGGTAGTAATGACTGATCAAGCTGACGCAACAATGCCAATTAAATTTACCGATGCGGCAGCCGCTAAGGTAAAAGGCTTGTTGGAAGAAGAGCAAAATCCTGCACTTAAGCTACGCGTGTATGTTACTGGCGGTGGTTGTTCTGGATTTCAGTACGGCTTTACCTTTGATGAAAAGGTCAATGAAGGCGACTTCACTGTTGAGAAACAAGGCGTCCAATTGGTCGTCGATCCCATGAGCTTACAATACCTCGTTGGCGGTGAAGTGGATTACACTTCAGGTCTCGAAGGTTCGCGTTTCTTTGTGAAGAACCCTAATGCCACAACCACCTGTGGCTGTGGTGCAAGTTTCTCTGTATAAGCTTGTGTTACAAATGTAGTTAGCTGATATAGAAAATAAAAAAGCCGTCGACAAGACGGCTTTTTTATTGGTAATGATCTACTGAGCTGCGTTGGTATAGGCCGTTAGTTCATAATATTGAGGTTTAACTTGGGCTTAAACCAAGCTTTAACGTCCTTATCGAATGCGATCCAAACCTGCAATAAAGATAAGACAATCAACACAGTAAAAATCACATAGTCAGGGAGTTTTCCCTGCCACTGGCCAAGGTGCACTGTGGTTGGTCCTGCGACGAGGTTGTCAGGATCGTATAACAGTACTGGCAGCATACTTACTAATGCTAACTGCACTAAGGTATAACCTCTTAGCATAATTAGTCCAGCCTTTTGGCGACCTATAATCCCGAGCACCATCAATAGGGTTAACAGGCAGAAAAGTACCCCTTGTTTGGCGATTAAACCGCTTACCGATGCTGCGACGTAAAGTAGCAGCAAAGCAATTAAGCGTTTAGGTAAACGGGCTTTTGCCAAGGGTGGCGTAGCCTGCGTTGCCAAAGAGGATTCTTGCTCGCTCAGCGACATTGGGTTTGCCCTTGTGGATTAGTGGCTTTGTTTAGTGACTAAACGTTGATCTAATTCATAGGGTGGGATCACCACACCTAAGTCGTCCTGTACAGGGAATACGGCAACGAACAGATCGTCATCTTCCATGCCTGGTACCCATCGTTCATGCCATTCATCATAGGGAATCGCTAAGGTTTGGCAGTCGCTCCAATCATCGACTGCCCAAGATTCAGCCGCTTCTTCGGTTGGCCACATTGGGATACAGTCTTCATCTTCAGTGGTTAGCATCACGCAACCATCTTGATCTTGAAGCGTCCATAACACTTTATGTTGCTTGATTTGTTCAACGAGGTAGTCGTAACGCGCTTCTGGAGTCATGCCAGCGGCTTCTGCAAAGGTTTTAACAGTCTTGCTCATGAAAATATCTCTTATGCGTGAATAGGGCGAAGCCTGTCGTGCCACAAAAGTAAAAACGTGGGCACAGCAAAACTCACCAGTTGCCAAGATGGTAACATTAGAGCGGAGTTTGAAAAAGCACAACAGCGCAGCTAAAGCGCTGTTGGCATAGAGGGATTACTTGGCAGCGTTGAAATAACGGTAGATAACGCCCGCTAAAATTGCGCCAATGATCGGAGCTGCCCAAAATAGCCATAATTGTGAGACGGCCCAATCACCAACAAATAGCGCTGGGCCTGTGCTGCGGGCAGGATTTACTGAGGTGTTAGATACAGGAATACTGATAAGGTGGATTAGGGTTAAGCATAAACCAATAGCGATCGGGGCAAAGCCTTTAGGCGCTCGTTCATCGGTTGAGCCTAAAATGACGAGTAGAAAAAATAAGGTCATTACAATTTCGCAGATCATTACCGATATCATGCTATAGCCGCCTGGAGAATGTTCACCAAAGCCATTAGAAGCAAAACCTGCCGCGAGACTAAAACCTTCTTGCCCTGAGGCGATTAAATACAATACGCCTGCACCGACAATACCACCCGCTACTTGGGCAATGATATAAGGCAACAGTTCCGATGCTGGAAAACGTCCGCCAGCCCAGAGTCCAAATGATACCGCCGGGTTGAGGTGGCAACCTGAGATATGACCAATCGCGAAGGCCATAGTGAGAACGGTTAAGCCAAAGGCGAGTGACACTCCGAGTAAGCCTATCCCCACCTCAGGAAAAGCTGCTGCCAGTACTGCGCTGCCACAGCCACCGAGCACCAGCCACAAAGTGCCCAAAAATTCTGCCGCCATTTTTTGTGACATATTCATTGATTGATTTCCTATTCAGTCGATTTATGTCGGTATGGCTTTTTGACGCCATTGCATAAACCATTGTTTATCTTGCTGGTTAAGTGTAGCTAGATAAATAACCATTCCCTTAATTGAAGTGTTATGTCTGCAGATTGTTCGGATCTCTGTAGACCATCACAACCTGGCTTTGCGTGTTTACGGCTTAGTTAACAACCACTTTAGCAAGTTTGCATGACACAACTGTGATCAAGCATAGATGGGTTTTAAGTATTTAGATTAATATCAAAGACAAAGATAACTTTAATGTGAGGGGATATTGGTTGTTGGCAGTGTTTTTGAATTGACTTTATTAAAAGTGATTTAGTCGATAGAAGAAGAGAATCATCAGGACACAAATACTCGAGAGCATTTGTGTCCATTAATGTTACTTAGCGCTAAAACGTCCACCCAAAACGGCTTCGCGGGAGGCGCCAGTGACGGCGGGTAGATTGGCTGGCAGGCCTAAGTGATGGCGCATCGCAAGCCACGCAAAGGCGATGCCTTCGGCCCATTTAGGATCGACTCCGAGTGCTGAGGTGGTATCGATATGATAATTCGGCAGTAACTCTGCTAAACGCTGCATTAGCTCGCCATTGAAAGCGCCACCACCACAGACAAATAATTCCCCTGTTTGGGCGAGTTTAAGGATGTCGCGGGCAATACTGTGACAGGTTAAATCGAGCAGTGTCGATTGAATATCTTCTTCATCTAATTGATTAAAGGCCGATAATTGCTGCTCTAACCAAGCCTGATTAAATAGTTCTCGCCCAGTACTCTTTGGATAAGCAAGGGAGAAATAAGGGTGCGACAACAATTGCGCGAGTAGCTGTTGATCGGTTTTACCCGATGCTGCCCAAGTACCGTTTTTGTCATAGGGTTCATTCTTTACTTGCTGAATCCAGGCATCAATTAAGGTGTTGCCCGGCCCAGTATCAAAGCCTAAGACTTCATCGCTATTACCCGGCAGATAGGTGATATTGGCAATACCACCAATATTGAGGATGATGCGTTTTTTACCGACTTGGGCAAAGGTTTGCTGGTGAAATGCGGGCACTAATGGCGCGCCTTGGCCGCCTAAGGCGATGTCTTTGCGGCGAAAATCTGCAATCACATCTATGCCCGTTTCGGTTGCTATGGTATTGGGATCGCCAATCTGCAGGGTAAAGCCTACCTCAAGGTTTGGCATATGGCGCACAGTTTGGCCATGGCTACCAATGGCTATGATGTCTTCTTTGGCTATCAGGGCTTTGGCGAGCAAGTTATTGACTGCAAGAGCAAATAATTTGCCAACACTGCGGTCTAGGCGGCCAAGTCGGTTGATTTCATCATTGCCTGGCAGACACAGGCGTTGTAATCCTTTGAGCAAATGGCTCGGGATCGCCTCGGTATGCGTTGCAATCAGCTGCGGCTGTTCGCCCGCAAAGTCGACTAGCACAGCATCGACACCATCCATACTGGTGCCTGACATCAGTCCAATATAATAAGCCTTGTTCATTTGATGGGATCCATCCGTCGTTATTGCATCGCCAATTGGGTTTGCTTGTTCTGTGAAATGCTTGCCATCAACTGTTTGCTGATAGTATCGAATTGAGATTTTTCTTTACGGGCGATTGATTCGGCCTTGGGCAAATCCACTGTTCTTGGATTGCGGTGCACCCCATTGACGATAAATTCATAGTGTAGGTGAGCACCCGTGACGCGTCCTGTTTTGCCTAATGTGCCAATAATTTGCCCCTGCTTAACGTTAGCCCCTTTGCTGACATTACGCTTGGTCAAATGTAAATACTTGGTCGTGTAGGTATCGTTGTGCTTAATGAACACATAGTTACCATTAAATTGATTGTAGCCGGATTCGATGACTCGTCCATTGCCTGCCGCTTTAATGGGGGTGCCAATTGCGGCAACATAGTCAACACCACGATGAGCTTTAACTTGTCCTGTCACTGGATGCAGGCGTCTAGGATTAAAGTTTGAACTGACATATTTAAAGTCAACCGGTGAGCGTAAGAATGCCTTACGCATACTTGTGCCATTTTCGGAATAGTAGTTACCGTCGGTGTAGCGCACTGCAGTGTAGCGCTCATCTTGGTTAATAAACTCCGCTGCTAAGATATTGCCATTACGTAAAAACTCGCCTTCGGCATACTCTTGCTCATAGATAATGGCGAAGCTATCGCCCTCGCGTAAATCTAAGGCAAAGTCTATATCCCAACCAAATACGGTTGAGAGTTGCATAATTTGGTTAGCATTTAAGCCCGCATCTACGGCAGCGTTCCAGAAGTTACTCTTAATTTTCGCGCTGGTGAATTGAGTGCGAATTTCAATGTCTTTTTCGGTGATTTTTTCAAAATACCTGTCGTGATCTTTAGTGATCACTAAGGTTGATATCGCATCAACACGGTAGCGCACTTCGGTTAAATCACCATTGACGTCCTTAGAGATCACAATTTCTTCGCCGGGAATGATCTTTAATAGATTCTGTTTGGCGAGCGGTAATTGAGTGATTTCATATACATCTTTGCTGGTGAGTCCTGCTCGCTCAAATACAGCGGCTAAAGTATCGCCATTCTTAACATTAAAATGCTCAACATCCCTATGGTGGGCGCTCTCTAGGGTTTCGGGGGCTGAATGATTACCCGCAGCTAACGCGTCTACTGAAGACAAGGCTGTGGCTTGATTTGCCTCATCCTGTGTTTGTCCTTCAATGCCTTCTGGACGCTCTGGTGAGCGAAAGGCTAAGGGCACATCGTAACGGGTGTTGACTTGATGATCTGCAATACCTTGAGTTTGTCTTGAAGCTTGGGCTTCTTCAGATGGAAAGAGCAAGGTTATCATTGTGATAACAGAAAGAATGCTGAGGAGAATTTGATGCTTTTTAGGCAACAATTTAAATAACGTTATAACCTTTCCCATTGACGCCGATACCGATAACCTAAGGCTTGAATAATCCCGTTAGTGTACACACTTTCAATTGTGGTGGCTAACAAGTAACATAAGTCTCCTCATTTTATGACTATGGCCTTAGGAGTCCCCGCCGAGATGGCTGATTTAGACCAAGTATTAGCAGAAATTAGACGTGGTACCGACGAGATCCTACTCGAGTCGGATCTGCTGGAAAAACTCAAAGAAGGACGTCCACTTCGTATCAAGTTAGGCGCAGATCCTACCGCACCGGATATCCATCTTGGACACACAGTAATTTTAAATAAGTTAAGATTATTCCAAGAGTTAGGTCATGAGGTCATTTTCTTAATTGGTGACTTTACCGGTATGGTTGGTGATCCAAGTGGTAAAAACAGCACTCGTCCACCACTGACTCGTGAGCAAGTGTTAGCCAATGCCGAGACCTATAAAGAGCAGGTCTATAAAATCCTTGATCCTGCAAAAACGCGTATCGAGTTCAACTCGAGCTGGTTAGAGCCATTAGGCGCGGCTGGGATGATTCGTTTAGCCTCGCAGCAAACTGTTGCTCGTATGATGGAACGTGATGACTTTAAGAAGCGTTATGCATCGGGTCAATCAATCGCTATCCACGAATTTATGTATCCGCTACTGCAAGGATATGACTCTGTAGCTCTCAAGGCCGACGTTGAATTAGGGGGGACTGACCAGAAGTTCAACCTATTAATGGGTCGTGAGTTACAGAAAGCCGAAGGCCAAAAACCACAAGCTGTGATTATGATGCCACTGCTTGAAGGTTTAGATGGCGTGAAGAAAATGTCTAAATCGGCGCACAACTACATTGGTGTGAGTGAGCCCGCCAATGAAATGTTCGGCAAGATCATGTCGATTTCTGACGAATTAATGTGGCGTTACTTTGAGCTGCTGTCATTCCGTCCTTTGGCCGAGATTGAACAGTTCAAACAAGATATCGCCAACGGTGCTAACCCTCGTGATACCAAGATTGCACTCGCGAAGGAAATCATTGCGCGCTTCCACGACGAAGCCGCCGCTGAAAGTGCCCATCAAGCCTTTATCGACCGTTTTCAAAAGGGTGCTATCCCTGATGATATCCCAGAGGTTGAATTAGCGGCGGGTGAAGGCTTAGCGATTGCTAACTTACTTAAAGATGCCGACTTAGTGGGTTCGACTTCCGATGCGATGCGTATGATCAAGCAAGGCGCGGTGAAGATGGATGGTGAGAAGGTTGACGATAGCCGTATGACCTTAAGCGCTGGCACGGTTGCCGTATTCCAAGTCGGTAAGCGTAAGTTTGCTAAAGTGACTTTGGTTTAACCAATCTGAGTTTAGCTTGAATCGAATATCACGACTCGAGTACAGTGAATAAGTGCTTATTACGGTTAATAAGTACTTACCAAGTAAGAAGAAAGAGCGCCTAACTAAGGGCGCTCTTTTTATATCTGCATTTTATCTGGTGCTGGCTACATGTGAGATGCAGGCTTAAGGTGCCGTACTGGCCTCATGTTCACCAATATTACATCTGTCGGTGCCAAAATGCTGGCCATCACGACACTTCCAAGCTAGTTGAGCTGAATCGACCTGCCAGCGTTGGGCATCTTTTTTGAGTGATAAAATCAACAGCATTTGTGGATGTTGTTTAGATATTTCACTCACTTGATAGGTCAATATTCCATACTTTGTCGGCTGGGTCCGAACTAGGGTGAACTTTTGCCCCGCGTATTGGTTACTTATGGTTTGGGGATCTTCACTCCAAGCTTGATGTTGTGCTTGGGCAACACGCAGTTGTTGATTGAAATGGCTTACAGGTTGCACCGCATAGGAAACAATAATCGGCTGCTGCGCTTGTGCGTTGGGCACGAGTATCAAAGCATTTAGGGCGAGCAGGGTAATCAGTCCAAAAAACTTCATACAAACCTCATTGAAACTAAACGAACGAATTAGGCATTCAGCGCCATGGTTCGGTCGCATGACTCATTGTAGATTTCGACTCATTTTTAGGGCTCAAGTTTCAATCAAAGCGAAATTTTGTGATTATTGCATCGCTAATTGGTCTGACATGGTCTGATAGTCAATCAGATCCACATGCTCTGCGACTCTATGGTTACGCATATCAAGTTTAAGGCTAGTCACGCCAGGGATAGCGACATCAATGATTTTGCCGGGCTTACCAAATTGCTCCCCTGGCCCCTTAAAGTGATAGTTACCAATCATCACCACTAATGAGCCCGCGTTATACATATGCTCGATATTAAAATCATATTCGAGCACACCTTCGTGGGCGCGCTCAAAGAAGTCGATAATAAACCGCCCCCCGGTGTATTTACGATTAGCGGTTTTATCGAAGAAGACGGTATCACGGTTATAGAATTTGCCGAGTGTCTGATAGTCGTGCTCGGTTAGCGCGTTCATATATTTGATGGCTAACTGTTGTTCCGCAGGCATTTCCCCTGAGTTTGCATGTACAGACACAGGAAACAGCGCTGGAATAAACATAAGGCAGACTAAAAGACACAATATTCGCAAACTATTCCCTCTTGGTTTTGAGATCAAAGGCGGGTAACGACAAATGCCATTTGATGGCGCATAGGCGGATCATTAATGCACTGGTCATGGCTAAAAACAGTGCCGTTTTTTCGCCCATACCCAAGGCTAAGCTTACGGTATAACCAATACCGCCGATAATTGAGGCCGTGGCATAGATTTCTGTGCGCAACACCATAGGGATTTGTCGGCACAGTAAGTCTCGAATAATGCCTCCTCCAACGCCTGTGATCAAGCCCATCACGACGGCAATCATGCCACTTAGCCCCATATTGAGGGCTTTTTCTGCACCAATCACAGTGAACAGGGCTAAACCTAAGGCATCAGCTACGGGGAGCGTATACTCCGGCATCTTGCGTGGTCGGCGTACTAACAGCAAACAAGCTAGGACAGTGGCGAGTATGACTATGATGTAGTTCGGGTCGCGGATCCAAAACACGGGTGTGGCGCCAATCAGCGCATCACGGATACTGCCACCACCTATAGCAGTGACCGATGCGAGCACTATCACCCCAAAGGGGTCCATGCGATGACGTCCTGCAGCTAAGGCGCCAGACAGGGCAAATACTGCCGTGCCACATAAATCGAAGAAGTAAATCCAATGGTTCATTTACTCATCTCTTTGATATGGATATTCAGCGCATCCACAGAAATACGAATTTCAATGACAGATAAAATCAGTGAATAAAGTAGGAGTAACAAGCTGGCACCAAAGATGATGGAGCCAGTCTTGTTAAAACCGATATAAATAAAAATCATACAGAGCACACACAGGGCAAAACTTGATACACCAGCTTCCTGCATGCGGCGAATAATCCTGATCCGCTGACTTAAGTTTTTAATCTGATCCTGATGCACGGGTTTGTCGCCGTTACTTAACTGACGGATCAATGCTGCCAGTGCAAAGAATCGGTTGGTATAAGCAAGTAATAGCAAAGAAATTGCCGGAAATAACAACGCAGGAGTTGTTAATGAGACATGCATGTTTTCGAACAAGATAGTCAGCCTTTAACCTAATGTTAAGATGAGAGGCATCATATCACAGGGTTTGTAGCCAGCGTAAACCCGCCCAAAGGAAGGGAAGAAGCGTGATAAAACTAAACCAAATTGCGCAGGCGCGTGAGGTGAGTTTTACTGCGGGGGTAATACTCTCATGGTGCGGCTGTGGGCCATAGACTATCTTTGCTACATCAATGCGTTGCCCCGAAAACTTCTGCGGTCCGCCTAATTCAATCCGTAAAATATTCGCCACTAAGGACACACTCATCACATAACCCCGTAGGGCGGGATGATTTTTAGAGGTGCGAAACAGCAATGCCAAGGCTTTAGGGCCACCCTGAATCGCAATAGACAGGCTCCATAACCAAGCGGGTATTGCCAGTAGTACCGTTGAGATAATATTCACAGTACTGCAAAAATGCTGATATTTAGGTTGTATAGGTGGCCAGCTGAGCTCGAGTTGTTTAATCATTCTGACCGCCAGCACCATAGGCGCACCCGCGATCGCAAAGAAGAAGATAGTCGAAGCCGTACCGTAAATTGGCGCTGTAGCCAATTTTTCAATCGTCGCTTTGGTTAAGCCCACTTCCGATAGGTTATCCGTATCACGGACAACCCACGGCTGTAATAGCTTTTTTGCGCTGGCATTATCCTCGCGTTTTAATGCCTTAGCGATTTCGTCGGCGACTTGGCTAAAGCCTGCATCACTCAAACACAGATAGAGTACTAAAAACTCAAAAAACCAAGGGAAAGCCGCGAGCTCGAGCAAAAAGGTAATAATCGCCCAAAAAGGAAACACTAAGAGCAGCATGGCCAAAAAGCCAGCCGTTGCTTGCTGGCTTGGTGAGCGCTCAGAGCGGTTTACTTTAGCGGCGAGTTGTTTAGCTAAGTGACTAAACCAAATCAGCGGCTGCATTTCCCTTGGCAATGGCGCTAAACGTGCCAGTAGTAAAGCAAAGAAAAGTACCAAGAAGCCCTCAAACAAAGCGCCATCAATTTCGACAAGTTGTTGATAAAAAGAACTGTGCATCAGGTACTTTCCGCAATCATGCTTTAGTCAATTACTTTACTGAGTTTGGATCTAATTGCTCAAGCAGCAACATCACCATCAATGCTGAATGGTAGCCTGCCTTCACAATGTAAGAATCAAAGTCGACGGGGGAGTCGTTGTTGGCGTTGTCAGAGAGCGAGCGAATCACCACAAATGGCACGCCAAACTGGTGGCACACTTGAGCAATTGCTGCGCCTTCCATCTCACAGGCCGCCATGGTTGGGAAGTGCTCCAACATAGTCTTGGTACGTACTGGGTCGCAAATAAAGCTATCGCCAGTACAGATTAAGCCTTCAATCGCTTTCACTTCGCCTAATTGTGCGATGGCCTTATTAGCCGCTTCTACTAAGTCTGGCGCCGGAATAAATGCCGCAGGTTGCTGCGCCATTTGGCCAATTTCGTAACCAAATGCGGTGACATCCACGTCGTGGTGGCGCACTTCGGATGAAATCACGATATCGCCAATCGACAGTGAATCGACAAAACCACCCGCAGAACCTGTGTTGATTACTGCATCGGGGGCGTATTTCTCAATCAGCAGCGTGGTGGCAATACTAGCGGCGACTTTACCAATACCAGAGCGCGTCACTACAACGTCTTTTCCCGCTAAGGTGCCAGCGATAAATTCAATACCCGCAATCGTTTGCGAAGAGGCGTTTGTCATAGCCGCAATAAGATGGGCAACTTCTGGCTCCATTGCGCCAATAATACCAATTTTCATGGGAGACCCTTTTGATTCAACTGAATGTGTGATGCCACTAAAAGAGTGGGATAACAGAATGGCGGCTAATATACCACAGTTATGCTTTGACGTTATTGTGGGATTGCGATTGCTTGATTGGGATAATGTTAAACGGCGAATGGGTAAAAAAATGCGCACCCTAAGGTGTAATGCCGATCAGTTAAGACAGATCGCTTGACGATCTCGCTGAAAAGATCAAAATCCGATGACCTCATGTCATCGGATTTTTTATGCAACTCTCAGAAGCACTC
>NZ_JAMDJP010000039.1:0-38607 GCF_023475945.1 Shewanella sp. 8A
ATATGTAACAATAGGTTTAGAATTTGATTTTTTATATTTCAAAAAATATTATTAAACTAATTTGAAATTTTAATTTTTGATATTCAGTTACGCCAATTTCATTTTTTTAATTAACTATTATCAATATGTGCATTTTAGATTTACGCTATACAGTAATGTGTCCTGTATCCTAACTTGTTGTTTATGTTTAATTTTGAATTTAAACATGTGATCCAGATCAAAAAAATAAATCCCGTCTGCAATAATACTGAAGGTGC
The DNA here is from genome assembly GCF_023475945.1 of Shewanella sp. 8A. Taxonomy (NCBI): domain Bacteria; kingdom Pseudomonadati; phylum Pseudomonadota; class Gammaproteobacteria; order Alteromonadales; family Shewanellaceae; genus Shewanella; species Shewanella sp. 8A. Next base: position 258 of record NZ_JAMDJP010000039.1, read on the forward strand.
TTTAAAGGAGAAAACAAAAATATAATTGTGTTATTGGAGGCGTATATGAATACTTCAGTCATTCTCAGCTATGCGTTTATGTACTTCGTACTATTCGTAGCGGTGCCATTTGTGTTTGTAATGTTTGTCATGACTTGCATTAAGTTTTTTAGGGCGGATCCCGAGGAGGCTGCACATCATGAAATGAAACTCAAACCAGTGTTATTTGATGAAGATAGTTTCAACTTTTTTAAATCACTAAAAACTGTCGTTGAAGGCAAATACGATGTCTGCTGCAATGTTCCACTCGACACTGTATTTGACATGGACCAGCACGATGCTGATTTAAACCATGAATGCCGTCTCGACTATGTGTTGATTGACCATGATTCTTCAGAAGTCAAAATGGTGATCAGCGACGCCGGTAAGCAAATCAATTCACCCATGAAAAAGCTATTCAGCAAATTCAATATTGGTTTTATTGAAATGAATCAGCATAAACAGTGGGATGCAACAAGTCTCAAGCAAGCGCTAGCCGTTTGACCACGCTCGTCGGGTTCGGAGTTCTCCGAACCCTGACTTCCTCTTTATTTCCCAATGAATTGATATGAGGACTCGCTATGTCTACACGACAATGGCTGTGGTCATTACGCTTGGGTGCAATGGCATTGCTGCTCAGTTTTTCCGCAACAAGTGCTGAACCCGCTAAGCAAATTAATAGTGATGCTTGCATGAAGTGTCATAAGCGTAATGGTCAAATGTTAGGGCATCACGGCCAGGATGCCATGAAAATGACCTGTTCAAGCTGTCATGGTGAAAAAGGTGATCATCCCAAAAAACCAAATGATTTAGTGGTTTTTGGATTAAATGAGGCATCCGAAGCTGCTGTGCAATTAAAGGTGTGCCAAAAATGCCATATGCCAGCCAAACTCAGCTCCCAAGAGTGGACGCATAATGTGCATGCCCAAAAAGTGGCCTGTGCCGCTTGCCATAAATTACATAGCCCAACCGATCCTATGGCAGAGATGACGCCTAAGGTTCGCAGTGAGCTGTGCCGTACTTGCCATACAGGCCAGCAGGAGTAAGGTTATGGAAAATTCAAAAAGAAGATTTCTCAAAGGAGCATGCGCCTTATTGGCAGGGGCATCGGGTAGCACATTACTGGCTACTGTGAATGCCTCAAATGAGGCTAAAGCCGAACCTAGTGTGAAATACGCACTGATCCACGATGAAACTAAGTGTATTGGCTGTCGAGCTTGCGAAGTTGCCTGCCGTGAAACCAACCAAGTGCCCGAGGGTGTTGCCCGATTAAAAATAGAGCAAACTGGACCCTATGGGGAATATCCGAACCAGTTTTATCACTTCAGTCGTAAGTCTTGTCAGCATTGTGAAGACGCGCCCTGCGTCAATGTTTGCCCAACGGGTGCCGCCTTTATCGATAAAGAGACTGGCATTGTGGCGGTAGATGCTTGGAAGTGTGTGGGTTGCCAATATTGCATTGCAGCCTGCCCATACAAAATTCGTTTTATTAATCCTGTTACCCACGCTGCGGACAAATGCGATTTTTGCCGTGAGACAAACCTCGCCCAAGGTAAACAACCTGCCTGCGTCGTGGCCTGCCCGACTAAGGCATTGGTCTTTGGCAACTTAAAAGATCCCACTTCTCAGGTGGTACAAGTGCTAAAGGCTAACCCAACCCAAAGGGCTAAGGTCGACCTCGGCACTCGGCCAAAACTATTCCGCATTGTGGCTAAATCAGGGGAGGTGGCAATATGAGCGCCCTACATTTTGATACGCTAGTGTGGCATTGGCCAATTGCAATTTACCTGTTTTTAGCGGGGGCATCTGCTGGCGCCATGTTCTTTGCGGTGTTACTCAAGCATTTTGTGTTGAAACATAATGCGTACCAGTCTGGCTTTGTGCAGGCAGCCTGTATTGTGGCGCCCGTGGCAGTGATGGCGGGTCTAGGCATCTTGGTATTGGACTTAACTAAGCCCTTCGATTTTTGGAAGATATTAGTCTTCTACAATCCTAAGTCTGTGATGTCTATGGGTGTGTTGATCCTGCTCATCTACCAAGTCTTTATGTTTATGTGGATTGGTTTGTTATTCCGCAAACCCATTGATGCATGGTGTGAGAGTCGCTTTCCCATAGTGCTGAAGTTGACAGCTTGGCTTAGCCGCTTCGAGGCGACGATTACCGGTTTATTGGTGATCTTTTCCCTCGCGCTGGGGGCTTATACTGGCTTTTTACTCTCGGCTTTACCCGGCTATCCGATGTTGAAAAACCCCGTATTGCCACTGCTGTTTTTGGCTTCGGGACTCTCATCCGGCGCGGCATTTTCTCTGCTGGGTGGGGTGTTGCTTAATGCTAATCCTAACGCCAAGGAAGTTCACTTTATCCATAAGGTTGAAATCCCATTGATTTTGGTGGAGATAGTGCTGATTTTTACCTTCTTTATGGGCTTAGTGTTGTCAGGCGGTCAAAGCAAATTTGCGGCTTTCAATGCGATAGGTTATGGCTTCTGGGGATGGGTTTTCTGGATTGGCATTGTTGGGATCGGATTATCGGGCCCCTTGGCAATGAACCTGTTTATGACAGCCACGTCAAAGCGTAAGTGGGCCTATGTAGCAGGCACCGCATGCTTAAGTCTGATTGGTGTGCTACTACTGCGTAACTTTATTCTCTACACGGGGCAAATGACGGTCGTTTGATTGAGCATGGTTGGCTCAATGTTATAGATAAGAAGGAATTACGGTGAATGGCGAAGCGGTGTCTAAGGAAGCACTGTGAGCTAACTCCCTTTAATAACGCTGGCTGAAGTGATTAAAGGTGCGTTGTCTTGTCGCGATTTGCTGTCACAGGGAGGTTATTGGGAAGGGAAGCCATATTTGATATTTAGGTATTGTTTGCCCTGCCTCCACAAGGGCCTCGCCACCTTTATTCCTTAGGGGTGGCGTTTCTTGTTTGGGGCAAGCAAGATTACTCGCCAGTATTATTAATCCACTCGCTCATCACCACATGGGTTTTAATCTTGATGATATCGGTGTGAGTATCGATATATTCGCGGATTTCGTGCAAGCGGCGCATTGATGGGGCATGGACATACACCAGCAAATCCATATCACCGGAAATACCACGGCAGGTAATTACTTCGGGGATTGCATGGAACACGTGTACCACATCGGCGCAGCGGGGACATTTATGTTGGATTTCGAAGTAGGCCGACACTCCCTCTTTTTGCGATTCGCTCAGCAATACCTGATAGCCACGGATCACGCCACTTAGCTCTAGCTTTTTTATCCGCTCGGCAACCGCGCTACGGGAAAGATTGACCTGCTCTGCAATACTGGAAACACTTTGGCGAGCATCTTGGCGCAAACAATCGATGATGGCGGTATCAAACTTATCCAACGTGGACTCCGAAAAAAATAGGTATAACAAGTGAGGCGGCCTAAAAGTACGACTCAGTATAAGGCCTTGAGTTACACCGTCATTTTGCCTGAAATAGTGCTTTTTACCGTCATTGTGCTGGCGTTTACCACTAAGAACACCGAAATTGACGGCAGATTGCGGCGTAAAATCTCACTATACTGACGGCTTCAAAACCATTGAATGTTAACAGATGAACTCACATAGCGGAACTATAGGACGTTGGCAAGGTGCAGGCTTGATGGCCACCACTTTGCTGGGCACTGGGGTGTTTATTCTCCCGCAAATGACAATCGACAAGGCCCATGCTGGTGCGCTTATCGCTTGGTCACTCCTCACCTTAGCCATTATTCCGGTGGCGCTGATTTTTGGGCGGCTGGCTAGTGTTTTTCCCCATGCTGCGGGTCCCGCTTATTTTGTGGAAAAGGCTTTTGGGCGTACCGCAGGCCGTACTATCGGACTCATTTTTTTGTTGGTCGTGCCGATGGGTGCGCCCGCCGCGATTTTGATGACTTTCCAGTTTGTTAATGCACTCATTCCCCTCGATGGCTGGCCCAAGGTGGGCGCTGAGGTGTTCGTTATTTTTGGCTTGTTCCTGCTCAATCTTCGTGGCATTCAAGTGTCGGCCAAACTGCAATTCTGCTTAACCCTTTGTATTGTCGCCATTGTGGTGGTGCTCTTTGGCGCAAGCAGTCTTCAGCCTGGGCATTTAACCTCACTTGCCAGCTATGGCTCACCAGAAATCTCTACCATGATGATTGCCGCAGGTATCGCTTTTTGGAGCTTTTTAGGGATAGAGGCGATGACTCATCTCGCCGATGATTTTCGTCGCCCACAGCAGGATATGATCCCAGCCATGATGATGGGGACTGTGCTGGTGGGGATTATTTATGTGGCCTGCACACTGATTTTACTGTTAGTGCCAACTGACAAAAGCGTGGCGATGATTGGTGTATTCGATGCGCTTTTAGGGGGATACGGTGCGCAAGTGATTGGTGTACTGGGGATTGCCAGTGGCCTTGCCACAGTAAACGTCTATGCCGCCAGCGCTGCGCGTCTTGTATGGAGTTTTAGTTGTGAAGGTATTTTACCGCGCTGCTTTGCGGTTAAGAATCGTCATGGTGTGCCGATCCGTGCCTTGGCGGCCTTACTCGGCGTGATGGCGAGTGTGATAGTGCTGACTCACATCACGGGTCAGGAACTCGAACATCTTATTGCCTGGAGTAACGGGGTGTTCGTGGTGATCTACTTAATGGCGATGTTAGCTGCGGCTAAATTATTGCCCCGTCGCAACTTACCTTTAGTGGTATTAGGTTGTGGCTTCTGCTTAGCGTTAGGTATCGCGCTTGGGGCAAGCATGGCCTATGTATTTGCGTTAATCCTATTTGTTGCCCCATTCTTGTGGTGGCAAAAGAGCCATATTAGTCGTAAGCGGGCCTTGGCGGTTAACAAGGTTGCTTAATCCCGGTGTCATTCAAATAATGACAGATCAGCACGCAGGGTTGAAGCGTGCTGATCTGCGAGTCTTAAATCTTTTGATCCAGTTTAAAATCGAGTTGTACTTGTTGATTTAATTGGGGTACGGCCTTGCCCGCATCAAACTTAGGTTTGTATTTCCAGTTTTGCACTGCTGAAAGCGCCGCCTTATCAAACACTCGCTTCGGGTTAGCATCGAGCACGCGTACATTGCTGACCGTACCATCCGCAGTAATATCAAAGCCTACGACCACATAACCTTCCTTACCATTTTGTGCTGCTTCAATCGGATAACGAGGAGACACTTGCACCACGGGTAAGGCCTCAGCGGTGATAGTCGATTGGTTAAAGAATGTCGTTTGGGTTGGCATTTCTGGGGTAAAAGTCTGGGGGCTAAATTCGACCACTTCAGCACTTTCGCCCGGCGTTGTGACCCGCTCCCTGGTTGGGATGGGCTTTGGTGGTTTGGGTTGGCGACTTTCCTTCGGAGGAATGGGGGTTCGCTCGCTCATCAAAATATTGATTTGCGGCGCATCTGACGTTTGTCCGCTCAATGGCTGTGGATTATGGATAAGTTGCGCCATAAACACGAACAAACCTAAGGTGATCAGTGCGCTAACGATAATAATCCCGGTGCGATTAACAAGTGCATTTGGGCCCATAGTGCTTCCTTACAATTGATGAACAATATTTAATCTATAACATCCATTGATTATTATTTGAAATATTTATTTACAAATAAGGTTAACTATTGAGCAAGTCTAATCTCTTTATCCATAACGCAAAGCGCGAATTGCTGTGATTTTTGCTGTGTTGCAGAGGTATTCTTATGATTGGCGGGCTGAATTTTCACTAAGATTGCGATTGCTAAATACTGACTGAAAAGCTGCACATTCAACTCATAAGTGTTCATAAGCTTAAGAGCGAGGCGAGATTTTGTGTTCTATATTTTGATCATTCATCTAGAAGGAGAATAAATATGGATTCTGCTGCGCTACTGAGTCGAGTTGATGAGTTGCCCCGTTTACCTAAAGCAATCAGTGAACTGCTTGATGTCGTTAACGACGACAACGCTACAGTAAAAAATATTGCGACTAAGGTGTCTCATGATCCCCTGATCAGTGCCAAGGTACTCAGATTAGCTAACTGCGCCTATTACGGCCACAGTCGCGAGGTGGGCAGTATTGATGAAGCCGTAGTACGCCTTGGAATGCAAACCTTGCGAACCTTAGTATTAGCATCTGCCGTGATGGGGGCGGTGCCTAAATGCAATGGTGTTGATTTAGCCCAGTTTTGGGGACAAACCTTCGAAATTGCACTCTACAATCAAGAGATGGCCAAACGGTGCGGCGTTCAGCCCGACGAGGCTTTTACCTGCGGCATCCTTCACCGTATTGGTGATTTATTGATTGCGGCAATTTCCCCTGAAGATGCTGAAAAAATTAACGAAGCTGTCGCACAGGGTAAAGATAAGCATGCTTTTGAGCGAGAACTCCTCGGTTATGATTCCCCCGATATTGGTGCTTTGTTGGCTCAAAATTGGAAATTTACCCCAGCATTGGTGCAAGGCATTCTCTACCAAGATCATCCTAAGGATTCGAATCCATTTTCTAAATTGGCAGCTTTGTTGTGTTTATCCCACAAAGTATTAGCGGACTGGGACACTATTGAGGATGACGATAAAACCAGTTGGCTATCGCAGCTTGCGACTAAAAAAGGCTTAAAAATGGAAATGGGTGGGCTTCGGTCTAAGTTAACGGAGCTAAGAGGCGTCGGTTTTGAAATTGGTAAGGCGCTTGCCTAAGCTAGCTGGAACAGCAAACGGCAATCTATAACCTTGATTCAAAAGCATGAATGGCAGTACTGCGATTCATGCTTTTTTATGGATTGCTTTTAGCGTGCCACTTGGGCTTCGATGGCCTGATTACGCATCTGAATAAGCTCGCTGTGTTTGAGATACAGCAAATCAGCAGTACGGCGAATGATTTGATCTTCGTACTGGGAGAGTTGTCCATCGGCATAGGCTAATTGCCACATGGCTAGTAATAATTGCTGTTTTTGCTCCAAGCTAAATTCGGCATTAATGGTATTGGTAAACTCAAATAATGAGGTGGCATTACCTTGGGCTTTTTTGGCTTCTTCAATTAAATCATTAGCATCCTGCGCCGACATCGATAGGGTCTCTGTCAGCAGCTTAGGCAATAGTGCTCTTTCTTCTGCGGCGAGGGTTTCATCGGCATATACCACTTCGAGCAACATGCTCGCCGCCGCTAATTTTAGCTGGTGGGCTTTCTCCTCTGGAGAGATGGCGTGGGTGTGGGATTGAAGGAATCGTTTCAGCTTCGCAATCATAAAGTGGCACTGCTCTGGCAAGAAGGAATAACTAGATAGAGTGATTTTTCACGTTAAAGTTCACCCTAAGCATAGGCTTAGGGTGGGGCGACATTTACAGCAGAGTATTTAAACCCTTCATCAGCAGATCTGAGCTGCCTTCGGCACCATTTGTCTCAAGATAAGACTTGGCAATATTGATCATTGGCATGGCTAATTCTTTAGAAATACCCAGTTTTTCAAAAGCATCTAACACCATTGCGCTACCTTGCAGAGAAGAGCCAATATTGCCAGCCTTAGACAACAGGCCAGAAACGCCTGAGTTCGCATCAAGTTTAGGTGCTGCGGCTAATAGGCTGTCGGCATTAGGGATACTGGCAGCTAGTTTGGTGTAATCATTCGAACCTAGACTCGATTGTGCTAGGCCTAACAGACTGCCTAAACCGCCTTCGGCTTGGGTTTGGTTCAGTCCGAGTTGCGACATCACGCTGCCAACTAATGCGTTGGATTGGGTGACGCTACCTGTGGCCACTTTCTCTGTTTTTGCTGGTGTTCCTGCAAGGTTATCTAACCAGCTTGCACTGGCGGGAGTGGCTAAAAGTGTGGCGCTAATCAGAATAGAGAGTGTGAAAGTGTGTTTCATAGAGTGGCATCCTTTGACGGTTTGCGCGCAATAAAGTGGACAGTGTAACGGCTTTGAGACTTTTGTTGCAGCCCTTTTCTGTGATTTACGGTTCACTCAGGTGATTTGTGTTGTGCATTGGGGCGGGATTTTGGGTATCCTTAGCGACAATTCACGGTGTTAATTTACTTCAATTATTTTGGAAAGGCGCATGTCACTATCCGCAATTTTGACCGAAGCTTATAACTTTTTCCGTAATCATCTCACTCAGCTTGCCATGCTGACGGTGCCACTGTTATTAGTGCAGGTTGGTATTCAGCTATGGCTTGGCACAGAGATGAGTAAAGTTGATCTGGAAAACCCGCAGTTTGGCGCATCACACATGATTGCTATGATGCTCCTTCTGCTGCTCTTCTCGGTATTGATTGCGGCGTTAACGCTGTTTTTAGAACTGAGATCCCAAGGGCATAATCCATCAGCTGGTATGGTACTGAAAGCCAGCTTACCCTTTGTGCCACCTTTACTCTTAGCTGGCGTATTCTCTGGACTGGCCATTTTAGCGCCAGTGATGCTATTTGCAGCGTTTGGCCCTATGTGGTTAGTGGGACTCGTTATTAGCTTTTATCTGTTTGCTCGCCTAGCCTATGTGAACTTTATGGTGGTGGTTGAGCGTTTAACACCGCTGGAAGCGATTAAGGCAAGCTTTAGCTTTAGTGGCCCGATTGTGTTAAAAACCATTGCGTTATTGATGCTTTACTTACCGCTTTCTGTGGTTGGTAGCCAGCTTTCAGCAGCGGCATCTTTTGGTGGCTTGCCTGTGCAATTGCTCGCGGATACCTTTATGGCGTTTATTGGGTTATTCGTAAACTTGGCATTGTTCCGTTTGTATATGGTGTCTAAAAAGCCAACTGCGGAATAATATCAACTGAGCAAATTCAATTTGAGGTAAGGATTTATGGGGACTGAGGCTGAGTTACTGGATAGTGAATTTATCCAAGGGTTTTCGGCCTCGCTTCTTGATGATTACCTCAATGCTAAAAACTATGTGCAGGATGTGCCTACTCAGTCATTACTGCATATTCGCAGTTTTACCCATAGGCTGACTGACTTGCTAGGGCAGAGTAAAGCGGTGTCCTTTGCTAGCCCCAATCTCTATGATCGTATTGAGCTGTTAAATCAAAAACGGCTGATCGATGTGAAGACCACCAGAGCGTTGCATCGCCTGCGCGCTGATGGTAACCGTGGCGCTCACCCTGAAAAATATCATCTTACCCAAGAGCAGTTACTCGCTTTAGCCCAAAAAGCCATTAAAGATGTACTCGCTTTAGTCGAGCATCTGTATCCGAAGGTGGTTGGCTGCGAGGCGCCTGCATACCGCTTTCAAGCCAGCGATGCGATAACGGTTAAAGATCTCTGTTACCGCGCGGTGATGGAGGATGATCCCAATGCGCAGTATCTTGTGGGGATCTCTTTTAAAACCAAAGCATTAATGCTTAAGGAGCAGGAGCTTGCCCTCGTCGATCAGTACTATGGTACTGAAGACGATAGCCCAGTAGTAAAAGCTGTCGCACAAAAAGCCAGTGATACTTTTGCTAAGGCTGCCTACTGGTTTGCCCTTGCAGCCCCAACCCATATGCAAGCCCTCTATGAGCATGGAGTGAGTTTAATCCATGGCTATCAGGGAGAGGCCGATGCCATTAAAGGCGAGGCTGCGATAGCTACTGCGGCTGAGGCTGGCGTGGTCAATGCGATGGCGCTGCTTGGCTATTTCTACCTAGTGGGCAGTGAGTCATTTAAGCCGGATTTAGCCCAAGCGAAACACTTTTTACAGCTGGCGGCCGAAGGTGAGCAAACCGAAGCCATGGCGAATTTAGGTGTGCTTTACTATCAAACCAAGGATTTACCGCAAGCCTATCATTTTATAAGTAAAGCGGCGCAGGCGGGTTATCCCCATGCCCAATATCATTTGGCCTTAATGCTCGCCAATGGTGATGGTTGTCAGCGAGATCCTATCGCGAGTGAGTATTGGATGGCCGAAGCGGCAGAGCAAGGTCAGCTCGATGCCATGCTTACACGTGCGCAACATATGCTAAATGATGAAAGTGGCTTGGGTGGCGATGTGAGTCAGGCTGAGCGCTATCTGCGTGAGGTCATTAAATATGCTCACAGTGTGCCTGCCATGATTGAGCTGAGTATGGCATTGGCCGACGGCATTTTGGGGCGCATTGATGTGGTGGGTTCTGCGGCGCTGCTAAATCTAGCGCGCCGTCATGCTAATAGCAAAGAGGCTGAGATCATCGAGCCTCTTTGGCAATCGCTTGTTTTACAAATCGATACTGTAATGAAGATCACTCAAGATCCCGGTGAAATTCATACCCTTAATCGTGCAAAAGACCTACTAAGCGCTGAGGACTACTCTTCCTCTTTTTGATGTTCAAAGATACGACCTCGGTACTCAGTTGCATGGGGTTCACGCACAACATTCGCGGTTTGATTAAACGCTGACGTTTGGCTAGTCGCTTCGCTCGCTTGTGCCTGCGCTCGGTGCGCTTGCTCACGATTAAACTTACTCAATTGGCGCGCTACATAAATACGACTAAATAGCACTAAGCAGCCTAGAGCAATTGCGCCAAATAAAAGCACAAAAGGTAATAAAAACAGAGATAAACAGATTAGACTGACACTGATTGCCATCGCTAACCAAGCTCGTGCTCCTGAAATGCGTGGCTGAAATGGGCTCTGTTGAAATTGTTGATAAATCATAAGAACTCCTAATCAAAATGGGTGAGGCTTAAGGTGAGTCGCCCAGTATTTGATAACGGGCTTGGCCAAATTGCTATGTTAGAGAAGCCTCTTTCCCCAATGTTATGGACGTTCAGTGTGCAATAAATAAACGGATTGGGTCACGTTAATTTGGGTTAATTTACGTTCTTTTACGTCCATGACTTTGGTTTGTTGGTGACTTGTGGTTGATGTGAACTTTGGGTTGTTATTTGGTGTTGCTCAGGTTTTGATTGGTTATCTTTATGTTTTTGCTTAATTATTTATTAATTTGGTGACGAGTGATTCTTTGTTTGCGCTGTAACATGTGCGAAAATTTAGCTGAATTTTTGATTGGTTTTGGCTAACACTGTAAATTTATTACAGTAAGTGCCAGCCAGTCTTACCACTTCTTCCTTCAAAGCTGTAAAACCGTAGATACCAACATGAACTCATACTCGCTTAAACAAAAGATCCTGATTTCGGTCGTGATTGCGCTTTCCCTCGTGATTGGCTTGCTGTCGTGGCAAAGTTATTCCAGTCAAAAGTCATTGTTGTTGCAAAATAGTTTGGAGCAGGTGCAGCGACTGGGTGATCAACAGGCTGAGCGCATTCAAGAGTGGTTAGCTGGGCGTCAGGATATCGTAGGGGCGTTAGCCGTTAAAGTTGAAGGTGACAGTTTAAACGCATTACAGCAAGCGCAAGCTTCGGGGCGATTCCAACTCACTTACTACGGTACACAAGCGGGGCAGATGCTGGACTCCGATCCAAGCATAGACCGTACGGGTTACGATCCGAGAGCGCGCCCTTGGTATAAACAAGCGATAAATGAGCGCGGTCTTATTCTCACCAAACCTTATGTTGACGTAGCTTACAATGTGTTAGTGGTCACTATGGCACAGGCGGTTTCACAAGGTGTGGTTGGGGGCGACCTGTCGATTGCGAGTTTGGTTGAAAGTGTCAATCGCATGACCTTACCAGCCAATGGTCATGCAATCATGCTGCACAAAGATGGTACTGTCATCGCTTACAAAGATGCCTCTAAGGCGATGAAACCCGTTAGCGATATCGACAACGACCTTAATCATAATTTACCCCAGCAGAGCCGTCAGGCCAGCACATGGCTGCCAATGTATTTCGAAAACGAAGGCCGCGATAAGTTAGTTTGGGGTGTCGATATTCCCAATACCGATTGGGAATTAGTGATAGTACTGGACAAAGAGACGCTTGAGGCGCCATTAACTAATTTACTGCTGACCCAATTGGGGCTGTCGGCCGTGATGTTATTACTGAGCGTATTGGCCATTTCTTGGTTGGTGAATCTATTGCTAGGTCCGCTTGGACGTGTATCGCAGGCGCTAGCGCGTATTGCCGATGGTAATGGCGATTTAACCCAACGTATTGAGGTTGATACGCAAGATGAAGTGGGCGTACTGGCCGACAGCTTTAATCGATTTGTCGGCAGTCAGCATCAGCTCATCAGCCATATTCGTCAGTTGGCCAGTGAACTGGATGCGGACGCAGAGCGTAGCCTCAAAACTAACCATATTGCCGTAGCCGAATTACAGCGCCAGCAACAAGAAGTTGCCATGGTCGCGACCGCCGTAACCGAAATGGCGAGTGCTACTAATGAAATTGCCGCGAATGCGGAAAATACCGCTACAGCTGCGCAGCAATCGGCAGCGAGCAGCTTCCAAGGGAAAGAGTTAGTTAATAAGACCCGTAGTTCGATTAATTCTTTAGCGGATGAAGTCACTCAAGCAACTGAGGTTATTGAAGATTTAAGTCGTCACGCCCAATCCATTTCCAGCATTTTGGCAACGATCCAAGGGATTGCTGAGCAGACTAACCTGTTAGCCCTTAATGCGGCGATTGAGGCTGCCCGTGCGGGTGAGCAGGGCCGTGGCTTTGCGGTGGTGGCCGATGAAGTGCGGGTGTTATCACGCCGAACACAAGATTCGACCCAAGAAGTACATGCGACCATTGAAACTCTGCAACGTACAACGGCGAAGGCGGTGAGTTTGATGGAAAGCAGCCAAGTGTTAGCGGGTCATAGTGTTGAAGATGCTAATGCCGCAGCGAAGGCGCTGGAGGAGATTACTCAAGCCGTACATGTGATTTCGGATATGGCAGGCCAAATTGCGACCGCAGCTGAAGAGCAAACCCAAGTAACGGGTGAAATCACTCAAAATACGGTGGCCATTAAGGATGTGACCGACGAAATTACCGAAGCAGCGAAGTCGGATCTGACCCAAGCTCAGGCATTAAAGGCGCGTGCTAATGATCTTAATGCGCAGGTCGCGACGTTTATTCTGTAAGTTTGCTTGAATAAAACAGCCCAGAATACGTCAGTGTTCTGGGCTGTTTATTGGTCACTCCATTAACCCTGCGGCAGCATCAGCTTTTCGACACTTTGGCAGATAGTGTCGCGCATCCATTTATGGCCTTGATCTTCATCGTTGCGTTGATGCCACAGTAACACATAGGCCATTGGCATAAACTCAAAGGGTAAAGGCAACAGCTTTAATGGATAGAGTTTACAGGCATGTAGGGCAAAGCTAGAAGGTAAGGTAAAAATCAAATCACTGTGGGCGCAAACACTCGCCGCGCCATAAAAATCTGGTACTGTGGTGCTAATTTTGCGCCTGTGCCCTAGGTCTGCCAGAAAATAATCCAGCGCCCACCAATCACTCCCTTCACAGCGCACTTGCACATGCGCCATCTCTAAGTACAAGGATAAATCCCATTGGGGCGAGGTGAGAGCGGCCATCAAGGGATGAGCTTGGCGCACCAAACATACCTGTCTATCGGTAAACAGGGTTTGGCAGGCAATGCCTTCTGGTAGTCGGTCAGTGTGTGAATCTGAGAGTGGGTGTAGATCCCGTCCTGAAATCCCAAAGTCAATTTGCCCTTGCTGCAAGTCATGCATAGATTTTTCGGTCCAGACATAGGAATCGAGCTTGATATTGGGCGCACTATTTAATAGTGGACCTATAAAATAGGGGATCAAGGTTTCGTAGGCACTTTCGACCATGGCAAAGGAAAACTGCCTATTACTGCTGGCTGGAGTAAACGTCGGTGGCTGAGTCAGTTGATATAAGTCCTGCAGAATATTCGGCAGCTTTTGTCCAATATTGAGCGCATGCGCTGTGGGTTTTAGGCCATGGGCAGTACGTTGGAATAGGGGATCATCTAACGTTTCTCGCAGGCGATTCAAGCTCTTGCTCAACGCCGACTGGCTAATGTGTAATCGGCTCGCTGCGCGGGTGACACTTTGCTCTTCGAGCAAAACCTTCAATATCACCAGTAGGTTGAGGTCGATTCTGGCTAAGTTGTCGAGATTCATAGATATTCCTCAAAGGAAATTCACTTTGGAAATTATACCATTTCTGTTCATACCTTGAGTTATTTAAACTACCGCCCACTGAAATACCTTTTACTGTTAAACCGAGATACATGTTATGCGGCGCAATCTGTTACCTATTTTGATGTCTTTGGTGCTACTCAGCCCATTGGCAATTGATATTTACTTACCTTCTATGCCCACCATGGCGGCAGAGTTCGCCGTATCTGCCAGCGAAGTGCAGTCGACACTGGTATTATTTTTATTTGCTATGGGCGTTGGGCAGATATTGATTGGCCCATTAGCAGACCGTTATGGTCGTCGCCCTGTGGCACTCTTTGGCGTGTTGTTATATGGCGCCAGCAGTTTGCTTGCGGCCGCCGCGATTGAATTCCATTGGTTACAAATTGCCCGGGTATTACAAGGTTTGGCTGCCTGTTCGACCTCTATTGTGGTCTTTAGTGCAGTGCGCGATTGTTACTCACCAAAAGAAGGCGCCAAGATTTACAGTTACTTAAATGGGGCTATCTGCGTGATCCCTGCACTGGCGCCAACCTTAGGGGGTCTATTGGCCATGCAGTTTGGCTGGCGATCAACCTTTGTATTTATGACCTTGTACGCGATTTTAATGATGCTCTTGGTCGGCTATCGTCTACCCGAAACTCGTCCAGCCAATACCGTTAGTACTGGCCCTCTTTATCGTTGGAGCCGTTATAAGCCGGTGCTGAGCAATACCCATTTCTTGTTCTATGCCTTTGCCTGTATGTCGGCGATGGCGGCGATTTTAAGTTATGTGTCTTACTCTCCCGTATGGCTTATCGGCCATCTAGGGGTATCCGAGCTGGCCTTTAGTGGGTTATTTGGATTGAATGCATTGGTCAATATTGCCGCTTGTTTTGTTGCGCCAGTAGTGATCCGTAAATTAGGTAATCGTCCCACCGCGATCTTCGCATTAGCTCTGCTGGTGCTCTCGGCGATATTAATTGTCACAGCGCAAGCCTTTGGCCCGAGTGTAGGAATGGCTGCTGCTTTTGCCTTTATGTTGCCTATGATGTTGTTGTGTATTGGTTTTGCATTCTTGTTAGGCCCAGCAACCAGTATGGCGCTCTCTGCCTTTGGCGAGCGAGCGGGAACAGCAACGGCAATGTTAGGTTTTATCCAAATGAGTGGCGCATCAGTGATTGCAGGCCTAGTGCAGCAAACAAGCCTGACTGCACCCTATGCGGTGGCGTTAGTGATGGGATTTTTCTCTATCGGCTTACTGTCAATGATGGCGTTAAGCCGATTCGACCACTGGCACCAAGAGCAATTAGCTGCAGAGCATTAATACGCCCTAAACGGCTAATTAAAGAAACACCCTTTGCCCGTAGCTTATTTGACCATAGCTACGGGCATTTTTTTAGAAGCGACCGTTAATTCCCAAGCTTAAACTAACGCCATCTTCATCGGGCTCGAAGGATTTTGAGGCGCGGGCGATGGCACTAAATGAATCGCTAATACGCCAATGATATGTTGTGTTGATACCGTAAGGGTCGGTTTCTTCTTGGACGCTATAATTGGCGCCTACAGACCAAGATCGTGTGAGATACCAATCTGCTGACAACATAAGCGCTGTGGTTTCATCGCTGTCCCTGACATCGCCGTTAGGGGTATTCTTTACCGTGAACTCCGATTGGCCAAAATAGAGTTGTGCGGTTAAATCTACGCCTGCGGTGCTTTGTAATGGAAGAAAACTTCGAACACCGAGGCTCAAGGTATCAAGGTCTGCACTCGCTCTGTCATCGAAGCCAATATCATAGTCTTTGTCGCTCTTGGTATAACCCAAGTAAACGCTTGAAGTTGAATTGAAGTAATAACCTACTGAGACACCATAAGTATCACTGTCAAATAAGTCTGTGCCTAGATTTTGGTAATTCGCACCTACAAACCATTTGGAGGTAAACACGTATTGGCCGTTCATTCCATAAGCATCTAAGTCGCCCTCAAAACCAGCATATTTGGCACCAATATTAGATGTTTGCGCTAAAAATCCGCTAAGTGCATAGGGAGTCGTCTCTTGGCTCACCGCGGTAAAGTAATAGCGGTAACCCGCATTCCAAGTACCCTCACTGAATTCTTCCGTTGAGCTAACGTAATCTAAGCTTGCATCGTGCTGATAAATATTATCTGTTGCGGCGAAGGTTGTTGAGCTGGCAAGAGCAAATAGAAGGGCGAGGTTAAGTCTTTTAATAAGCATTGCATTTCCTTTTGTTATGCTGACTGAGAGTGGTTTCCGGCAGTAGTGGAGACTTTTATCAGTCGTTGCGTCCTGTTAGCGGAAGATACACTTTGTTAATTTATTGTCAATAATGCTTTAGATTCAACCAGTAAACTGGATGTGATTCTTGATAATTCAAGCTGCTATACTGCTAGAAATTGTTTATCGAGAACTCGCTTTGAGCCGCCACTATTGCCCCACTTGCTGTTATCCAATCAATGCGTGCTTATGCTCTCATGTACAGCAGATAAAACCGCAGACGCAGCTGTTGGTATTACAGCACCCCTCTGAAGTCGAACATAAAAAGAATAGTGTTAGGGTGTTAAGCCTAGTGATACCTAATACTCAAGTGTATGTGGGTGAGTCTGAAGCGGATTTTGCCTCGCTGCGAGAGCAATTAAGCCGATGTCAGCGCCCTGTCTATCTTGTATATCCCTCTGAGCAGAGCGCGAGTGTTGAAAGTCAGTCTATATGCGCTAATTGTGTGTTGCTATTAATCGATGGTACCTGGCGAAAAGCCTTTAAAATCTTGCAATTAAATCCATGGTTAACACAATTTTCGGCAGTGCATTTGGCCGAAGGCTATACGTCAAGATACAAGATCCGCAAATCAAGCCGCAGCGATAGTCTCTCAACCTTGGAGGCGTGTGCTTATATGTTAAAAGCGCTTGATGAGGGTTTAGATGTGAACCCGTTATTGGTCGCCTTTGATGCTATGGTTGCGATGCGATTGCAGGCGATGCCCGCAGAGGTGAGGTTGCGCTATGATTAATTTCACTTTTTAGAATTGCGGCAAGTGATTTTCATTTTTTGCATTTTTGAGACTCTGTACGAATTAAAATAGTTAAAATCTTATTCAGATCACGCTAACGTAACGTAAAACAAGGTTTAATAGTGACGATTCATTTGCACAGCAAATGATGAGATAGCTTTGCCAGCCAATTGCTTTGCAGGGGAGTGATTCCATATTTTATGGTGTGCTGGCAGGGCTATCGAGCCTATCGATAGCCAATCTATATTATCTTAATAAACAATCAGTCACTGTGTTTAAGCGCCTTTAATCGTCTCTATTTAAGCAATGTATTTCTCGGCTAAATAGGACTGAGTAAACTGCTCAACATAACTTGGATAACCAAATAAAAAGCCTTGGGCAAAGCCTTGTCCCATATGGGTAATAATGTCTTTTTGCTGTTGTGTCTCAATGCCTTCCGCCACAAAGTGAATGTTGAGCGCCTGTGCTAATTGCACAATGGCATGGCAGAGTTTTTGGCCTGATACATCGTTCAAACGTAGAACAAACTCAGCATCAATCTTGACACTATCAATGGGCAAGGTACCTAAGCGGCTTAAAGAAGAAAGGCCAGTACCAAAGTCATCAATGGCAATGCCTACACCTAAGGCTTTAATACGTTCTAGCGTATAGCGAGCCTGTTCTGGTTGGCGTAGCAGTGCAGATTCGGTGATTTCTAAAATTAAGGCTTCAGCGGGTAGGGCGACCATTTCCAGCGCACTGACGACTTGGCCGACAAAGTCTACATGCTCTAATTGCAGCGGAGAGACGTTAACCGAAATCTTAAAATCGGGCTGATATTGTGCGCGCCATAGTGATGCTTGCTTGCAGGCTTGTTCGAGTACCCATTGTCCTATGCTGACAATGAGTCCCGTTTCCTCCAATAAAGGCACAAACTCAGCTGCCTCATAATGCTCGCTGGGAGACTTTTGCCAGCGCAGTAGTGCCTCAGCACCAATGGGGGTGTTGGTGTGCAAATCCACAATGGCCTGATAGGCGAGTTTAAACTGCTTTAAACTGTGGGCATGCCTGAGATTATTGATGAGTTTTAATTTAAGCTCAGCGGCTTGGCTCATCGCTTTATCATAAAACACTAAATGAGGCTGGTTCTTCTTTGCGCAATACATGGCGGTGTCGGCCAAACTAATCAGTTGGCCAACCTGATCACCGTGTGTAGGAAACAGCGCGATACCAATACTGGTACCGAGGAAAAACTTTTGCCCTTCGATTTCGAACGGACTGTCGAATAAACTTAAAATTTGCTCTGCGAACTCTTGGATTTCTTCCTTACAACTACAATCTTGTAGCACTAAGGTAAATTCGTCCCCACCCATACGGGCAATATCCGCTTTTTCGATACAACCCGCTTCTAAACGGGCGGCAACGAGTTGTAATACTCTATCGCCCATTGAATGGCCAAAGCTGTCATTGATATTTTTAAAGCCGTTGAGGTCTAAAAACATCAGTGCGCCGAGGGCGAGAGGATCGTCTTTTAATTTCTCAAGTGCGCCATTAAGTATCTGTTTAAGATGAAAACGATTTGGCAACCCCGTTAACGTATCATACATGGCGCGGGTAGTAAGTTGTGTCTCGAGCAGCTTTTTGGTGCTGATATCACTAAAGATATTCACATGATATTGAATGCCATCCGCAGCGATGCGCCGACTACTCTGCCATGCGGGAAACGTGCTGCCATCTGAGCGTTGTTTTAAGGCTTCACCCTGCCAAAACCCGCGCTGTTTTAAGGCCTGCAAACACTCGCTTTGTTCACTGAGATTAAGCGGGTTGGCTTCTAAAAAATCGGGCGTTTTATTGATTAATTGTTCCGCGCTATAGCCACAAATACGACACATCGCCTTATTGACCGCCAATACCTTATTGTCGGTGTCGGTGATATAAACGGCCTCGGCACTTTCTTCCAAGGTCGTCGAGAGGATTTCTTTCGGGATATGGGCAAAACCATCGGCAATGGCTGGCCTGACTTGAGTTCTACGGTTTAATGCTTGTAACTCGACCAGTACAACAGGTTGTTGCTGTAAATAACAACGATAGAGGTTTACTCGGGTGGGCAGTTCATTCCCTTGATGATTAAGGTGGAGCCAACTGAATTCGACATTAACCCCCGAGACGGCTTCAAGGATCATCTCCCGCGCAAATTCAACACTGTTACGCCCAGATGATTGAATTCTAGGGGAAAAATCATAAGGTGTGGCATTGACAAAGGTGTCATATTCAGTACCAAAGTAGTCTAAGGTGGCACTGTTTGCGCTAATAAAACTAAAGCCTTGGATCAGCGCGAGGGGTGTTTTATGGGGATGGGCTCGCCAAATAGAGAGTTTCTCTTGCAACAGCGGATCATCTGTTGTGAGTTTATTTAGCAAGTGCTGCCATCGAATCATTAGGATACTCCCTCGGTGACACAGATTAAGGTCACATCCTTTCCCTTAGTTTTTGTTTATATCAAATCGTACATCATTCATATGGGGTTAAAAATAAACCGAATCGATGTTTTGCTCAAATATAAATTAAAAAATAACAGTTTAAGATAGGTTCATTTGATTTACTTCAGCGAAAATCATGCTAACTCATCACGGCAAAATAATGTTTTATGCTATGTTTTGCCATATAGGCTCAGTTTAGCCTAGCCATTTGTGAATTAAGGACTCTAGAGAAGGTGTAGGATGCAAAGACTAGTCAAAACTATCGTTTTAGGTATGTGTCTCGCCGCAGTGTTGCCCGCGGCGCATGCTGCTGAACAACCCAAACCTCGGTTAACCTTGGAGCAAAGGGCTGATAAGGCGCGTATCGACTCTGAGCGGATTGAACAACTGCAACTTGAAAAGGCGCGCCAAGCAGCCAAAACAACCTCAGCACGGGAAGAAACAATAAAACTGCAAACCAATCCGCAGGATTGGGAAGTGCAACAAAAGCTCAAGGCGCAAAAGCAATTTGATGAAAGGGAAAGCCGTGAGCAAAAATATCTGCAAGAAGCCAAGGAAGCTGCGGCCAAAGAGCGTAAAATTCCTAAACCTTAGCTGTTAATCGCGATCTATTTAAAGGCAATCTCTGCCGTTTGCCTTACGACTTTTTAGGAACTGCTGTTGAATACCTGTCCGCTGTGCCATAGCACCGATTTAGTGGCTTATCATCAAGATAAACGTCGTTGTTACCAACAATGCCAGCGCTGTGCTTTGGTGAGTGTCCCCACCGAGTTTTATCTAAGCTCTAAAGCTGAAAAAGCCGAATATGACAAGCACGAAAATCACCCACAGGACCTCGGTTATCAGCAGTTTTTAGATAGAACTCTCGCTCCTTTGTTGACCCGCTTTACTCCATCGGCGTTAGGGCTCGATTTTGGTTGTGGTGAAGGCAAAGTCTTAAGTCTGATGGCCAAAGCGCGGGGTTATCGGGTCGAGAACTACGATCTTTATTACGCTAACCGCCCCGAGTTACTGACTCGGCAATACGATTTTATTACCCTGACCGAAGTTATTGAGCATGTGAGTGATGCCGATGCTTTGCTGACTCTGTTGAAGGGGATGCTCAAACCTCAAGGCATTTTGGCCGTGATGACCAAGCGAGTGCTTAATCCCACGGCATTTAGCGCTTGGCATTATAAAAATGATCCCACTCATATTAACTTTTACTCCGAAGCCACCTTTCAATGGCTCGCCGAGCATTACGGCTGGCGGCTCGAAGTGATAGATAAAGACGTGGTGTTTTTGCACCAAGCCCACTAATTCGTTGGAGGCTTTTGCTGTCGCAGATAAGTTGGGATTTGCAACTTGTCTAAATCAAACTTCGATTGTGCTGGTTCGGGTAAAGGTAAGGCTGGACGCTTAATAAAATCATGCACATTGATATAGCTATCATCAACAATCTGCACAGGATCAGGCTTTGCTGTCTGCTCTAATCCAATTCCAGTGGCAATCACCATGATTTCGAGCTCTGACTCGAGTTCAGGATCTATGGTTAGCCCAATAATAACAAGCGCATCCTTGGGTAATTGCTCATGCACTGTCGCACCGATTTGGTTGTATTGACTGAGTTCGATGGTGTCTTTCACCCGCCAGGCAATCGCGCAGGCAATCGGACACCCCAGACAATCGGACACCCAACCTTAATCGCGCGAATCGCGCGGTAGTTAATCTCCGACTATGCTTTGGTTAAGCATTAAACAAGGAGGTTTGTATGCCGCGCCCTCGCAGAACTCAGATAAGTCTTGAACTCTCACCTTAACATCAGTCCCTATTACCATTGCTGTAGCCGCGTTGTTCGGCGGGCTTTTTTATGTGGCGATGATAGTTACTCGGGTAAAAACTATGACCATCGCCGTGCTTGGGTCGAGTCATTATTATTTGAACTTGAAGCCGTTTTTGCTATTGATGTGGCAGCATTTGCGGTGATGTCGAATCATCTGCATTTGGTGCTGCGGGTGGATATCGACAGTGCAAATCGCTGGACTGACCGCGAAGTGCTTGAGCAGTGGCATAAGTTGTTTAAAGGCGATGAGTTAACACAAAAGTTCGCCAAAGGTGAGTTGGTTGAAGCCTATGAGCTCAACAGATTAAAGCATTCAATCGCCATTTACCGTAGACGTTTATGTGATATCAGTTGGTTTATGCGCTGCCTCAACGAACCCATTGCAAGGCAAGCAAATCAAGAAGATAACTGCACAGGCAGGTTCTGGGAAGGTCGGTTTAAATCTCAGGCCTTACTGGATGAAGCCGCAGTATTAGCCTGTATGGCTTATGTTGATTACTCTTTATTAAAAGAAAGTCCCATTAGAGCGCAACTCGCTGATACGCCAGAACAATCCGACCATAGCAGTATTCAACTACGTATTCGGGCCGCATTAAAAGGTGAGCAGCCGAGCAATCTACTGCCTTTTATTGGCAACGAGTGCGACAACCAACCCAATGGCATTGCGTTTGCCTTAACCGATTACCTTCAATTGGTGAATGATACAGGCCGCATCATTCGCAATGATAAACGTGGAAGCATCAGTGAAAGTAGCGGTAAGTTACTGACCAGATTAAATATCCCCCATGAGAACTGGCTCAAACTGACCACCGAGTTTGGCAAACTATTTCACGGTCCAGTAGGCACATTGCAAGAACTGAGTGATTACTGCGAACATCTCGAAAAGCGACGACGGCACTTTGCATCAAGCTGCCAGCACTTGCGCTGCAACTGACAACGACTTATATAACTTCGAAAATAATCACCGCCTAATATCTCTCAATCACTATGGGATGGCTTGCCATGCCTGAAATGCACCATTTTTGAATGAATTAGCTCAATTTATTGCCTCAGATTCAGTCCTAGCCACGTTTGATAGCTCTTGTTCAAACCATTTGAGCCAGAACGGGTTGTAGGTAACCTAAAAGTGTATTATGTTTTTGATTTAAAATGGGTGGCCGATTTATTCCGGCCGATTTATTCCGGCCGATTTATTCCGGCCGATTTATTCACCGATTTATTCATTAAGAGGCAAGAATAGTAGGTGAAACAGTCACAGATTATGGAAGATAAGATTATTTCAGCAGTGAGAACTTTTGCTAGCTCGATAAACTCGGGTGGCAAAGTCGTAGCTGATATATCTGAACTAATTGAAGTTACTTCTCAGTTGCCTCTTTCGAGTTTTGATTACTGGGAAGGGTTTATTCGTTCAGAATTCTCTATAGCCCTTCAGGAATCCATTCCCCCTAAGTGGAAGGTATGGTCAAAACCCAAGGAATTAGTAACTTGGCTTGACCTTATTAGCTGGGATGGTTACAAGCGCGAAAAAGCACTGCGCGCCCTGTCTGGTGCTGCACCAAATACTTTCTTTTTTTCTCTTGCAGTTCGCCGGCTTAATGATTGGGTACCTCAAGTCCGTAAAGCCGCAAGGGAAAAGCTCCCTGAGATAGCAAAGTCGACAGATCCTGAATATGTAATTGACGCCTTATGTGTAGCGCTTTCCAATTGGAATTCGTGGGGTAGGATTGAAGAGGCAGATAAAGAGGTTCTTCTAAAAATTATCTGTGAAAAAGAGATAGCAAAGTCCCTTCGGTCAAAATTAATTTTATCTGCTTCAGGGCCAATGCCATCACTCTTTTCTCAGCTTGGCCGCACTCAGATACTTGATGGGCAAATTGAAGAAATAGCAAAATCCGCTATTCAGCCTTCAGTTCGGGCCAAGGCATACCGCAGCTTATTTGAGGGGCGGGTTGTCTGGATAGAAGGCCGAAAATGGGTGTGGACTGATATAAGGTACTGTGAAGGCAGGTTAAAACCTATCGTTGGAGAGAGGAAGTTAGAAATTGAAACTCCACTAATAGACTTACTAAAAAGCTCATCTGAAGATCGATCATCCATCGTTCGACGTGTGTCAGCAGAGATTCTAATACGAGAGCTGGGCAATCTGGGTGTAAAAGCCAGAGTGTTCGCCGAGCGCTTTGCTTTAGATAGCTCACACGCTGTATCTGAAAGGGGTGAGTTTGCCTTAAAGAAATTAGACGAGGCAGGGCGTGCCAATGTATCTTAACAAGCGCATGTTGTCGGACTGGCTTTCCGCTGCGCTCCAAACCAGCCGCAAATGCGGGCGTTAGGTTTTTTGATGCCATGAATAATCAAACTTTAAAAATACTTAATGATCTAAAAATATCTATAGATGAATCTATGCGTCACTATGAAATATGGTGGGAACTTGGGTATTCTCAGAATAGGATACAGTTTAAAGATCAGTTTGCATCACAACGATTTAATCACTTTTTACATGCATCATATGAAGCCCATGGAATAACAATGTATTTAGCTTTTGGAAGAGTATTTGATTCTGATTCACGTTCATCAAGTATCGCTTCTCTCAAAGAAAATTTAAGATTATTTGGTCACGCTGAATTAGTTAAAACTATTGAAGCCCAGTTGAAACCTCACGCCAATCTAGTCAAAAAAATATTAGATATTCGTAGTAAAACGATTGCTCATTCTGATTTGTCGCACTCCGAGAATTCTGTGTTCAAAAGCAATGCAATAACACCTGATGAATTAAAAGAATTGATTCATCAAATTAGAGAAACATATTACGATGTGTTGCGATATTTCAGTCTAACAACAACGCAACTTGAAGATGGCATATTTAGTGAGTCAACTTTAAATATGCTCAAACAATTACAAACCTAACAAATAATTATTGTGGGACAGCTACGCGGCCCGCAATTAGAAGTTATCTCCATAGAAATTTTAATCCGAAACTGACGAGTTAGAGCAAGGGGTCTATCACGCTTCTGTCCCAATCTTGTCCGGTAAGGATGTCTATTCTTCGTTGTCTGATCATTTAACTGAGCGTAACTAATTCTGCATTCTTGATAAATTCCAAGGTTAATAAACTATATTTGACAGAATCAATGGCTAAAAATTATCTATAGCTTGATCGAGTGTTATCTTGTTTTTAATGCTCATTTTAATGTCTGTAGCGCTGTATCTTCCGTAGTAAATCCAAATATCACTTAAAGTAGCAAGCTTAAAAGGCGTTTTGCGGGAGCACTGATTTGGTTTTTAAGCATTACCACACTAAAAAATACGTTTAGTTTAGGCATATCGATGGGGGTTATCACTCGCACCGCATGCTTAATATCATCATCAAATAAGGTGATTTGTGGTGTTAATGCGACAATTTGAGAGTGTAATAGGGCGCCTTTTATCGGTGGGAAAGAATCGTAATGTAATAATCCCGAAAAGTCATTGCGATATTTATTAAACAGATCGCCAAATTGTTCACTGACGCCATAAGGTAAGTTTTTGGGTATCGCGAGTGGATATTTGCGAATATCTTCTAGGGTTAAACGATCTAAATACGTCAACGGATGTCCAGCTCTGGTACAAAAAACCGCTTCAAAAGAAGGTAAATTAAAGGATTGTATCGAGCTTTCGTGGCCAATAATCTCACCTTCAACATCAGTAATTAATAGTGTGAGCTCTCCGCGTAGCAATTTTTCCAGTTGTTGTTGCCAGGTACCAACTTCGAGATCGATATGAATGTCTGGGTATTGCTCAAAAAAACGTCCGAGAATCGGCCCTAGAATGGTATTTGCCGGTACAGGGCTTGCACCTATAGATAAATAACCACTGCTCTTACCCTGCATATAGTGTAATTCTTTTCGAAGGGCTTCGACGTTTTGCAAAATATGCTGACTATGGCTGAGAACGAGCTCCCCAGCAGGGGTTAAAGAAGTTGATTGATTTCCCCTCAGCAACAGCTCTGTACCCAGTATATGTTCGAGTCGTTGAATGCTTCGGCTTAATGAAGGTTGAGCAAGATTTAATTTTTGGGCAGCTTTTTGAAAATTACGTTCTTTGGCTAAAATCTGGAAATTTTTAAGATGCTTAAACTCAATCACAAGTTATTTGTCAATTAATTACAACATATGTGCAACATACCCTTGTGGCTCAGTATCGACAAGCAGACGTTGGTGACAATTTGTATCTTTATCTTCATATGAATAATTAACAATTATGAGTAAGTGTTTGTTTTGATTTTTTAATTATTTGGCTCTGTTCTCGT
The DNA here is from genome assembly GCF_023475945.1 of Shewanella sp. 8A. Lineage (NCBI taxonomy): Bacteria > Pseudomonadati > Pseudomonadota > Gammaproteobacteria > Alteromonadales > Shewanellaceae > Shewanella > Shewanella sp. 8A. Next base: position 25,796 of record NZ_JAMDJP010000039.1, read on the forward strand.
ATAGTTTTTTGTCATCGACTGATACGTAAAATGCATTGGCTTTAAAGTATTGCTGACGGTAACTATTCATTCTGCAAATAACAAATTTGCAACATAAATCTAACAAGGAATGAGTAATGAAATTGAAGAAGATCAGCATAATGACCTTTGCGGCGCTATATGCGACCGGAATAGGGACGTTAGTTGCCAATCCTTTAGATAGGAACCAAGCCGAGCAAAAACTTATTGGTATCAAGCTGGCACCCGAACAAATATTAGCCAATAAAAATAAACCAACCCATCCGGCTTTGAATCGCGCTAATAGACCGGGTCAAATTGGTATGAACGTCCATCGCGCTGTAAATGGGAGTAGCCACAAGGCGCCATTTGCATGGGAAAAGGACATTGATGGAACGCATACCTATATTATTCAATTAATGGATGCTCCTGTTTCACTTTATCAGGGTGATAGACCTGAGTTTGCCGCTACGTCGCCTCGTAGCAATCAGCCCGCAATACGTTCTAATGAGCGTTTTGGGACAATCGATTTAAAGAGCAAAACCGTTAAAAACTACCAAGCTTTTTTAACGCGCTCTCAGAATGAAACCGCTAGCCAAATCAAGCGTGTTGCTCCAGATGCTGAAATAAAGCGTCGCTTTAATGTGGCACTAAACGGTATGACCATGGTGTTAACCCAGGAGCAAGCCGCTGAAGTAGCTAAGCTGCCCAATGTTAAAGCGGTGACTCGAGCGAAGGAATATCAATTATTCACCGATGTCGGCCCTAAGCATATTGGCGCTGATATGATTTGGCAGGGCACGAGCACTCCCGACGGCGTTGCGATGCGTGGTGAGGGCATTATTGCCGGTATTATCGACACTGGGATTAACTCAGATCACCCGTCTTTTGCCGCAGTTTCGGCAGACGGTTATAAGCACGTCAACCCATTAGGCGAAGGCAATTATCTCGGCGACTGCCAAGAATATCCTTTGATGTGTAACAGTAAGCTTATCGGTGTTCGTTCCTACGATATGATTACCGATACCTATAAAGATCCGATTTTCCAACCCGATCTGCCACCGTGGGAAGTGGATTATAAACGCCCACCCAATGGTGAAGATTACAACGGCCATGGTTCACATACTGCCAGTACCGTTGCGGGTAACGTGCTCTACAATGTGCCCTTTAAACTGAGTGGAACTGATGAAAAATCAGATGGTTTTGATACCTCTTTAGTCTTCCCCGAAATTTCAGGCGTTGCCCCAAGAGCCAACATTATTGCCTACCAAGTGTGTTATCCCGGTGGTGGTTCGTATGGCGAAAACTACGGTGGTTGTCCTGGCGATGCATTAGTCGCTGCTATTGAAGATGCCATTATCGACGGCGTCGATGTGATTAACTTCTCTATCGGTGGACTTGAAAGTCTGCCTTGGTACGATGCCGTTGAAATGGCGTTTTTAGCTGCGCGTGAATCGGGGATCTCTGTTGCTGCTTCGGCGGGTAACTGGGGACGCTATGGCCCAGGCTATATCGACCATGTCTCGCCTTGGTTAACATCCGTTGCTGCCAGTACCCATGGTCGCCAAATTGAACCTGTTGAAGGCTCGCTCACTTTTGCAGGTGAAAACGCACCTAATAAAATGGCAGGTTATGCCGTAACGGGAGATATCACTGGCCGTTTAGTTGATGCCGCAACCTATAGTGATCCACTGTGCTTGGCTCCTTTCCCAGCTGGCACATTCAATAGCGATGATATCGTGTTATGTAAGCGCGGTGAAAATGCTCGCGTACAGAAAGGTGTTAACGTTGCTGCGGGCGGTGCGGGGGGGATTATTTTATATAACGCCGTATCTTGGGACGATGGTACTGGCGCGAATAGCCTAAATTTAAACCCTTTCCCTATCCCAGGAATGCACATCGACGCGGCATCAGGCAATCAGCTTGTTGAATGGGTTGCCAACACCACAGAGCCTAAAGTCACCATCACTGCGGGTAAGATTATCACCACTGAGCGCGAAGCCGATGTGTTAGCTGACTTCTCCTCCCGTGGTCCAAGTAGCACTAACCCCAATGTAATGGTGCCAAACGTGTCAGCCCCCGGGGTGGACGTGTTTGCTGCTTATTCTGACGAAATGCCTTTTAGCTTGTATCCCTCACCGAGTGATTATGAAGCCATTAGTGGTACTTCTATGGCAGGTCCACATGTGGCGGGCGCTTTAGCGTTATTAACCCAAGCGCACCCACAATGGACGCCTGCGATGATCCAGTCGGCACTGATGACCACCGCCGTGTTAGGTAAAGCTCCAACCTACGATAATCCGCCAAAATTAGTGGATGCAGCTTTCTACGATATGGGTAGCGGAGTGATTAACGTAGCCAGAGCGGTAAAAGCGGGTCTGGTGATGGATGAAAATGGTGATAATTATCGCGCCGCCAACCCCACGGAAGGTGGCGATGTGACCGCGTTAAACGTGCCTTATTTAGTCAATGCGGAATGTAAAAGTAGCTGCACTTGGATGCGTACCTTTACTGCCACGACAGACGGTGAGTGGAACGTGAGTGCGACCGAAATCACCACAGAAGGCGCGCCTTTCCTTGAGCTAAGTGTTTATCCGCAAACGATTAAGTTAAAAGCGGGTGAGCAGCAAAGTATTATGGTAACGGCGAAAATCCTCGATGTAACCTCTGTCAACGCTAACTCCTCCTCAAACGAAGTGTTTGGTAAAATTGACCTGAAACCGACGGATGCCAGTTTGCCAGATCAATACTTGCCCGTAATGGCACGTTTTACTGGCTCTAGCTTGCCTGAAATTGTCGCAGGAAAAATCCACCGCGATACTGGCACTATGTTGACACCTGAGTTGATGACCAAAGAAATCAGCGCGCTGAATGTCAAAGTGAGTGGCTTAACCGCAGGTACAGTCACAGAGCACAAACTTAATGCCGCCTATGTTGACTTTACAAAGCCTGAAACATTGGAAAATAATCCGGGTGTTTCGGTGCATTTCTTTGACGTACCAGAAGGCACTCGCCGCATCGTATGGGAAGAAGTCTCTGCAGATAATGCTGCATCAACGTCTTTAGATATTGGTATGGACTTGAATAGCAACGGCAAAGTGGAATGGTATGACGAGGCGATTTGTTACTCCTATACCGATGTTACCGACTATTGCGCGATCAATGATCCAACGCCAGGCCGTTACTGGGTGATGTTAGGTAACTTTAAGCGCCCATGGGGAGACGAGATTGATACCAAAGACAGCATTAAAGCGAGTCTGGCGATTATCTCCGACACTGATACTAAGCAACTGAATGTAACAGGGCCAGCAAGTACCAATGGTATCGATCCTTACCAATTGCAAATGAACTGGTCTGTCACAGGCAGTAAAGCGGGTGATCGCTTATACGGCTTGGTTGAAGTCGGTAATGGTGCGCAAAACGTTGGCAACATTGGCAAAATGGCCGTGCATTTAGTGCATGAGGGCAATGATGTCAGTATCACGACCAGCCAACAACAAGCCAAAGAAGGCGATGTTGTTGAGGTTAAGATGCTGATGGCACCAAACCTACTCGGATTAGAGCGCGATGTGAATATTGCCTTAACACTGCCCGAAGGTTTGCAATTATTGCCTAACACGCTAAAAGCGAACAGCAATAACCAAGATCTTAAAGCCGGCCTGACTGTTGCTGCACAGCAAATCACCCTGAAAGCGATGCAACAGGCGAGCAATGCGCAAAAACGTCAATATCTCTTCACCACGAGCGATACCGATGAGAGCTGCCGAATTCCAATCGGTTCAAATCCTTATTATTTGGATTTATTTACCGAGGCTGGAATCGCGTCTGAAGCGGCAATTGCTGGTCGGGTGAATGATACGGTAACTGTGCCATTAAGCGCATTTGGTATTGATCGTATCCCGCTGTATAACAATCCAGAAGAGTATTCACACAAAGATACCTTAAGCATTTCTCCTGGTGGATTTATTCAGCTCGATCAACTACCACTGTTCTGGGCTGCTCACTATCCAATGGAAGAGCAATATTTCCCCGATACTGTGATTGCTCCGTTATGGCGTGGAGATGGTGTTACCATCCCTGAATATAATTTGGATACCGAAAGCATGGACGGCGTATCGCTTGCTGTTACCAATGACCGACGTTATCTGATTGTTGAATGGGACAATATGCGTCAGGATTTTGCCTTTGGTATTAACCATGATCCTGATTACGATGCCCGTTACAGTTTTGAGCTATTAGCCTCAACTCAGCTTAATTTTGCCCCTGGTGAGCATGAGTTTATTTTTGCCTATGACAAATTAACCGGTAACAAAGCGCATTTAGGCTCAATTGGTTTACATGGTTACTATGGACCACGTGGCACCTTTGGCCCTGCGTATGGTTATATCGGTGATGGCTTTGCCTTTAACGATCTGGATAAGAAAATTGCAGAAGGCTTAGTGGTCTGTGCTAACTACACTGGGCCTGAAGCGACAGCAATCGAACTATCATTCTCGGCTCGTGTTGGCGCCAAAGCGGTAGGTCAAGATCTGCAGATTATTGCTAAAAGTGATTACACTGGCAGCAGTAGTGTGACCTCTAGCGGAAGCCTCAAAGTACCTTCAAACCTTGCGATAGGTTCACTCGGCAATATGTCTGTTGCTGAAAACACCAGCATCAGTTTTGAGGTGCTAGTGCAAGACAAAGAAAATACCGCTAATGGTATCCAAGTCACAGGCGCGCATATCACCTCAGTTGTTAATGGTAACCAAGTCACCATCACTCCCGAAAAAGATTGGCACGGTACAACCACTGTCACAGTGAAAGCCTTTGATAAGGTTTATCAAAATGACATGGTGCAAACGAGCTTTAACTTAGTCGTGAACTCTGATGGTGTAGAACCTACGCCACCAACTACGCCTCCAACACCACCTGTTGAAGAGACTAAAGAGAGCGATGGCGGTAGCTTGGGTTGGCTTGCCATCCTGATGCTTGGCTTGATGGCCGTATCACGTCAAAAATGGAATGTGAATAAGTAAACTTCACCTTTAAGTAGTACCTTGTCTTTGGGCCTTCTAACGGAGGCCCTTTTTTATGCGTCCAAGTATGGATGAGCATCGGCCATAAATGATGTGTTTATCCTACATTAATTCTTCGTTACAAGCCTTGCTATTAAATCTATTAACAATTCTGTGATGTGCGTGTAGTTTAGATAGCTTATAAAAACAACAATAGGTTATCGCTATGACTGTATCCTCGGTATCGCGCACTTTATCAACATCTTCTGTCGCCACATCCTTTGCACCTTATGTGAGTTCATTCGGTGTGAGTACATCAAAATTGGCCAAGAGCTTACTGGCTTCCATCGTCACTTTGAGTTTAATGGGTATAGGCTTAAGTTCTGCCTATGCGGCGCAGCCCGATGCGGCTAAGTTGGCGGCGAGTGTGGAGCAAAAGGTGATCGACTGGCGCCGTGATTTGCACCAGCATCCTGAGTTATCTAATCGCGAGTTTCGCACCAGCAAGATTATCGAAAAGCATCTGAAATCCCTCGGGTTAGAAGTTCAAACGGGCATCGCTCATACTGGGGTTGTTGCTATCTTGAAAGGCGAAAAGTTAAAGGGCGGTAAGCCCGGCCCTTTGATTGCGATCCGCGCTGATATGGATGCCTTGCCCGTGACCGAAGTCGTCGATGTGCCCTTTGCCTCTAAAGCGACAGATACCTATCGTGGTCAAACCGTAGGGGTGATGCATGCCTGCGGCCACGATACCCATGTGGCCATGCTGATGGGCGTGGCCGAGAATTTAGTGAAAGTGAAAGATAGCCTTGCCGGCGATGTGATGTTTATCTTCCAGCCTGCTGAAGAAGGTGCGCCCGATGGCGAAGAGGGCGGCGCGGAATTAATGCTCAAACAAGGGCTGTTTGCCAAGCGTAAACCCGACCAAGTGTTTGGGATGCATGTGACCTCGAGTATGCCAAGCGGCATGATTGGGGTGCGCAGCGGCCCAGCAATGGCGAGTGAAGATTCCTTTACGATCAAAGTGAAAGGTCGCCAAACCCATGGCTCGCGTCCGTGGAATGGTGTCGACCCTATTGTGGCCGCGGCGCAAATTATTACCAATGTGCAAACTATTGTCAGTCGTCAGGTGGATATTACCAAAGCGCCTGCCGTGGTGAGTTTTGGCGCGGTAAATGGTGGCATTCGCTCGAATATTATTCCTGATGAAGTCGAGTTGATTGGCACCATCCGCACCTTTGACCAGCCTATGCGTGCCGATATTAAGGTGCGCTTGGCCGAAATCGCCGAGTTATCGGCAAAAACCTTAGGCGCCACCGCGACAACCGAAATCCATCAAGGTTATCCCGTAGTGGTGAACAATCCCGAATTGGTCGCCAGTATGCGCCCCGCGCTTGCCAGCGTGGTCGGCGATAAGATGCTGATTGAGCCAGGATTAATCACAGGTGCCGAGGACTTTTCCTTCTATGCCTTAGAGTCCCCTGGGATGTTTTTCTTCCTCGGGGTGACGCCAAAGGGCACAGATCCTGAAACGGCGGCCAGTAACCATTCGCCAGCATTTTATGTGGATGAAAGCGCGTTAAAAGTTGGTGTTGAGGCCATGACTAAGGTTGCCCTTACGGCACTGAAGGCACAATAAACCGCTTAAGCCTTATTCCGTCAGCTTTTCGGTATAACTTGAGCTTACAAAAAATTGGGTGGGAAGATCTTTTCGCCCTTGATTTGTTAATCAATATGCCCTCTTATGTGAATTTTTACAGCAAGGAGTGAACAAGATGAAGCGCACGCTATCGGCGCTGGTATTGGCGATGGGACTCTTTAATCCCTTGAGCCAAGCTCAGGCCACCACGGCAGAAGATATTAAGAGTTTCACGCTAGATAACGGCATGAAAATCATGGTGCTAGAGGACTCTTCTATTCCCAATGCCAACATGTATCTATTTTGGAAAGTCGGTTCCCGTAACGAAGTCCCGGGGATTACCGGTATTTCACACTTTTTCGAACATATGATGTTTAATGGCTCGAAAAAATACGGCCCTAAGATGTTCGACCGCACTATGGAAGCGGCGGGCGGGGCTAACAATGCCTACACCACAGAGGATATGACGGTTTACACCGACTGGTTTCCCGCCAATGCGCTAGAAACCATGTTCGACCTTGAAGCTGATCGTATCGCCAACTTAGATATCAATCCCGCGATGGTGGAAAGCGAGCGTGGCGTAGTGCAGTCGGAGCGTTCAACTGGGCTTGAAAACTCTAACTGGAATACCCTCGAAGGCGAAATTAAAGGCGTGGCCTTTTTAGCGCACCCCTATTCTTGGTCTGTGATTGGTCATGAATCGGATATCGCCGCTTGGACCTTGGAAGATTTAGTGCAATACCATAAGACCTATTACGCGCCAAACAATGCGGTCGTGGTGATTGCGGGTGATGTGAAGCTTGCCCAAGTAAAAGCCTTGGCCGACAAGTACTTTGCGCCTATTCCTGCGCAAACACCGCCAAAGGCCGTGCGTACCGTGGAGCCTGAGCAAAAGGGTGAGCGCCGTACCTTCGTTCAAAAAGCCTCGGTCAGTACGCCTAATGTGATGCTGGCTTACCATATTCCGGCAGCGACTCACGCAGATTTTTATGCGCTGGATTTATTAAGTTCGATTTTAAGCCAAGGCAATAGCTCGCGTTTATATCAAGCGCTGGTGGATAAACAAGTGGCCTTAGAAGCGCAAACCTATATGCCGATGTCGGTCGATCCCAATCTCTTTTACGTCATGGGTGTAGCTACGCCAGAGATGAAAGCATCGACGCTAGAGCGGGCGCTGATTGAACAAATCGATGCCATTGCGACCCATGGCGTTAGCCAGCAAGAGCTAGATAAAGTTAAAAATATCAAGTTGATGGATTTTTACCGCGCGATGGAAACCATTAATGGTAAGGCCAACACTATCGGCACCTATGAAATGTATTTTGGCAGTTACGACAAGTTATTTAATGCGCCAGAGGCCTATAACAAGGTAACGCCTGCGGATATCCAACGTGTTGCCCAAACCTATTTACGCAAATCGAATCGCACGGTCGCGGTATTGGCGGCAAATGAGGAGTCCTCTCAATGAAATCGATGGCAATGAAACTCTCCTTTGTCAAATCATCCTTTGTCAAATCATCCTTTGTCAAATCATCTTGGCAACCGACTAAGTTAATGGTCGCATTAGCCCTAGGCACTGGCTTAGCCTTATCCGGCTGCGCCTCCACCACGGCATCAAAACGCGTCGATACCGGCAGCTTTGCCATGCCAAGTTACGACAAGTTAGTGCTAGATAACGGCCTAACAGTGTATTTAATGCCACAGCGCGAAGTGCCGTTAATCACCCTAAACGCGGTCGTGCGTGCAGGGGCGGTAAACGACACCACAGCAGGTATCGCCCAAATGACCGCCCAAGGTTTACTCCTTGGCGCGGCGGGTAAATCCAAGGCCGAGATTGAGCAACAAGTGGATTTTCTCGGCGCTAGCTTAGGGGCCGAAGCCGATAAAGAAGGCAGTTATCTGGCCGCCGATTTTATGGCGAAAGATACCGATGTGATGCTTGGCCTATTCAGCGCCGCGCTATTAAGCCCAGACTTTGATTCAGCAGAATTCGACAAGCTTAAGCAGCGCGCCATTGCGGGTTTACAGCAGGATAAAGAAAGCCCGCGCGCCGTGATTGGTCGTTACTTCGACAAACTGGTGTTCGGTGCTCATCCTTACGGTAATGCCTCATCGGGTAATCGTGAGTCACTTGAGCAAGTCACAGTGTCGCAGCTGCGCGCCTTCCATAAAAGCTACTATCAACCCGCCAATACCGCATTAACAGTGGTGGGGGATTTTGATGTGGCGGCGATGAAGGCCAAGCTAACTCAGACTTTTGGCCAGTGGAAAGGCAGCGAAAAACTCGTTCAGCCCGACTTAAACCAAGGTTTACCTAAGTTAACTCAGGCCAAAGTGCTGCTGGTGGATAAGCCAGATGCGATGGAAACCACCTTTGTTATTGGTGGTTTAGGCATTAGCCGTGATAACCCAGACTATGTGGGGCTAACGGTCGTGAACACTATTTTAGGTGGTCGCTTTACCTCTTGGCTGAACGATGAGCTGCGAGTGAATGCGGGGCTAACCTATGGTGCTCGCTCTGGTTTTAGTCCTTATACCGATGCAGGTGTGTTTACCATTAGCACCTTCACTAAGACGGAAACCACTCAAGAAGCAATTGATTTAGCCCTGAAAACCTATGCTCGCTTATGGGAGAAAGGCGTCGACCAAGCGACTCTTGATTCGGCTAAGGCTTATGTTAAAGGTCAGTTCCCGCCTAAGTTTGAAACCTCGGGCCAATTGGCAGGACTCTTATCTGGCATGTATCTGTACGGCTTCGATGATAAGTTTATCAACGAGTTCCAAGCTAAAGTGGACGGTTTAACCTTAGAAGAGACCCAAAGGTTAGTGAAAACTTACTTCCCGCAAAAGGACTTACAGTTTGTGCTGATCGGCAACGCCAGCAAGATTGCGCCTATCGCGGCCAAGTATGGCCAAGTGCAAACCGTTGATATTAATGCGGTGGGTTTTGGTCAATAACCACTGGCGTTAGTCTATTTCGCCCAATAAAAAGGTCTGCATAGTGCAGACCTTTTGTTTTTCTGTTCTAGGTTCTAGGTTCTAGGTTCTAGGTTCTAGGTTCTAGATTCTAGATGTTATTGCGCACCGGGCTTGGCGTAGTGAGCCATCCAATCTTTCACTTGGTTATACCAATAGATGGAGTTGTTGGGCTTCATAATCCAATGGTTTTCATCGGGGAAATAAATCATCCGCGATTCAACATTACGGGTTTGCAGGGTACGGAACAGCTCAAAACCTTGGCCGACAGGCACGCGGTAATCGAGTTGCCCATGGCTGACTAAGGTTGGAGTGTTAAAGTTGGCGGCAAAGTAATGGGGCGAAATGGCTTTATACAGCTCAGGATTATCCCAGTAGTTACCAAAGCGGGTGCTGTGGACGGCAAAGTCCGCCGACATTTGTGAATACATGTCGTATACCGCGGCGTGGATTAGCAGCGCCTTGAAGGGATGCGGCTGGCCTAAAATAATCGAGGTTAAGTAGCCACCATAGCTGGCACCACCGGCAACCATACGATCGCTATCGATCCAACTTTGTTGCTTAAACCAGTCTGCGGCTTTGAGCACGTCTTCGAGGGATTTGTTTTTCCAATCTGGGTTAATGGCATCGGCAAACTCTTGTCCGAAACCGCTAGAGCCATGGAAGTTTGGCCACGCGGTAACATAACCCCAAGAGGCAAAGGTTTGCGCATTCCAGCGGTAGTGGAAACCATCGCTAATGGCGTTGTGCGGACCGCCGTGGATTAACATAAACAGCGGATACTTTTTGCTGCGGTCGAACCCGGGAGGATAGTGCACCCACATTTGAATGTCTTGGCCTTGGTAACCTTTGTAGGTGACCGACTCATAGCTGCCTAAATCGACATCCTTTAAAATATCGTCGTTAAACTGTTCTAAACGCTCGGTTTTACTATTGCGAGGATTGATGCTGACTAAACGCGCGGGATACAAGAAGCTTTGATTGGTCGCAATCAACTGGCCATCTTTAGCGATAGCAGGCTGGCTAAAGTCGGTAGCTTGGGTGATGGCCTTGGCCTTACCGCTCTTGGCATCGATATGGTAAATACGGTTAGTGGCGGCATCATCAATGCTGGCATAAAAGCCCTTGCTGTCGGGTGTCCAGTTGAAGTCAGACACTGAGCGATCCCAATCCGCGGTGAGCGTGGTGAGTTTGCGACTGCTTACATCCAGCAGCATTAGCCTTGCGGTATCGGCATAAAATCCTGGGATTTTTTGGCGCGTAAAGGCCAGGGTTTTGCCGTTAGGACTAAAGGATGGATTGAGATCCGGCGCGGGGTTTTCTGGAGTGATGTTTTCAGCCTTGTTGCCGCCGATGGTGGCGAGGAACAAATCTAACTTAGGATCAACCCGATTATCAGAACCATAGGCGCTAAAGGCGATTAAGCGTTCATCGGGGGAAATATCATAACTTGAACTGCTTTGGCTTGAGCGTGGCAGTTCATGGCCTAAAGGCTGAGTCACGGCTTCAACCGCGCCGCCTGTGGCAGGGATCCTAAATACATGGGCCTGACGGCGCTCATCTAACCAATGATCGAACTGCGAATAGGGCAGTGCATTCCACTGGCGGGCGGAGACTTTATTATCTTTATCTGTCTTGAGCTGGGCTTTCATTTGCTCCCAATTCTGTTCAGGAAAGATATTGCTAATAAAATACAAATGCTTGCCAACCCACTTGATGCCATTGACGCCGGTGGGGATATCCGTGAGTTTGCTGGCTTCACCTGGGCCATCCATAGGTAACAGGTAAATTTGGCCCGCGTCATCATCGTTACGTTCGCTGATAAAAGCCAAGGTTTTACCATCTGGCGAAAACACCGGCTCGCTGACTTTTAAGCCTTTGGCGGTAATCGCACGGTTATTTTTACCTTCACCGTCGAAGCGCCACAGTTGGGTTGAACCCTTGTCTTCCTTAAGGTCGTACTCAGTCACAGGCGCAATAATATGCTCGCCCGTGGATGACACCACTGGGCTACCTATGCGTTTGAGTTGCCAAAGTAATTCGACTGAGAGTGGTTTGCTTGCTTCTGCAAATGCCGTGCTGAAAGGCATGAGTAAGCTAAGCAGTAAAATGCCTGCCTTCTTCACTAGATGTCTCCTTATCATTCAGAGTGTTATCGTTATTTTTCCCGTAAAACATCACAGTATAGAAACTGAGCATGAAATCAAACTGAGTCTATCGGTGGCAAGAGTGACTTTTATGTAAGTAACTGTAACCACTGAGGACATTTTGATGGCAAGGTATGTTGGGTATGGCGCAAAGTGTTATGGCGTATTTGTGGCTAAGGTGTTTTAACGCTAATGTATTGGAAGATTGAAATAGGACTCGAATATGGCGTTAATCATCCCGCAAAAACTGGGCAAGCTATTGATCAAAAATGTATTGATGCTCGCCTTGGGCTGCTTGGCTATCTTTCCTGCACAAGCCGCTAAGATCAGTTTTAAAGCCTTTTGCCCGCAAATGGTGGGGCAGTGGCAGGGCAATGCTGCTAAGGCAAGTGACACCCCTAGACAAGTGACGGTCAATGGCTTCTGCTCCCATGATCAGCGGCAGTTGATCCTCTCCGTGAGTGTTGGGACGCACGCTCCCTACAGTGAGACTTGGTGGTTTCGGGAGCAAGGCGAGCAAGTGCTGTTAACCTACTACGACGGTGTCTCGCAGGAGAAGCAGCAACTCTTTAGTTTATATCAACAAAATGGTGATTATTCCCTGCTGGGCGAGGGAGTCGTGAATGCGCGCGCCGCCTTAATCCAACTGTTATTCGAAGCTAAATCGCCCCAAGGCGCATGGCAGTGGACGCAAAATATCCAATATTTAGACGATGATATCGACCGCTATCAGCTCTTTCGTGGGATAGAAATGACGCCTGTAGCACCATTGAATTAAGCCGACTTATTCATACTCGACAATACGCAACTCACTTTTGGACAAAAGCGTGTCAGGTCATCGGTTGTATCAGGTGAATTTCGGATAAAAATTTCTATGGATTAACGATTAAGCTAAGGGGCGGGCTTTAGCCCGTCCCAGCGAACGAAGTGAGCGATTTGAGCGCATTGTGTACGCCCAGCATGGGCATGAACTAATGAGGTGAAAGTCCTCTGTAGGAAGGTCACCGTTCAATAACATCCTGTTATTAAACGTTAACTACTAGCGAATGGCAAGGG
>NZ_JAMDJP010000040.1:0-38485 GCF_023475945.1 Shewanella sp. 8A
TACGGGCGAGTGCTTCTGAGAGTTGCATAAAAAATCCGATGACATGAGGTCATCGGATTTTGATCTTTTCAGCGAGATCGTCAAGCGATCTGTCTTAACTGATCGGCATTAGCCTATTGGCGGTTTTTTATTCGAATCAAATCTTAACTCGATCGATTAACTCTTAGTCGCAGCACTTTCGTTTGCGGCATTTTGCTCTGCAATCACGGCACTCTGCACCATATCAGCATTGTAATGCTCAACGTCGAGTTCATCTTCCGATTTGGCAATTACAGTCGTCGCCACTAAGTCACCAGAGACGTTCACAACAGTTCGCGCCATATCCAAAATGCGGTCAATCCCCGCAATCAAGGCTACACCTTCTAAGGGTAAGCCCACAGTCGAGAGCACTAGAGTCAACATCACTAAGCCTGCGCCCGGTACCCCCGCGGTGCCGATTGAGGCTAACGTCGCGGTTAAAATAATCGTTAGATAGTCGACCCACGTTAAATCAATCCCAAAGGCCTGCGCCACAAACAGCGCGGTCACGCCTTGGTATAGGGCTGTACCATCCATATTGATGGTGGTGCCTAAGGGCAATACAAAACTGGAGATCTTCTTGTTTACCCCAAGATATTCGCTCGCACATTTCATACTTGCAGGTAAAGTGCCTGCCGAACTTGAGGTGGTAAATGCCACCGCCATCGCATTGCTGATCCCCTTAAAAAAATGCAACGGATTAAGCTTGGCAAATAGGCGCAGCACTATGCTGTAGAAACCTAACACATGGATAATACAGCCAATATAAACGGCAATAATGACTTTAATCAGTGGCCATAGCATATCGATGCCATACTCACCCGCAACCCATGCCATCAGACCAAACACACCATAGGGCGCAAGCTTCATCACCATATCGGTCAACTTGTACATGGCCTCAGCAAGGCTCTCAAACACCTTAATCGCAGGTTTGCCATGGTCGCCAATCAATACCAATGCAATCCCAAGTGCCACGGCAAACACAATGACTTGTAGGATCTGGCCACTCGCCAATGCAGCTACGGGGTTGGTGGGCACTATATCAATAAGCGTTTGCATCACCGAGGGTACTTCTTTGGCCGTACTTACCGCCTCGTGTTGCAACAAAGGAACACCCGCACCAGGCTGAATCACATAGCCCACCACTAAGCCTAGGCTTATCGCAATCGCCGTCGTACAGAGATAAAACGCAAAGGATTTAAAACCAATCCGGCCCATTTTGGCGGTATCTTCCATTGAGGTGACACCAACAATCAAGGAACAAAAGACTAAAGGCACAATCAGCATTTTGATGGTATTCACAAACAGCGTGCCAATAGGTTTTAGGTAGGAAGCCTGCTCGCCTAAAGTGACCCCCACCAGAATCCCGAGCACCATACCAACGAAAATTTGTAGCCACAGGGGCACTGACATCCAAGCAGACCAGATCCGGCCTAAGGCTGATGACCTTTGTTTTGACATGTTTATAACCTTGAATTTGAAATGATGATAGGGCAAAGCCTTATCCTTGGCGGGACTAACCTTCAATTAGCCAGCCGCCGAGTCTACCATAAGCAATAAAACTTTAAGGATGATCTATATCACGTTGATATCAACCGCGGCAAAATCCAGCTAAAGCATTGCTTAGGCCTCGAATTGCGCCGTGTTGTCTGACGGAGCAAAACGTTGACGATATAACGATGCTGGCGGCTGCTCACGCTCAATAAGGTAGCTCCAGTAGTCATCATCGAAACCGCTAAAGAGTGACTGATTTTCCCCCTGAGATTTGAGGATCAAATACCACCAAACCAGCCCCCATAAGCCAAAGGTAACTAAAGTTAGCATAAAGTGCATCCCATGGTTAACTTGAAGATCTTTATGAGCATCATAAGGTTGTAAGAATATTGGTTTAAACCGACGAGTTGATTTAACGAATCCCATAATCGCGCCACTTCTGCTAGTGAAAACCTTATTCAAGCCTAGCAGATTAGACTTTAGTCGTACAAAATTTAGCCGCAATTAAAGGGCGATAGGGATCTGTGCTCACTCGTTCTGGTGGGAGGTTCCGTGCTACAGTGTATGCCTAACTCATCCCGATACATCAGCGTCATCCCAAACACAAGAGCGGTAAATGCCATTAACCGCCGAGGAGTTGTTAAATGTTGATCCGTAAAGCTAAAGTGCAAGATCTTAGCGCCCTAGTCCAATTTAATCAGGCAATGGCGCAAGAGACAGAAGGTCTTGCCTTAGATGAAACCACGCTTATCAAAGGCGTCAATACCCTACTTAATCATCCCGAAAAAGGCTTTTATCTGGTGGCTGAAATCGAAGGAGAAATTGTCGGTTCGCTGATGGTGACCTTCGAGTGGAGCGACTGGCGAGCCAAAGATTACTACTGGATCCAAAGCGTATATATTCGCCCGCAAAATCGCCGTCAGGGGATTTATGGCAGACTCTATGCTGAGGTAAAACAATTGGCCGAGGCCAATGGTGGCGCCGCCAGCTTCCGTTTATATGTCGAGCAGGAAAACCTCGCAGCCCAGCAAACCTACCAAGCCTTAGGGATGAAGCAGAGTTACTATCTGATGTACGAAGAAAAGTAATAAAAAAGGATCGAGCAATGCTCGATCCTTTCATTTAAACCGCTTATATATTTCAGTCTTAACTGAGTAGACCAAATAGAATCGCCGTCATCGCCAGTAAACCCGCAATCACCACAAACACATTGCTGATACGGTGACGATAAGCTTTTAGTGCCGGCACTTTATACACAGCATACATTGGCATTAAGTACAAAATCGCCGCAATCACTGGGCCGCCTAGCGCCTCAATCATTCCCAGAATACTTGGGTTTTTAATCGCAACGCCCCAAATGGTGGCAAACATAAACACGAGGATAAACTTGTTCAGCTTATTGTCACAGACTTGCTTATTGCTTGAGCGTAATTGCTTAACAATAATGCCCTTCATACCTTCAGTTGCGCCCATATAGTGACCAAAGAAGGAAGAAACAATCGCGATAAAGGCAATGCAAGGCCCGAAATAACTGACAAAACCGCTATCATGCACGTTTGCTAAATAGGACAAAATCGGCAGGTTCTTTGCCTTCGCTTCGGCCAATTGTTCAGGCGACAATGACAACACGCAGGAGAACACAAATAGCATCACAAAGCCGACTAGCATCATCGATGTATTACGCAGGATCACATCGGCCTTACGTGCGGCATTGCCGCCATGGTCGCGCTTAAGGGAAACCGAAAATTGCGAAATCGCCGGAGAATGGTTAAAGGCAAACACCAGTACAGGGATGGTTAGCCATACTGTGCCTAAAAAGGCGCCGGTTTCAGGCACAACTTGCAGTGCATCCATTTTCCATTCAGGAATAAGATACAAAGACATAAAGGCCAAAATTCCTACCAGCGGATATACCAGCAGTTGAGTCACCTTCAACATAAATTGCTCACCGGCTACCATCACGGCCATCATGCCGAAAATCAAGATACCAGAAAGCAGAAAACGCGGCGGTGATGCCATGCCCAATTGGTTGACGATAAAACTATCAACAGTATTAGTGATCCCCACGCCATAGATCAGCACAATCGGATAGATCGCTAAAAAATAGAGCAGCGTAATCGCCTTGCCCGCGCCAATCCCAAAGTGTTCTTCAACCACTTGGGTAATGTCACTGCCAGGAATGCTCGACGAACAAACAAAGCGTGAAAGACCACGGTGGGCCAAATAGGTCATAGGTCCGATGATGATGGCCATCAAGACTAAGGGCCAAAAACCACCCATACCCGCATTGATAGGTAGAAAGAGAATGCCCGCCCCCACAGCGGTACCAAATAAACTCAGCATCCAAGTAGTATCTTGGCGCGTCCAAGGTAAGCGTCTTGTTGTGCTTTCTTGCGTGCTTTGAGGTGTTTCTAAAACACTGATCGCATCTTTTTGCATAGTAAAATTACCTTACGGTGAAACCGCATAAAAAATTCGGCGTAAGGATAGCGAAAAAGCTTAAGCAAAAGTTGATCTAAAACCATTTTAAGTAATGGAATTTCAAATAAAGCTGGGATTGAGATCTAGATCTATGAATTTATGTAATAAATTTTCAATGGCGCATCAAAGTGATCACAATTAATCACCAAGAAAGTACAGTAAATTTACCCTTAAGCCTAAATGGCGACATTACTCTGTCGTCGATAAAAGCCACAAAAACGCGCTAAGTCGCAAAAAACCGATAAATACAACAAAGCTCAAACAACCACTATAAAAACTTGAACTAGATCACTAGCGGCATTGTTAAATTTTTACATTTTGTAACGTTGAACAACCTATAAAAAGCCCACCCAATAAAAAGGCCCACCTAAGTGGGCCAATGAATCACCACCCGACTAGCGCAGCATTATTGGGCTTTTTGCAGCACCAACTCAGTGGTTGAGACTACGGCTGGCGCAATATCAGCTTCCTTAAACAGTAAAGGACGGAAACTCTTACTGCTGGAATACAGATTGCTTTGGTCGGTAAACGAAGGCGACAGTATATTGCTCGACTCAGAATAAGTGAGTATGCCGCGCGCAACAGGGCCCTCATCGGTAAAGCTCACCGCCATCATCCAACTTGAACCATAACGTATTTGATATCCCTTCGCCGTTAAGCCAGAACCCATGGCTTTGCCTGTAACGACGTCCATCAGAGGCGCATATTTATGTTGTGGAATTAACGTATCGTCGCCTGATAAGCTAGTTGAAAACACGTTAAAACCACCCTCAGCGTTGTGACTCCCTGGCCAAGGTAGACGCGCTCCGCTGGCAGTGCCATCGGGAAGAGACTTCTCGACAAACTGCACATCACCTAGCGGTGCATCTAAAGCAAAACCTGCGGCTTCTAAATTCAGCGCCGCATGAGCAAGCGCCACTAATGCACCGCCGTCGGTAGCCAGTGTATTCGGAGTGGTCGCCGCATTCGCGGGATCAAATCCCTTGGTCAGCATCGTCTTTTGATTAAACTGATGGGCAAATTCGCGCAGTAAGGCGCCGCCTTTGCTGTCGTTATCTTGCTTACCATTCCAGGCTTTTAACGCCGCACAGGCTGAGGTGAGATCTTTTGATAAACTGGCAGACACTACCACAGGCGTACTGCCTTGTGCCTCACATTGGGCAATTAATGCCGGCAAGACCAGTTCAGCCAAGTAACTACGATTTGATAATACGGCAGCCTCCAACTCTTGGAGATTGAACTTACCATCGCTCCCTGCCGCATCCTGCATTAGCGTTAATCCCATACGGGTACGCAGCGATAATTGCCCTGCTTCTGGGCCATACATAGGCGAGAAGTACGTCAGGGGCTCATTCAAGTTTGTTGACCAGAAGGAGTCATTGGAGTTTTGCACAAAGTCACTACGCTCCAGCTTAGGCGCACGTTCATAGGGCGTGGGGCCACTAAAGCTAAACAAGGAAGTATTACCAGGCAAAATAGTAAAGCCGGCTTTCTCTTTTGCCGCCTTAATATCGGGCGAAGTCTTTAACAGCACAACGGCAGACTCGGACAAACCGGGTACTGTCGAGTCGTCGATATAGAAGGCATTACCCTCTTTATCGGCATACATAGTGTTGTTGAAAATAACCCCGTCGTAATCTTTAAAGGCTTGTTGGAATTCATCTTTATTGGTCGCTAAGTTCATGGCGAGCCAGTGATCGACAGGATCCATTGTCGCCATATTGGCATCTTGGATCATAAAGGCACTGCCATCATCCCAACCAAAAGGCGCAAGCGTAGGTGGCGCCTCAACCATAGGGCCTTTAGCCGTGGTGTAAATATCCTTTTCAGCCACTAACATGCCCGCAGGACCGGCGTTCACTATGATAGAAACCGTCTCTTTATTGATCGGCATGGGCTTACCATCAAACAGATATTGCAATCTATCGCCCGAGACCAACTCAAGGTTGTACATCACAAAATGCTCAGCGGTTGAGAAGGTATGAGTCCAAGCTAAGTCTTTGTTAAAACCTATATTGATCGGGCCAGGCATCCCCACCAGCGAGCCCCCCATCATATCTAAATGCCCAGGGATGGTAATATGGGATTGCCAAAAACGCAGGTTACCCGTGTGCGGGAAATGCGGGTTGCCCAGCACCATACCGCGACCATTTTCGGTCTTATCTTTACCCAGTCCCCAGCCGTTAGATCCTAAATCCCGAGGATTGGTTTCTGGCGTGGTAATACGGGCTGCACGGGCTATCAATTTAGACTGCATATCGCTAACAAACGCGGTCTGCTCTTGGCTTGGCGCAGGCCCCACGATACGTGGCATATATTCCTGCGCATCCCCAGGATTAGCGTAGAAAATCAAATCGAGGAAGTTAGCCGCTCCGGGTAACAATGCAATGGAAAACAAATAAGTGACCACATCTTCAGGCACGATAGGTTTTACCCAAGGTTGGCCGCCACAGAAAGGTTCTGCTGTTTGTTTACCCGCCTCCACATCCGCAAGATACTGGTTATAACCCGCGGTAAAACCTTGGATTAATGCACGAGAGCGTTCACTAAACTGCGGCCACTTAGCTTCGGCTTGCGCACGGATTTTTAAGGCTTTGTAGGCAAAGTCGGAGATTAAGTTGCCATTATCTTCGGCGGTAGGTAGCCCTGTGGTGAAATCTATCGACGCATGGGGGCCGAAGTACATAGAGCGCTGGGAATTCGCCTTAATAAAACCATCGGCGAGTACACAGAGGTTGTCCTGCGCTTGTGCGTAACCGCTACCAAAACCTAGGCTTTCTAAATTGTCGGCTTGGATATGGGGTACGCCGTAGGTGGTTCGTCGGATATTGGCTTTGAGTAAGCCATTAGGGGCAAAGGTTTGCAGTTGGGTTTCAGGTTCGGTAGGTGGAGTACTATCTTCGCTATCGTTACAGCCTGTGAGCATCACCCCGCAGGCCATCCCCATCGCGATCATGAGTTTGTTGAATTTCATTATTATTATCTCTTAATTTTGGTTCCTTCAATGACATCGCTTTACTGCTTAAATCAGCTAACTTACTGAAGGAGCAATAATGGCATGTCGCTTCCTGATGCTCGGCTATGGCTATTTGCTCCCCAAACATTTGCTTTTACTGAGCTGTTTTTACTGAGTCATAGCAATGAATATGGCAGAATAGAAAACCCATAGGCGAGACACCTCCGACCATTTAAGCAATGATCCATATGAGCGTCCACTTTAAAAATCAAAATAAATAACTTATATGCAACAAAATATTATCAAGGTAATCGTTGGGTCGAAAAACCCCGTCAAAGTGAATGCTGCGACCAATGCGATGAAGCTGCTGTTTCCTGAATACCAGATTGAAACCCTCAGCATGGACGCACCTTCTGGCGTCCCCGCCCAGCCCATGACAGATAGCGATACCCGCCAAGGTGCAGTGAATCGCGTTAACTATTGCCAACGACATACCGAAGCTGATTATTATTTTGCGATGGAAGGCGGCGTCGACCATTTCGAGTTTGGCCCAGCAACCTTTGCCTATATTGCAATTGCTCACCAGCAACGCTTAAGCATTGGCCGTGGCGCACTGTTACCGCTGCCGATGCAGGTTTATCAGGCACTTGAAGCGGGTGAAGAGCTGGGTCATGTGATAGATAGACTGTTTAATACTGTCAATATCAAACAAAAAGGTGGCGCAATAGGCCTGCTCACCCACGGCCACGCTACTCGTGAAAGCAATTATACCCAAGCGATCATCCTCGCGATGGCGCCGTTTTTAAATCCCGAGATTTACCTATAAATTTGTTAATAAAATATTGCAAAACAACGCAAAGCCCGCTAATTTAGTTGTAACTTGCAACTAAATTATGCGATATAAGCCTAGCTAGCCCACCAGCTTGCAATACTCGTCAGGCTCAACGTTGCATAACGTAAAGGCGTTTAATTAAACTATGGCAAATGATTTAGACTCATCTAGCCAACTCCGGCAGCTCTCTCGCTATATGGTGAGGCATTTAGGCATGCTTAACGCAGCAGTCGGTGATTTACCTCTCTCCCCCGTGCAAGCCCATGCTTTGCTTGAGATCGGTAATCAACCGCAAACCATTAAAGATCTCGCCAGCAAACTAAGTATTGATAAATCCAATGCTAGCCGAGCAATAAAGCACTTAATCGATAAGCATCTCGCCCAGAGCCAAATGCACCCTAAGGATAGTCGTTGCCTTGTCGTACAACTGACGAGCGCGGGTAAAAAGTTACTTGCAAAACTCGATAACCAACAAAATCAGCTTTTTCAAGAAATCTTAGCGCAACTCACACCTGATCAAATTCAACATATTGAGCAGGCGCTGATGCAGTACAACCAAGCAATACATAAAGCCAAACAGCAATCGGGCTATATTATTCGTGCAGCCTCTGCCGCCGACGATGCCGCCATAGCCCAAGTTATCCGCGATGTATCTGCCGAATATGGTTTGACCGCAGATAAAGGCTATAGCGTGGCCGACCCGACCTTAGATTGTTTAAGTCAGATTTATTCGCAAGCGGGTGCTCAATATTGGGTTGTTGAATATGAAGGTAGAGTCGTTGGTGGTGCAGGCATTGCCCCACTTGCCAATAATGCAGGCATTTGTGAACTACAAAAAATGTACTTTATGCCTGAAATCCGCGGTAAAGGCTTAGCTAAACGTTTAGCACTACTCGCTCTCGACTTTGCCCGTCAAACGGGTTACCAAAGCTGCTACTTAGAAACGACTGCGATATTAAAAGAAGCACTCAAGCTCTATGAACACTTAGGCTTTTACCCTCTGAGCGCACCACTAGGAAATACCGGCCACGATGCCTGTGAGATCCCGATGTTATTACCATTGCAACCTAAATAATTCCATTTAGCAGACCACGGATGGTCTGCCAACCGAGTAAATCCCCGCTATATTCTTCGCTAAACATCCTGCCTGATAATAAGCGGCAATCAATGCCAACCAACACAGTTAATCACTTATTCAACTAAAATCAGTCTTTAATTCTCCTTATTAGCATAGAGTTTTAGTGGCTAACCATATTAAAATACACATAAAATCATTCAGTTAAATGATGTTTATTTGAAATGATTTTGCTGCATTATTGTTAAAGCATTAAATAGGGAAGCCCATGCTAAATTGGATTTTTGGTGATAATAATCTCACCCTGCGGGAAATATGTGTTAATAACGAGCTGTCTACAGCCAAGAAAATTCAAAAAATTAATAAGTACCTCGCCAATGGCGGTGATATTAATTTTATTGATCCCGATATTTCCCCCTGTAATGTGTTAGTCCCGCTTTCTCGTAGCCCTGAATCTGACCTCGAATTGATACAATATCTGCTGGATAATGGCGCTCAAATTGAATGCAATGGCTTTAGTGCCCTGCACGCAGCAATTGAGTTTAATAATCCTGAGTTGGTAAAGCTCTACCTCAAGGCTGGTGCTAACGTTTACTATCAAAATCAATTTAATAACTGCTGGTTAAACTACTTATTTCATCCAAATCCTCAGTATATCTACCAAGACAGTCAGCGTATTGCCATGATCGACCTCTTGCTTGAACTGGGGCTGGATATCAATCATTCAGTGAGTTTTTGGACCAATGGCGAGTTAAATCATCCCTTAGAAATCCTTTATGCTGAGCGCAGTAAAGATGTCTTTTTACATATCATTAATAAAGATCTTTATTTGGACATTGGCCAATTAAGCCTGATTGAAGAGATTATTTTTTCCAGCGACTTTTGGGGAGTTGAAGCCTTCGCGCCATTAGTAAAACGCTATCCTGAGTTTAAAAAGTCCCGTTATATTATGGCCAACGATAGCAGCTTTTGGGATGACGCCAATTTACTCGAACTCTGTGTCTATGCTAAATCACAACAATACACTGAATATCTGCTAGATCATTATCCGCAGCTCAAAGCCGACTCCCACGCTAAAAGTTTGCTCTACGCGGCATTGACCTCAGAATTTGACCTCAGAATTATCGAAAAATTGATTAAGGCGACCGTCGATATCAATCGCATCTATAGGATGACACCGCCTGACGCCGACCATTCCCCCGTGCTCAACCAATTTATTAATAACGCCCAATTTACCGATGTGAATCAACGGGAATATATCTATCAAGCACTAGAGCTGTTGCTCAAATATGGCGCGGATCCCAATTCTGTATTTATGAATGTGGGTAAACCCTACGAAATGTTGGCCTGGTCGAACTTGCGACTATTGGTTTATCCAATGGTCGAGAAGAAAACCTTTCTGCCGGAGTTTCTCGACCTCTTCATAAAATATGGTATGGATATCAATAAAAAATTTGGTGCAGTGGATGAACCAAGCTTGCTGACTATCTGCCAACGTGGTTCGGGTAAAGAAGATCAAGCCACACTTATCCAAGTGATGGAATATCTGCTCACCAAGGGACTCGATTTAAGCCTTACCAATATCTACAACACTAACTATGTGTCCGCTGCGGCCATCGCCTGTCGAACCCAAGTACTTGAATGGCTGATTAACCAAGGCGGGGATATTTTTACCCATTGCGGCCATGATAATTCGCCTATTCTGCACAAGGCGATTTCGACCTACTGGTGGGACCAAATCACTGGCCCGATGCGGCGTAATACCGTGGAACTATTACTACGCCACGGAGCCAAAATTGAAGAATTCTCAGTAGATGAACAATTTACGCCACTGATGTGTGCCTGCTATTACGGCGCACAATCCTGCGTTGAAGTGTTACTCGAACATGGCGCCAACCCCAATGCCATCAATGCCGAAGACACCACCCCAGCCCTTTGCGCCGTGATGGGCGGCAGTTCTATTGAGTTTCCTCGCTTTGAGTCAACGGCGGTGCGGATCTTAAGACTGTTACAGCAATATGGCGCTGACTTAACCGTAACGAATAGTGTCGGTAATAGCCCGCTAAGCGTGACGATGGAGCAGGAATATAAAGAGATTTTCGAAGTACTACTGCAAATCGTCCCCTACAGTGAGTCCCAACTTGAGCAAGCTCTGAGTAAAGCTCAGCCACAAAGTTATTTCCAACGTCGGCTATTACAGAAACTAGGGCGTGAAATACCACCAGCCCCCACAGTTATCGACCATCACGTAGTGAAGCCTGAAGTCGCGTCGCTTACGCTTGAATGTGGCACAACCCATGTGGAGGCGCCAAACCCCGCACATACTCATAAAGCCAGATTAGAGGTTAGTGATGCGGCGGTGGATAGAAGCCAAATCCCGACGCTATTTGATCTCAAAAGCAAAGTACAGCAATTCTTTAAGCCGATAGCCAGCGATCCAAGCATCACGGCTGAACAGTTAAACTCGGTTAAAGAGCAGGTGGAACTATTGATTGAAAAGCTCGACAACTTTAGCTTTTTCCGCAATCAAGCGACAAAAGCCGAATTTGAAGAAGGGGTTCAGGAATATATCGATGAAACCGTCGAAGAAATTAACGGGATTATCGAGGATGATTACCCCGCGCTTACCGAAGCCTTAGTCGATTCCATTTGGACGATTTTGCAATACTTTAGGGTAGAAATTGAAATCGAAACTGCGCTAAGAAAGCGCTTTTGGTAACAGTTAGCACCTTAGCTAGCAACCCAAGATAAAGCCCCTTTTATATCGTCACTTAAAGGGGCTTTATACTTTCAAGGTTAAGCCTAACCACGCATCAGCAGACTTAGCAGTCTATTTGCCAACATAATGGCGACAGCTAAAGCTTAAACATCAGAGGTTTAAACATTAGATGCTTTAGCAAGCAGCAACTGGCTACGGATAATTTGGCGGATCTGATTATGCAGTTCAAATACTCGAGCGCGATCATTAAGATTTAGCGATAGATTTTCCAGCATCACCAAATCCAAATTAAATTCAGGATAATGCAGTGTCATCGACATATAACCAGTTAAATAGCCCGTATGACTGTATTCGACGAGGCCATCGTCCTTATTGATCCTTATTCCATAACCATAACGCATATTCGGCCACAAAAATTGGATCTCGGTATACGCCGTTGTCATCCTTTGATAACTCTCTGGACTCAACAACTTGCCAGCATGTAATTGCTGCTGAAAGTCGGCATAAGTGGCCGCCGAGGCAATTAATCCACCAGCGGGCAATAACGCTTCATCAATTACCAGCTCAGCTGGTGCAATCACTTCGCTTTCCTGTAAACCAACGGCGAGTGAAGGCACTTTGGTGTGAATCACCTCAAGACTACCCAGCTCTGCACTCAAACCATTAAGCTGGTATCGCGCAGCAAATTGCGTCACCTGCTCGGCAAAGGGTTGGTGATTGACCTTTTCAAGCACTTGCCCAAGCAGTGAATAACCAAAGTTGGAGTATTCAAATTGGCTACCCGGTTCAAATCGATTGGCCTTACCTAGCTTATCGACACCCGATGTATGCGTCAGCAGTTGATGCAGCGTAATCCGCGCGTCATAACGACTGGGATTTAAAGCGTTTGCACTTGAATTTGTGCCCGCCACAACGGCTTTTAGTGCCTTGTTATCTCCCTTCGCATCACCAAAAAGGTAATGATTAAGCGTTTGAGTTAAATCGAGTTTCCCCGCATCAACCGCCTGTAATATCAAGGTTGCAGTGATTTGTTTAGAGAGCGATGCCATCACAAAGCGCGAATCTTTACTAATACCTTCACCCTTTTGCAATTCAAACAGCGGCTTACCCCGCTCAAGCAGGATAACACTGCCACTCAATGGCTGCGGCGAATCCTTGATCGCGGCTTGGATTAAGCTCTTAATCTCCCCAAGCTTAGATTCTGAAGATGCAGTTTGGCTTTCAAGCTTAACTGACTGACCGCCTTGCGCGCTTTCCGACACAATCGCAGTTTCAAACGACTCACCAACACTATTGGCACTTGGGAATAATAACAACCCCGATAGCAGGGAGCCGATAACACTCAAACGCATGGGTTATCCTTAACTTAATTAGGCAAATATTGCCTGATTAGAAAGCGGCCAGCTTATCATAAGTTTTCATAGTGTTGCGGCGTTTGAGATGAGCAATCAAAGTATGGATTGAGTTTTAAATATAAAGTCATTCACAAACCTTGATTGCCACTCGGCACCTATCTTTAGAGCAACCTCAATAACTATTCGCTTGAACGTAAGTATAAAACAGATTATGTTGTTGATTTTAAATGACAGGTAAAGATTTCAATTTGAATATTTGTTCTAAGGAGAGAGCATGTTTTTTACATTACTGTTTATTACCTTTGCACTATCTATAACTGTTTCATTGCTGGTTGTTTCAATTTTTAAAAAACCATTAGGCGAAATATTTTCTCGAATTATTCAAGATTCAATCAGTGCCGCTTGGCAAAAATACATCATTTTTGCCACATATGTTGTGGGCATCTCTGGTGGCGTTAGGATTTATGATTTAGAGCGTTACATTACCGCTCGACATAAAGATGTAGAGATTCTTCAGTTAACACTAGAACGTTGGACTATTGAGATTTATCGGACGATTATTGAAACGTTGCAAAGTATTGCATGGATGTACCTTATCGTATTTATATTTGCCCTTATCGCATATGTCATTGTTAGAGGCTTTGAACATAAAAATACTAACAAGCAAGTGTGACATGGCTACCAAGCAGAAAATTAATCAATCGCAAATTAAAAATTTATATATTGCACGATTAAAAAGAATGTTTACGGTGATATTCATAGTCACGGCATATGTTCTTATCGTTCGCGGTGCTATCAGTTTTTTTCACCCAAAACTTGGTGAATTACTTCTATTGGCAGACTATCTAGCAGATAAAGATGCCATGATTTGGCTAGTGGTACACATATCAATGCCAACTTATGATTTTCTAACTCAATCGATATGGGGCAATTCAACCACATTTTATACTCTGCTTTTATATGTATTCTTATTGGCTGTTTTTTTTACAAAAAATCGCACCATCAAAGACTCGAATAACCAATAAATCATTAGGTTAAATATCCCTATGAGCACTGAACTTATCCATGCAGTTAAAGCCAAGGATACACTTGCGGTTAAGCGCATTATTGCTAATGGCGCTGATCTTGAAGGCGTTGATAAGAATGGGATGACGGCACTGTTGCATGCCTGTGATCTACAGTCTTTTGAACTGCTCAAACTATTAGTGGATGCGGGTGCCGATGTGAATCATCCAAATGCGCTGGGGTATCGTCCGCTCGATATTGCTTACTGGCAAGGAGAGTTTCGCATGGGATGCTATACCACTGAAAGTCAGCGTATGGTGAGCTATTTAAGCCACCATGGCGGTAAATCCTTTAGCTAGATATCAAAGCCAACTAAAAGCCCTATAAACAAAAATCGCGTTAGACTTAGCTGTACTAGCTGTGCCTAACGCGATTTTCTATTCCACTTACCACTTACCGCTTAATCACCAAAGTCATCGAGCAGGATATTTTCAGGCTCGACCCCTAAGCTTTCAAGCATACGGATCACCGAGGAGTTCATGATTGGAGGGCCACACATGTAGTACTCGCAATCCTCTGGTGCCTTATGATGTTTAAGGTAATTTTCGTAAATCACATTATGGATAAAGCCAGTGTACCCCGTCCAGTTATCCTCTGGTAACGGCTCCGACAGCGCCACATGCCAAACAAAGTTGTCATTCTCAGCCGCTAATGCATCGAAATCATGTTGGTAAAACACCTCACGGGTCGAACGGGCGCCGTACCAGAAGCTCATCTTACGCTTGGTCTTTTTACTCTTTAGCTGATCGAAAATATGTGAGCGCATCGGTGCCATGCCCGCACCACCGCCGATAAATACCATCTCTGCATCGGTATCCTTCACAAAGAACTCACCGAATGGGCCAGAAATAGTCACCTTATCCCCCGCCTTGAGGTTAAAGATGTAAGAAGACATCTTACCCGGTGGCACATTGGCCGATGGTGGCGTGGCAATCCGCACGTTAAGCATAATGCGGCCCTTTTCATCGGGATAGTTCGCCATTGAATAGGCGCGCAGCACATCTTCATTAACGGTGGAGACTAAGTCGAACAGACCGTATTTTTCCCAATCGTCGCGGTACTTAGCCGGAATATCAAAGTCGGCGTACTTCACCACATGGGCAGGCGCTTCAATTTGAATATAGCCACCCGCCTTAAAGCGCACGTCTTCACCTTCGGGCAGTTTTAGCAGTAACTCTTTGATAAAGGTGGCCTTGTTATCGTTTGAGATCACCTCACATTGCCACTTCTTCACGCCGAAGATTTCTTCTTCCAGCTCAAGTTCCATATCGGTCTTCACCGCCACTTGGCAGGCGAGACGACAGCCTTCTTTGGCTTCTTTCTTAGTGATATGCCCTTGTTCTGTGGGCAGAATATCACCACCGCCCGATTTGACTTTCACTCGGCACTGGCCGCAAGTACCGCCGCCGCCGCAGGCCGAGGGAATAAAAATATTCTTACTCGCTAAGGCGCCAAGCAGTTTGTCGCCCGCAGCAACTTTAATGCTTTTCTCGGCGTCGTCGTTAATCCCGATAGTGATCTCACCGGTAGTCACTAATTTCTTTTTGGCGATAAGGATTACTATCACCAGTAGGCACACCACTAAGGTGAACATGCCTATGCCTATTGCCATTTCCATTCGATAACCCTTTTTCTAAACAGAATGCGGTTTTACTTTCTCAGCCACGCGTTACAGCGAGATCCCCGAGAAAGACATAAAGCCAAGTGCCATCAACCCTGTGGTAATAAAGGTGATACCAATCCCCTGTAAGCCTTCGGGAATCGCATGGAACTTCATCCGCTCACGCAGCCCTGCCAGCATCACAATCGCCAACGCCCAACCCGTGCCCGAACCCATGGCAAACACCGCCGATTCGGCAAAGTTGTAATCACGGTTAGCCATAAAAATCACCCCGGCAAAAATCGCGCAGTTTACGGTGAGCAGTGGCAGGAAGATCCCGAGGGAGTCATACAGGCTTGGAATGTATTTATCTAAAAACATTTCAAGGATTTGCACTAAGGCCGCAATCACACCGATAAAGGTGATCAGTTGCAGATAGCTTAAATCGATGCCAGGCATACCCGCCCAAGCCAATGCGCCCGGTGCTAATACCTTTGCATAGATCAGTTGGTTTAAGGGCACGGCTAAGGTCATCACCACGATAACCGCAACGCCTAAGCCGAAAGCGGTCGACACCTTTTTAGACACCGCTAAGAAGGTACACATACCGAGGAAGAACGACAGCGCCATGTTGTCTAAGAAAGTGGCCTGTATAAACAGATTAATATAGTGTTCCATATCCGCTCCTTAACCGCGTTTACGCTGGATCACGTTAATGGTCCAGATCAGCAGGCCAATCAGGAAGAAGGCGCTTGGGGGCAACTTAAACATCTCGTTAGGTAAGTACCAGCCGCCGTTTTCAACCGTAGTCAACACGCTATGCCCAAATAGATTGCCCGTGCCTAATAGCTCACGCACAAAGGCCACACTGATCAGCACTAGGCCATAACCCGCCGCGTTACCCACGGCATCGACCACAGCTAAGTGCGGAGGATACTTCATCGCAAAGGCTTCTGCGCGGCCCATGATGATGCAGTTAGTGATAATTAACCCAACGAATACAGAGAGTTGCTTAGATAGCTCGTAAGCCACATCCTGCAATACCATGTCGACGATAATCACCAAGGAGGCAATCACCGTCATCTGGGCAATAATCCGCACACTGTTAGGGATAAAGTTGCGAATGGCGGAGATGATAAGGTTAGAGAACACCAGTACGAAGGTCACCGCCAGTGTCATCACCACGGCCGTCTGCATGGAGTTACTCACCGCCAGCGCCGAACATACGCCCAGCACTTGCATCGCCACTGGGTTATTGGCAAATACAGGGCCTGCTAGCATGTCCCGCATGGATAAACTGTTGCTCATTTTGCACCTCCCAACTCACCTTGTTCAGCCGATGCTTTTAATTGGTTGAAGAAGGTTTGGAAACCCTCGACGCCAAACCAAAACTCCATTGCGCGCTGTACGCCACGGCCTGTCATGGTCGCGCCACTCACAGCATCAACACCGTGGATATCACCCTCTTTGGCGCCGCCTTTCACGAGGCGCATCGCAAACTTGCCTTTTTCATCAAAGAGTTGTTTACCCTTCCACAGGGATAACCAATGTGGGTCAGTCACAAAGTCACCGATACCTGGGGTTTCACCGTGCTCGTAAACCACCATGCCTTTAATAGTATTAAAGTCAGGCTCGACGGCCACGTAACCGTAGATCATCGACCATAGCCCTTTACCGTAGAAAGGCACTACGACGCTGGTTAATTTGCCGCTATCATCGAACACCTTAAACACACGGGCATCGTTGGCGCGGGTCTTGATTTTGGCGATATCCTTTTTAGGGGCGCTTGAGGTTTCTGGGTTAATCGCTGCCATGCGCTCGTCAAAGTCGAGCACGTTGGCATCCGAGTCCACTTTACCTGTGTCGAGATTAATCAATAATGGCTTAACAGACTTAGCAAAAATCTCTCTAAACTCATTGCCTTGGCCAATATTCACATCGGCCGCCATCAACACATAACGTTGTAACTCATCGCGTTTTTTTGCGAGCTTACGCTCTTTCAATACACCTGCGGTACCGGTGATCATAAAGGAGCACAAAAGGCAGAGCGTGATGGTGAAGATCATGGTCCCCACCACAGTATCTTTCTTAAATACCATGACGTTTTACTCTCCGTTTGATGTTGGCACGGGCCACCAGATAATCGAACAGCGGTGCCCACAGGTTGGCGAACAGGATGGCTAACATCACGCCTTCTGGCATTTTGGGGTTAGCCACACGGATAAGGACAGTCATAAAACCAATCAAGGCGCCGTAGGCGAACTTGCCTTGGCGGGTATAAGAGGTCGTTACAGGATCGGTCGCCATAAACATCATCGCGATAGCAAAACCACCGGTGACTAAATGCCATGTCCAAGGCATTGCCATCATCTGGTTAGTGCTTGAACCGATCACATTGAACAAGGTTGCAGTGGCAATCATGCCCAGCATCACACCCACCACAATACGCCAGTCGGCTAAACGGGTGATAAGCAGTAATAGCCCACCGAGCAGCACAGCGAGCGTGCTGGTTTCACCAATCGCGCCCACGGTAAAGCCGAAGAAATTATTCCACCAGTTAGGGTCGCTAAAGGCGCTGTACCAAGCGTAATCGGCAAATTGCAGCTTACCGGCAGCGGCTTGCGCTAAGGCCGTTGCGCCAGAAAAACCATCCACAGCAACCAGTTGCTTAACGGTTGTGACTTCAGATGGATAGGCAAAATAGATAAAGGCCAAGCCAGCTAATGCGGGGTTAAGGAAGTTGTATCCCATACCACCAAACAGCTCTTTGGCAATCACTACCCCAAAGCTAATCCCCATTACCACCAGCCAAAGCGGAATCGAAACAGGTAAAATCAGCGTAAATAACAAGGCTGTGACGAAGAAGCCTTCGTGCAGCTCTTGGCGACGCACCTTGGCAAACACCACTTCCCAAAACAGGCCTGTCAGCAATGCCGTTAAGTAAATCGGCAGATAAAAACTTAAGCCGTAGAGGAATAAACCAATCACGCCCGTCTCGGCACTTAAGCCACCGCTTAAAGCGTTAAACAGCGCGAGTTTCCAGGTTTCTGGCGTCGTTAAGCCGCTTGCTAGTGCGAGCTGAGCCTGTAAGCCCACGTTATATAAGCCAAATAAAATGGCGGGTAATAAACAAAGGCCCACTAAGGTCATGGTACGTTTTACGTCAATGGCGTCACGCACGTGCACTTGTCCCTTAGTGCTGCGACCACTGGCGATCACCAATGAGCGCACAAAGCCCTTCATCGATTTACCCGTAGCGTAGTAGTCGTCCTGTAAATCAGGTTTTTTAGGTTGTGTCGTCATTAACCTTCCCTCTCGATAACATCTAGACAAGCACGTAGCTCTTTACCGAAGTCATACTTGCCAGGGCACACAAAAGTACACAGGGCCAAATCTTCTTCATCTAACTCCAATGCGCCTAACGCCTGAGCCTCGTCGGTATCTCGCACCACTAAGTCACGCACTAGCAGAGTGGGTAAAATATCTAATGGCATTACGCGATCGAGCTGACCAAAGGCCATCATGGCGCGCTGAGAGCCGCCCTGATGGGTGGTAAATTCGAAGGATTTAGTCAGGCCAAATAAACGGGAGGTTACCGCACGGGTGATAGAGAATTTGTCCGAGCCGCCACGCACCCAAGGCAATACTTGGTGCTGCGCATCTTCGGCGAGAACCGATACCTGGTTGTGGAAGCGGCCTAAAAAGTCATGTACGCCTTGGGCGGTATGGCCCGATAACACTGAGCCTGATACCACACGGTTATTGCCGGGTTTAATCTCATCGGCCACTAATGCGCTCAGCTCTGCCCCTAACTGAGTGCGCAGTAAACGTGGATTAAGCACACTTGGACCACCTAAAGCCACCACACGGTCGGTATAGAGTTCACCTGTTTGGAACAGCTTGCCGTAGGCGATCACATCTTGATAGCCGATGTGCCATACCTGACGCTCAATGCTCACGGGCAAGGTAAAGTGAATATGAGTTCCGGCTAATCCGGCTGGATGCACGCCAGCAAAACGGCGCACTTCAACCTTTGGTAAATCAGCACCGACTAAGGCTTCGCCCTTATCTTGGCAAAGGTAAACCTTGCCTTCGGTTAAATGACTCAGTACCGCTAAGCCGGCCTTAAAGGCATCGCGCTGCTCGGCAATAATCAACCTAGGATCGGCAGCGAGTGGATTGGTATCCATAGCCGTCACGAAAATACCTGCGGGTTTGCTATCTAACGCGGGAACACGGGAGAAAGGACGGGTACGCAGCGCAGTCCACAGACCACTGTTAACTAATTGCGCCTGAACCACCTCGGCAGAAAGTGCCTGTAAATCGGTGTGGATATCGAAACGGATCTGCTCATCGGCGTCTAAGCCATTGCAGCGGATCACCACGGATTGTAAGACTCGACGCTCGCCACGGTTAATCGCCATAATCTCGCCACTGGCGGGAGCGGTAAACAGCACGCCCTTTGTTTTTTTATCTTCAAACAAAGGTTGGCCTTTTTTGACCTTATCGCCGACTTCCACCAACATCGTCGGTTTTAAGCCAACATACTCCTCACCCAACAGGGCCACTTGGGATGGCCTATTACTGGGTTCGATGATCGGCCTAGGCTCACCCGAAATCGGCAAGTCGAGGCCTTTTTTGATCGTTATAACTTGGTTTGAAAAATCTGCCATCACAAATATCAACCATGAAAATTTTTAGATAAATTTAGGGTAGATGTTTGTTAACAGATAATCCGATAGTGGCGTCACATTCCGCCGCAATTTCGTAAGTAATATACGTAAAATTGCATTATTTTGTGATGAAGATCGAGTCAGATTCTGAACAAAAACTTCAAATGTAGTTTTATAACAAATAATTAATAATTACGTCATAACTGTTTTAGAAATAACTTAACTATATAAAAACAGACAAAAATCCCCCTCTTAGACCCCGAATCGGGGCAAAGGCACAAAACCCAGAGTCAGTGGCGAGTTAGTGCACAATATGTCGCAATAAACCTAGCAAAATCCCCACAAGGCATTGGTCATTTTTAACCCACTAACATTCTTAGCGCCGCATTAACCTTTGCTTTACAGCAAAAGCTTGATAGCCTCGAACTAAGATAGTTTCCGTAGGAGAAATAGATGGAATACAGACGCATACCGCATTCTAATCTCGAGGTGAGCAAAATCTGTTTAGGCACTATGACTTGGGGCGAACAAAATACCCAAGCCGAAGCCTTCGCACAGCTAGACTACGCCATCGGCAGTGGCATCAACTTTATTGACACTGCGGAAATGTACCCTGTGCCGCCCAAGCCGGAAACCCAAGGGGAAACCGAGCGCATTTTGGGCCAATACATTAAAGCCCGTGGCAACCGTGATGACCTAGTGATCGCCACTAAGATCGCCGCACCGGGTGGTAAGAGTGACTATATTCGCAAGAATATGGCGCTGGACTGGAACAATATCCACCAAGCGGTCGATGCCTCACTCGAACGCCTGCAAATCGATACTATCGATCTCTACCAAGTACATTGGCCGGATCGCAATACCAACTTCTTCGGTGAATTATTTTACGACGAGCAAGAGATTGAGCAGCAAACGCCAATCCTCGAAACCCTCGAAGCCCTCGCCGAAGTCATTCGCCAAGGCAAAGTGCGCTACATCGGCGTGTCGAACGAAACCCCTTGGGGACTGATGAAGTATCTGCAACTGGCGGAAAAACACGGTCTGCCGCGCATTGTTACCGTGCAAAACCCCTATAACCTGCTCAACCGCAGCTTTGAGGTCGGCATGAGTGAAATCAGCCACCGCGAAGAGTTGCCACTGCTGGCCTACTCGCCCTTGGCCTTTGGTGCCTTGAGCGGCAAATATTGCAATAACCAATGGCCAGAAGGCGCGCGCTTAACCCTGTTTAAACGCTTCGCCCGTTATACTGGTTCGCAAATGGCACTCGATGCCACAGCGGCCTACGTAGACTTAGCCCGCGAGTTTAATTTATCACCCGCGAAAATGGCGCTAGCCTTTGTTAATTCACGTAAATTTGTTGGCTCAAACATTATTGGCGCCACAGATTTATACCAACTGAAAGAAAATATCGACAGCTTAAAAGTCACCCTATCGCCCGAGTTACTCGTACGACTAAACCAACTATCCGATCAATTTAGATTACCTTGCCCTTAGTCGATAAGCAGGTTAAATAATGGCACGATGGCATCAGGTAAATACACCTGATGCCATTGATTTAATAGCAATAAACTCTAAGCCGTTATGCATTCCTTTTCTCGCTGTACCTATCTGGATATAGCTTAATTGAAACCTTATTCCTCTCTCACTGACGCTGCGTCATTAACCTCCCAAGCCACACCCTCAACGCAATCCCCAATCCTAGGTTACATTCGGATACAAAGTCCTTTTAAGAACTGAAATATAGTGACCCCACAGTCACTAGACAGCTATTTTAAGGATAGAAAATGAAAAAATTCTGCATTGTCATTACAAGTATTTTGATCTCCAGCCATGCTTTTGCAGAAAGCAATACTTACATTCGTAACGGTAATGTTTATAGTCATCAAAATCAGTTTTTTGCAGGAGTTGGTGTCGCAACTGGCAGCAAGTTTTACAAAGGACAAGATCACCAAACGGGTATCCTCCTCAATGGCGGCTACCATGGTGAGGACTTCAACGCCGATCTGTCCGGAATTAACTATCGCTTTTTAGGAACAAATGATAGTGCTATCAATTTCAGCGTATTTGCGGTTGCTAACCCAGGGTTTGATGCCGATGATGCAGATATTTTAACTGGCATGAAGGATCGCAAATTCAGCGGCGATTTAGGGTTAAACGCCGACATTCATTTAGGTGTGGGTACACTCTCAACCAAATTCCAACACGATGTGACAAATGTTTATGATGGTTTTCAGGCTGATATCACCTATTACCATCCCATCAATCTGGGCTTTGGGGATCTCGTGCCTTATGCCGGTGTACATTACTTTAGTAAAGACTTTGCCAACTACTACACAGGTGTTAACTCATCCGAAGCAACCGCGCAGCGCCCTGCATATCAGGCAGACGGCACCTTCGCCTATAAACTGGGTTACAGCTTAGTTATTCCAATCACTAAGCATTTAGACATTACCCAGGCTACAGGTTATTCGTACTTAGGTACCAATATGGCTGACTCGCCACTCATTGATAGCCGTAATCAGTGGGCGGCAACCTTAGGTGTGAGCTATAGCTTCTAAGTAATCTGACGAGACAAAATCATGATATCTATTAATAAAACGTTTTTATGTGCAGGATTAGCTCTGATGCTTTCAGCTTGTGCCACGTCCTATGATACTGAAAAGCAATTTTGGTCTTTCGGTAAGGGATTTGAAACCGTGCAAATAGCGCCCGATAGCTGGCAGATAAGCTTTGTTGGCAATACCAACACTGACCGTGCATTAGCTCGTAAATACGTTATGCGTAAGTCGGCAGAGTTATGTAAGCAAGCGGGTTATCGCTACTTCACGTTTACTCACGAGCAAACAGATCGTGACACCGTAGGCCAGTTTGGTGTAGGTGCAACCGCGAGTAAGGATATCCTGTGGGGAACATCGACAATGAATCAGGAGACCTCTGTCATGGTCGAAGTCACTGGTTTACAAAGCAAGCCTGAAAATCCCCGTTCACGTATCTACGAAACGGATTACATACTGAATAATGTCGATGTAAACAGTTAATTGCCCATCCTAAGTGCATCAGCTCATGCTGGTGCACTTTAATCCCCATTATCCCCTATGCCCCAATACGCACACCCTGCTAAGGCATCGTTCCTAAAGCGTAAACGTTAGTGACATGCGAGCACCACCAAGCTTAGCAGAGCGCCCAATGCTTAATGGCGTGCCCATCCAACAGCCAATTCTATCGACAATCGCTAACCCCATACCATGACCTGCATTACCACGGCTATGCTGACCACGCACAAAAGGTTTAATCACTTGCAAAGACTCATGTTCATCAATCCCCGGACCATCATCTTCAACATGTAACCAAGTCGCGCCCTGCTCTACATCCAAGCTCAGCCGGATCGTCGATTTACCAAAACGCAGTGCATTACTGAGTAAATTATTAACCTGCATGGACAAGTAGTTAGGATCTGTTTTGACAACAAGTGGTGTGCAATAGGTAACCACTTCGACCGAAAAACCTGGATATTCTTGACCTTGGTATGTGTCGAGCAACCATGTATTTAGCTCAATCGACTGCCAATCTGGCTCGATATTCGCTTCATCAAGGCGGGCATAGCTCAGCAATGTCATCACCAAGTCTTCCATCGTGTCTAAATCGCGGTTCAAGCGCTGGAAATACTTGACTCTAAGCTGTTCGCTTTGAGTTTCTTCCAATGCCTCAATACCGAATCTGAGCCGCGAAATTGGGGTTTTTAAATCGTGAGAAACGGCTCGACTGAGCAATTTGTTGTCATCAATCAACTGCTGAATGCGATCAGCCATGCGGTTGAATTCGTTTTCAATATTGCCTATATAAGAGGTTTTTTGGACTGGAATTCTCTGTTGTAAATCCCCCATGCCAAATGCTTGAGTCACTTTACTAAGATTAACCAGCTGACGGATTAAAGGAGATACCCACACCAACAAAATCACCACCAAACCACCATAAAAAAGCATGGTGTATAGCTTATTCAAGTCAAAGCTGACATCCGTCGGCGTAACAATATCGGTATTGATGTTCAATACTTGCCCTGTTTTAGGCAGTAAATAATGCAAGGAGATGCCGTCATCGGACTCGAGCAGAAGTGATTTTCCCGCATAAAACTCCGCTTTAAGGGCTGAGGGTAAGACGAAATCGGCTTCACTCACTAAAGACAGTTGCTCTGAATTTAGCTGGTTCCAATTTTCTATGACGCGATGCTGACTGGCACTGTCTTCATCTAGGGTTTTAGCCAACGTGCCGCCTAGCAGCTTTAATGCTGCGAGCTGAGTGGCTGGGATTTGCGTGTCATTATCAGGATCCAAAAAGCTGGCAAACTCACTTATCGACCATCCTAAGCTTGCAATAGAAACCAACACGACCAATACCAGAGAAGTGATTAATTTCTTCATAACTCCAGCTCAGCCTCGTCGCGGCAAAAAAGGTATCCCTTGCCACGGATGGTTTTCACTTTGTAGGGCAGGCTTGAAGCTTCCTGCAATTTTTTGCGTAAACGGGATATACGAATATCTACCGAACGATCCAAGCCATCGTATTCAAAGCCTCGCAACTCAGCGACTAACTCATTGCGACTGACAATCGTGCCCGCCTTGAGTGCCAGCAGCCACAATACATCGAACTCATTAGCGTTTAAATCCAGCAGCTGCTTATCAATAGTGACCGTTTTTGCCGTTGCATTAAGCAACATAGAATCAAACACTAACTGTTGTTTTTGTTCTTCATCCCCCACGCGACGTAATAGGGCTTTTATCCGCGCTAACAACACCTGCGGCCGGATCGGTTTAGTGAGATAATCATCAGCCCCGGCATCTAACCCGCGGATCTCATCGCCGTCCTCAATACACGCCGTCATAAATAAAATCGGCCCAGAGTAAAATGCCCTCGCCTCCTTACACACATCGAAACCATTCTTAACGGGCATCATCACATCGAGTAATACTAAGTCCGGTGTTTCTTCAGCAATCATCTCTAAGGCAAAATCACCTTGGCTGGCGACCGTTACCCCATAGCCATGATCCAGTAAATAATCACTGATCCACTCTGCCAGCGAGATATCGTCTTCAACCACTAAAATGTGCTTTTCAGCTGACATATTAGAATAACCTCCAACCTGACTGGCTCTGCTTAGGGGCCTTATAAACCCATGTGACCACCACTTTGACTTGAGCGAGCGCTTGCACGTCATCATTGCGGATCAGAGTGAAAGTCGCCGTTTTATCCCCTTCAAAACTATATTGGTATTCCTGCAACCTGTTACCACTCCAGCAGGTTAGCTGTTGCTGGCGATCCGTGAGGATAAGGCAATACTCGCCACTCGCGGGTGTCTGCCAGCGAAATAAGACATCTTGATAGCAGGTTTGCCCTTTATGTAGTGCAATACAACGCTCGGGAGTGGCAGTAAACATCACCGAATCGTCCTGACTCCAAGCAAAAAAAGGCGCATTCAGTAACACAAGCCATAGAAAGAATCGCTTCATGCTTTCTCCCTAAAACACATAGCTGATAGAGGCATTAAAGTACGATGCATAGCTAGCTTGATTAAAGGGACTGTCGGTTACCTCTTGGGACAACAGGTTGAAGCGATACATAGCTCGAAAGACAACATTCTCACTGATAGGATAGGCAACGCCTAGCTCCATACCATAGCTAAAAGAACTACTCGGACGATATTCGGGAAATTGCTCAGTAGCCTCTTCTTTACTGATACCAAAAAGATAGCGATTTAAGGTGGCAGAAGAATAGCCAACGCTCCCCAATACGTGAAAATTCCAGTTACGAACCTGCCAAGATTTACCCAATCTGGCAGTACTCTGAATACCTTGATCATCATAATAATCAGACACTAATCTGTACTGAAAAACGTAGTTATCACCCCAATAACGCGTGGCACGAAACCCTGCGCCAATGTAGAGAGAATCCTCTGAGAGTAAATAAGCATTGCGACCCGCTTCATCGAGCGTGCTGGGGTCCACATCTGACGGACGAGCCCATGACCCCTGTAAGTTCGCCAGTAACAGTTCTAAGGACCAATCCTCAGAGCTCCAAAGATTAACTCCAAGATTCACACCATCCTGAGATTGGTGAATCATCTCAATAAACAACCCTTTATACTGATACATACCACTGACCAACAGTGATAACTGCGCAGTACCGCCTTCTGCTTGTCGGACATCAACTTGATTGACCCCATAAACACTCATACCCAGCTCAAAATCACCTCCGTCATCGAAGCGATTTGCGACGCCATTCACGCTACTAGCAATATCTGATGCGGCAACGGTACCGGGAAGAATGCTCAGTATTAATATAAGAAGCCAATGAATATGCATGCCCATTTAATTCACATTTTTACTCGTTACGTTGCGCTACATATTACAACAGTTTGTTAGAAAGTGTGGGTTTTAGGAATATTTGGGTAACCATTTGACTGATTTTTTAGGTAACACAAAGTACGTCTAATCCCCTTATTTTGCATAAGCTGGCTAAACCGCACTGCAAGCTAAGCCTATGCGGCTCTGAGGGAATATAGTGCAACTCATTGAACTGTTTTTCTTTCATTAAATCCTTTGTACGCATATCGATACATTACCCGACCAGCTTGCTACCATAGCTTATACGATTGGGCTCAACATCAAGGAACAAAGATGAAACAGACTATTGTCCATATCGCACTCGTAGTAAGAGACTACGATGAGGCGATTGATTTTTATGTTAATAAACTCAAATTTGAATTGATTGAAGACAGTTATCAACCCGAGCAAGATAAACGCTGGGTTGTGGTTGCGCCGCCTAATTCCCATGGTACCGCCCTACTATTAGCCAAAGCCTCCAAACCCGAGCAGGAATCATTTATCGGTAATCAGGCCGGAGGACGGGTGTTTTTATTCTTAAATACCGATGATTTTTGGCGCGATTATGAGCATATGCGGTCAATAGGAATTCACTTTATTCGCGAGCCACAAGTGCAAGATTACGGCACTGTAGCCGTATTTGAAGATCTCTATGGCAACCGTTGGGATTTATTGCAGCTCAGCCCTCATCACCCCATGGCGAAAAGATGTCAGTAACTATGTGATTGAATAAAAAGTAAATCAGCCTTTCCCTCATTTAGCAATCATACTCTGCATCGACACCGATGCAGTAATGGTAAGTATCGCTAGTTACGACCAAATACTCGGATTTAGATGCAATAAAAACAAAAAAGCGAAGCCATTTGGCTTCGCTTTTCCCCAGAAACTAGCTGAGACTAAGTTACCAAAATTTCCACCATGGCTTTTCACGCTGCAAAGGCATAGGAGCTTGAGTCTCTTTAGTCGCCGGAGTCTCAGGCATTGGCACCCAAGAAGAGGTATCGACACCTTTAATCCCCATATCCAAAGAGGAGGAATTTCGGCACCTGTATCTGTCACTCAAATAAGGGTTAGCATATAACTCAACTAAACCGTATGGCACTATATTTTTATCATAAAAGGAGAGTTCCGCAATACCTGAAAATGATTCCGCCGTTCGGGTAAAACATTGATTAAAGGTAATGGCGTCCTCATCCGGATCATTTAAGAAAAATACCTCTAAAGGATGCATTGAAAGGTAGGGATATTTTAAGTCTTGTAGATCACTAACGGCTTTGGCCCAATATTCTTCTGCTATTGCTTCATGTCCACAAAACTCAACAAACAAGTGCTTGCTAGCAATAATATTTGCTAAGGCTCTTTCTTTGGTTGTACAAGGAGCCATAAATTTAAATACACCGGGCTCATCTTCATCACTGGTGTAATTGTATTCAGCAGGTTGGAGATCCGCTGCCTCAAAACAAAAAAACCAAGCCGCAGGAATTTGATTACTACCAGTAGCAACAACATCGTAAGGTTCTGCTTTTTCGATTAAAGTTTCGACACAACCACTCATTAACTCAGAGTTAATTAGGTAAGCATTATTTGCCATTTATTATTTCCATAATACAAAATATTTTATCATCAGCTGAAAATCAGCTTATTTATAAAGCAAAGAAAATTATTAAATTTACAGAATGAAATACTTATAAAACCATTCAATTAATCACTTTTAATTTGTATTAATAATATGCCAAGACATTGATTGAAAATAGTATTCAGAACTCACATTTATGAACTATAAAAAGTAAAAAGCGAAGCCATTTGGCTTCGCTTTTTGTTCACTCAATAGCAGTTTATTTCATCAACCACGCGCGGTAAGACTTACCCTTAATGCGGCCGCTGGTGATCTTGCTCAGTGCCTTTTTAGCTACTTTACGGTTTACCGCCACATAAGCGCGGTAGTCGGTCACGAGGATTTTACCCACCTGCGTACCTTCAATGCCATTATCACCCGTCAGGGCGCCAAGAATATCACCAGGGCGAAGTTTCTCTTTTTTACCGCCATCGATTTGCAGAGTGATCATGGTTGGCGCATTGGGCGCACTGCCAAGCAAGCTTAATGATGGCAGTGATTCACTGGTAATTTCTCGATCTAAGTACTCTTCTAGCAAGGCAATCTTGTAGCCGTCTTGATCGTTATAAAAGGTATAAGCAGCGCCTTTACTGCCCGCACGGCCAGTACGGCCGATACGGTGAATGTGCACTTCGGTATCGTAGGCCACATGGTAGTTAAATACGGCATCTAGCGCATCGATATCTAAACCACGGGCGGCCACGTCGGTAGCCACCAGCACGCATGCGCTCTTGTTAGCAAATTGCAACAGGGTTTCGTCCCTATCGCGCTGTTCTAAATCGCCGTGCAAGGCCAAAACACTAAAGCCTAAACCCTCGAGTTCGTCGGCCACTTTTTGCGTTTCACGCTTGGTATTACAAAACACCACGGCGCTTTCTGGCTTATGTTCTAACAGTAATAATTGCAGCGCTTGCATGCGCGACTTATCGTCATCTAACTGATAAAAATGCTGTTCGATGGTATTTTTTTCATGGGTAACCGCGGCCTTAACCATCACAGGGTTATACATGATTTGTTTAGCAATCGATTGAATTTGCTCAGGGAATGTCGCACTAAACAGCAGCGTTTGGCGCTCGCGTGGTGACTGTTCAATAATGGCATCGAGCTGAGGTTGGAACCCCATTTCGAGCATGCGGTCAGCTTCATCAAGCACTAACATATTCAGATGACTTAAATCTAAACGATTGCGGTCTAAGTGATCGACAATCCGACCTGGGGTTCCCACAATAATATGGGCACCATGCTCTAAAGAGCCAATTTGTGGCCCCATTGGCACACCACCACACAGGGTTAATACTTTCACGTTGTGTATACCGCGGGCCAGAGTACGGATCTCCTGCGCCACTTGGTCGGCCAACTCGCGGGTTGGGCATAGCACTAAGGTTTGAATGCGAAAACGCTTAACGTCTAATTTATTTAGTAAACCTAGACCAAAGGCCGCCGTTTTACCTGACCCCGTTTTACCCTGACCTATCACATCCTCACCCGCTAAAATGGCTGGCAAGCTTTGCGCCTGAATGGGCGTCATCTCGTTGTAGCCCATAGAAGAAAGGTTCTCAAGCAGTTCGGTTTTTAGCTTAAGGGTCGAGAAAGCCAGTGATGGAGTTGGCTTAGTATCTGAATTGCTCAAGGCGAATATCCTGTGGTGGGTAACGAAGCGGCTGCTAGGTTACTAAAATTGCGTTACTTATCGATTAAACGGGTTTATCAAGATTCAGGTTTACGTAAGGCAAGAATTCAATTCTGCGCTCGCTCAACCCAAAAGTACCGCTATTGTAGCAACAACGAGCAGCTTTTACCTCAAGTCCTTAAACTCAAGTCCTTAAACAATCGAAATCGCCTGCGTAAACTGCAATAAAAAAGCCCTGCAAGGATACAGGGCTTTGGTTTTGATCAGCACGGCAGACTTAACAGATTAAGCGATTTGGCCAAAACGCCCTTCTTGATAATCGCGAATCGCCTGCTGAATTTCCGCTTGGGTGTTCATCACAAAGGGGCCCATCTGCACAATTTTTTCACGAATCGGTTTACCCACAAACAGTAACATGCCCGCACCGCGATCATCGGCCTTAAGCTGCAATGGCGTTTGGCTATCGAGCACTAAAAACTGGCCTTCATTGAATGACCACTGTGAGCCTTCGCCCTTACTCAAGCCACCTTGGTAAAGATAGAGGGCGGCAAACTCATGCTTGGATAAATCGAGCAGCGCTTCACCATTAGCGTTAATCATCAAGTCGGCAATCGCCGCTTCGCCCGCTAATCCTTGGATGGTGGCACAGATGGCGCTCTTACCCGCAAAAGCCCAATCACCCGCCAAGGCTTTAAGGGTTGCGCCTGTGTCATTAGTGGTTTCAACGCTTGGGATTGAAGCCGTATCCTGATACGTCGCGGGGCGCAGTTTATCTTTCGCGGGCATATTGACCCAAATTTGGAAGCCATGCAGACCATTGAGTGCATCGGCCAGCGGCATTTCGGAATGCACCACGCCGTAACCAGTGCTCATCCACTGCACATCGCCAGCACGAATCGCTTTGACGTTACCCATCTGATCGCGATGCTCAAATCCGCCCTTACGGATATAGGTAAAGGTCTCCATCCCACGGTGCGGATGCGGTGGAAAGCCACCAATAAAATCCTGTTTATCATCGGATTTAATCTCATCCATCATCAAAAACGGATCAAAATGGGTAGTGACAAAGTCCGCCACACGGCGAATATTCACCCCGTCGCCATCCATCGCAGGTTTAGCAGAAAACTGGCCTAAGACTTTCATTTCATGCTCCTAACTCGTAAGGCATTAGCCTGTGCACTCGCTATCTCTTGGCTCCCCAAATGACAGGGTGAAACTGTGGCAATGCTGATGGTGGCAGAATAACAAGGAAATTTGCAAAAGAATAACGCGAAATCACGGTCTAAACATTCGAAAAAATGGAACGGTAGGTTGCTGATACCCACTCATACAGGCTTGCCATGATGTTTACTCACCGACACGGTGAATAGAAACCTAGGTTTTCTGAGATTATGAACGAGAACCATGGATGGCGAACTGGACTTTAAACACAGATGTTGCTCAAGTCCATCCGAGGATGTAGGGCTGTCCCGTCTGATGTGAATGGATTCACCAATACCGCGGTGGCATGGATGCCAAAGAGCGGCCATGGGGCGGACGGTCGTCTCCTAATCACCATGACTCACCTTTTGGCATTAACGTAACCTGTAGATTTAAAAGCGTTACG
This sequence comes from Shewanella sp. 8A, assembly GCF_023475945.1. Taxonomy (NCBI): domain Bacteria; kingdom Pseudomonadati; phylum Pseudomonadota; class Gammaproteobacteria; order Alteromonadales; family Shewanellaceae; genus Shewanella; species Shewanella sp. 8A. Next base: position 31,497 of record NZ_JAMDJP010000040.1, read on the forward strand.
CAACATGCTTTGGGACATTTTCGGGTTAACGCTGAGCTAAGTGGACAAATAAGAGTGGCAAGGTGCGTAAATTTGGCCCGCCTACAGCAGCCTGTTAGGCATTTTGAGTTTTTCTAAATACTTTTTATCGATCAAATGAAACCGCTCTGGCACCTCAGACCCCTTCATTTAGCAGTTTCTTAACCACGAGGGTTTGTGATCAAGAGGCAGCCTTCGGGTAATGCCGTTTATTTAAGATTGAACGGCATTTTCTTTGGTCTAACCGGAAACTTGTTTTTGCTCATAATAGAGGTAATACCAATCTAAGGGACCCGCAACTCTGCCGTAGGCTTCTTCCACCAGTTGTTGTGTCTGGCTTAATCCCCGCGGCTTGCTCAGCTCCTGCGGCACCAGACTCTGCCAAAAATGGTTATCAAAGTGCAAATCGAGCAGGGAGCCATCCATATCGAGCAGTACAGTATCAATCTTCTTCCAGTCAAACATGGGAGGTACTGAGTGGTTGCTATTTGTCCAACAAACAGTAGTGAATATGTTCCGAAGAAAAAATATGTTTAAAATGTTTCTCATTTGTTTTGCGCTACCCTCATTTGGTAGCTATTTTGTTTATTGCTGGCTATGTTTGCAGCTAAAAATAGGTAGGTCGAAATAATTATACCGAGAATTAAATACAATTTTGGATAACTGTCCTAGATTGTGTGGGTAAGAGACCCATTTATCCACATGAATTTTTTATCCAGATTATAGTTAAGTTTCATAGTCGGTTCTTTTGACATTTCTATAAATAATGATTTTAGAGAGCAAGGGATTGAATGGCCACTCAATTACATTTTATTTCAGGATTACCACGCTCAGGGTCAACACTGCTTGCGGGTATATTAAGACAAAACCCGCGATTCCATGCGTCTATGAGTAGTCCTGTCGCGGGCTTAGTTAATGGTGCTCTTGAACAAATGGGGGCAGGTGGCGAGTTCTATTCATTTTTTGATGAACATAAACGCAAAACTATTTGCAAAGCATTAATTGAAGCCTACTACTCAGATAAGTCTCATCCGGTGATTTTTGACACCAACCGTCAATGGACTGCTCGTATACATCAATTGGTGGAGCTGGTTGATGATTTTAAAGTGATTTGTTGTGTACGTAATCCAGCCTGGATTATGGATAGTTTTGAAAAGATCTATCGTAAAAATCCTTTTGACTATAGCCGAATGTTTAATGCAGCAACTCGCCAAACAGTATATAGCCGCTGTGAGTCGTTAATCGGAGCCGGTGGTGTAGTGGGGGGCGCTTGGACAGCACTAAAGGAAGCATACTATGGTGAGTTTTCTGATCACTTACTTTTAGTGGACTATGATCTACTGACTCAGCATCCTGCGCGCACTGTTGAATTAATATATAAATTTATTGACGAGCCATTATTTGAACATGATTTTAATGATGTTGATTACAAAGAAAGTGAGTTCGACCAACAACTGGGTGTAAAAGATTTGCATACAGTGAAAAAGAAAGTGGAGTTTAAATCACGACGTAGCATTTTGCCGCCTGATTTATTTGTAAAGTACCAAGAAATGGACTTCTGGCTGGATACTACTGGCACTGCAGCCAATATTATTGCCAGTAAAAAGTCGACAGTAACTCCAGTAAAAAACTAAGGAATGTACAGTAATATGGCAAACAAAATTGTTACTGGGTTGTCTTCTCTGTTATTGCCCTTTGGATTATATGGCGCGCCTATTCACCTTTCTTCTGGTTATTCACGCTCGTATCTTTCGGCTACGACTCAAGGAAACTTGCTTCCAGTAAGCACAGTTGCATCTTCAAAGGTATTACGCAGATTAGCTCCAGAAAATGCTAGCGAATTGAATATAGTTAGTGCTTCCCCTATTAGAGAGTTGGTAATAATAGATTCAGCTGTACCGGATAAACAAATTTTTTACCGAGATCTTAAACCTGGGATTGATATTGTTGAAATCGATTCTAGCCAATCTGGCATTCGTCAGTTAGAAGATATTCTCTCTAAATATCAAAATCTTGCTGCAGTTCACATTGTCTCCCATGCACAAGCGGGTGAGCTTTTACTTGGCAATTCTCATATTAATGTCAATAACCTCAAGAGTGAATCGGAAATCTTCGCGGCATTAAATGGCGCTGTGCGCGAAGGTGGCGATTTACTGTTATACGGTTGTGATTTGGCAGCGGATGAAGAAGGTGAAGAATTACTGGATATTATCCAGCACAACACGCATCTGGATGTCGCTGCATCCGATGATTTGACCGGTAATCTGGCGCAGGGTGCTGATTGGAATTTGGAGATTCAGCGCGGCACTATCGACACAGAGTTGGCCTTTTCTGAAAAAGCCTTAAAAGATTTTTCGGCGGTACTGGCCACTTACACCCTCTCTAACTTCACGATGAATTACGGTGTCAACCTACACTGTCCTGATGATTCACCTTCCTTCACCTACAATTACCATTCCCTCACTAAAGACAGTTATATCGTCTGCGGCTTTATGGGGAACAATGGCACTGGTGGCACCACCGTGAATCTCTTCAATTACTACGGTGGTTCCTCAGATGCATTTCTGAACCCTAATGGTGCTGCTACCAACAATCAAACGGTTGGTGGAACCAACAGCTTTGAAGTTCGCAGAAGCAATGGCAATTTCCAGCTCACCCGGGTGGAAGCGGCTGAGTCCTTTGGCGGCAGCAATGTATTTACCAGCGTCAAAGTAGTGGGTTATGTCTGGGGCGGTGGTACGGTGGAATCCACCCCCATTACCAACGATACCTCGGCAGCGAATACCTTTATTTTCTCTGGCGCTAGCATGTCGCAATTTGTCGGAGTGAGTCTGAGCAGTTTCCGCTTGGTATTTGTCAATCAACCCAATTCCCACATCGGTTATCTGAACCTGAGAAGCTTTGATGCAACTCAGGATGTCACTTCACCGACTGTGACTTCGGTCAGCGCCAGTAACGCGAATGGCACTTACAAAGTGGGTGATGTGATTGGGATACAGGTTAGCTTCAGTGAGCCAGTCAATGTGGTTGGTACCCCGCAGTTGACGCTGGAAACTGGCGCTACTGATCGGGCGGTTAGTTATTCAAGTGGTAGCGGCAGCAATACACTGACCTTTAACTATACGGTTCAAGCGGGCGACAACACACTTGATTTGGATTACCTGTCAAGCAATGCCCTGACGGTCAATCTTGCGGTCATCAGGGATGGCGCATCGAATCCTGCCGTTCTGACCCTACCGAGCCCCGGCAGTGCGAACTCGCTGGGCGCCAATAAAAATATCATCATTGACGGTGTGGCACCCACGGTTTCATCGGTGACTGCAAGCACCGCTAACGGTACCTACAAAGCTGGTGATGTCATCAATGTTCAGGTCAATTTCAGTGAAGTGGTGAATATCACTGGTACGCCGCAATTAACCCTTGAAACAGGCACAACAGATCGTGCAGTTAATTATACCAGTGGCAGTGGTACCAGTAGCTTGACCTTCAGCTATACGGTTCAGGCGGGCGACAACAACAGCGATTTGGACTATGTATCAACCAATTCGCTGGCGTTGAACGGCGGCAGTATTCGCGATGCGGCTACGAATAATGCGACCCTTACACTGGCTTCACCCGGAGCGGCTAATTCATTAGGCGCTAACAAAGCGTTGGTGGTGGATGGCGTCGTGCCCTTTGTAACCAGTACTGCCCCTGTTGGCGGCGCGGTTTCAACGGATCCCAGCGTGGATTTCAGCGTGAATTTCAGTGAGTCTGTCAGTAATATTTCCACTGACGATTTCGCTTTGGGAACTACGGGTGGTGCAACAGGCACGATTGCAAGTGTATCTGCTAGTTCGGGCTCCAGTGTGACAGTGACGGTGAGTGGTATTACTGGCAATGGTACGATAAAGCTCAACCTGAACGGTTCCACCAATATTTCTGATGCGGCAGGCAATGCTGGCCCAGCAGCTTATACCAGTGGCACGAGCCATACGGTAGCCATTCCAACGGCACCGGATGCACCAGCGATAGGCACTGCAACGGCAGGCGTTGGACAGGCCACAGTCGCCTTTACTGCACCAGTCAATAACGGTGGCTCGGCAATTACTGGTTATACCGTGACTTCCAATCCCGGCGGTATTACCGCAGGTGGTAATGGATTTACAACGTCTCCGATAACGGTAACGGGCCTTACGAATGGCACGGCTTATACTTTTACAGTGACGGCAATTAATGCCATTGGAACAAGCATTGTGTCTGGTGCTTCCAATTCAGTGGTGCCCAAAGCTAATCAAACAATTACTTTCAATAATCCCGGTGCACAGAACTTTGGTACCAGTCCGACCCTAAGTGCGACTTCTAGCTCGGGCTTGACGGTCAGCTTCTCATCTTCAACGACGGGGATCTGTACCATCACCTCTGGAGGTGCGTTGACCTTTGTTAACTCTGGCTCATGTACTATCGATGCCGACCAGGTCGGGAATGCGGCCACCAATGCTGCAACGACGGTAAGCCAAAGCTTTACCGTTAATGCTGTTGTCCCCAGTGCTCCAACGATTGGCTCCGCAACGGCCGGGGATACTCAAGCATCGGTTAGCTTTACAGCCCCCGTTAGCACTGGTGGTGCACCGATCCTTGCCGGAGGCTACACTGTCACCGCTAGCCCCGGTGGTGCAACGGGTACTGGATCTGGTTCGCCGATTACAGTGACAGGGCTGACTAACGGAGTGGCCTACACTTTTACTGTCACAGCGACTAACTCCGCAGGTACTGGTGCTGCGTCTGCAGCATCCAATTCAGTCACACCCGCATCGCCTCAGACTATTACTTTTGCTAACCCTGGGGCGCAGAATTTTGGAACGTCGCCCAACTTGTCTGCCAACTCAACATCAGGCTTAGCCGTCAGCTTTAGCTCATCTACCACAGGGGTATGTACGGTTAGCGGTTCAACCCTGACTTTTGTCACTGCAGGTACTTGTACCATCAACGCTGAGCAGGCTGGTAATTCGTCCTATCTGGCCGCCGCCACGGTCAGCCGAACATTTACAGTAAATGCTGTTGTACCGAGTGCGCCAACAATTGGCACAGCAACGGCCAGTGACATGCAAGCAAACGTATCCTTTATTGCCCCGGTTAACACGGGTGGAACCTCCCTAACAGGATATACCGTGAGCGTCAGCCCGCCTGATGTTGCCCCAGTTGATGGTGCCAGTTCGCCGATTTTAGTGACAGGCTTGACTAATGGACAGGCCTATACCTTTACGGTAACGGCAAATAACTCTGCTGGCACAGGCGCTGCATCAGCTGCATCAAATAGCGTGACGCCCGCAGCAAGCCAATCCATTACTTTCACTAATCCGGGATCGCAAAACTTTGGTACTTCACCGACTTTGACTGCAACGTCCGATTCAGGTTTGGCGCCAACCTTTACCTCATCCACTCCGAGTGTCTGTACCATCACCAGTGGGGGCTTATTGAGCTTTGTCACTGTAGGCACTTGTACCATCAACGCAGACCAAGTGGGCAATGCGAGTTATTTGGCGGCGACTCAAGTGAGTCGTTCATTCAGTATCAATGCCGTTGTGCCAAGCGCGCCAACAATCGGCACTGCCACTGCGGGGAATGCTCAAGCAACGGTGAGTTTTAGTGCTCCGGCATTCACTGGTGGTGATGCCATTACGGGCTATTCCTTAGTATCGACTCCAGGCGGTATTACGGCATCGGGTACTTCTTCACCCATCACGATAATGGGATTAACCAATGGGACTTCCTATTCATTTACGGTTGCAGCTATAAACTCAGCAGGAACCAGTAGCGCCTCCTCGGCGAGTAACGCAGTGAAGCCTAATGGTGCTCCCGTTATCAGTTCAACCGCACTCACGAGTGCCACCCAAGATGCAGCCTATAGCTACACCTTGGTAGCAACGGACAGCGATGTGGGCGACAGTGTCACCTTAAGCGCCGTGACACTGCCAAGTTGGCTGAGCTTTAATGCCGCGACTGGCGTGCTGAGTGGTACCCCAACTAATGCTAACGTGGGCAGCCATGCCGTGGTACTACGCGCCACCGATGTGGATGGTTTAACCGCAGAGCAAAGCTTCAGCATTGTGGTGGCAAACGTCAACGATGCACCAACCATCAGTTCAACGGCGTTAACCAGTGCCACCCAAGATGCAGCCTATAGCTACACCTTGGTCGCAAGCGACAGCGATGTCGGCGACAGTGTCACCTTAAGTGCCGTTACACTGCCAAGTTGGCAGAGCTTTAATGCAGCCACGGGTGTGCTGAGTGGTACCCCAACTAATGCTAACGTCGGCAGCCATGCGGTGGTGCTACGCGCTACGGATGTGGATGGTCTGACGATTGACCAGAGCTTTACCATTGTGGTGGCAAACGTCAACGATGCACCGACCATCAGTTCAACGGCGTTAACCAGTGCTACCCAAAATGCGGCCTATAGCTACACCTTGGTAGCAACGGATAGCGATGTGGGCGACAGTGTCACCTTAAGTGCCGTCACTCTGCCAAGCTGGCTGAGCTTTAATGCCGCCACGGGCGTGTTAAGTGGCACCCCAACTAACGCCAATGTCGGCAGCCATGCGGTAGTGCTAGGCGCCACCGATGTCGATGGCTTAACCGCAGAGCAAAGCTTCAGCATTGTGGTGGCAAACGTTAATGATGCACCGACCATCAGTTCAACGGCGTTAACCAGTGCCACCCAAGATGCAGCCTATAGCTACACCTTGGTGGCGACCGACAGCGACGTGGGCGACAGTGTCACCTTAAGTGCCGTGACACTGCCAAGCTGGCTGAACTTCAATCCGGCGACGGGCGTGCTGAGTGGTACCCCAACTAATGCTAACGTCGGCAGCCATGCCGTGGTGCTACGCGCCACCGATGTGGATGGCTTAACCGCAGAGCAAAGCTTCAGCATTGTGGTGGCAAACGTCAACGACGCACCGACCATCAGTTCAACGGCGTTAACCAGT
>NZ_JAMDJP010000041.1:0-36643 GCF_023475945.1 Shewanella sp. 8A
GTTGATTACAATCGAACCAGACGGCATAGTGCTCTTGGGTACTTAAGCCCTGAAAACTTTGAATTAAAAAATAGTGCTTAGCAAAGTGTCCACTATTACTGGATCAGATCAAACAGTATCTTCAGGAGAAGAAACTGTATTTGGTAACTTCATGGAAAAAATAGCAATATTTACATGCTCCCAAGCTCTGGGTGGGAGGAAATCAAGCGCTACAGGTATTGATCTTGAGTTTGAGAGAGAAGGAGTAAAATATCTGGTTAGCATAAAATCAGGGCCTAATTGGGGTAATTCGTCTCAAATAAAAAAAATGAAGGATAATTTTTTACTCGCAAAAAAAGTGCTCGGTACGTCTGGTGGAATTAGCTCGCAATCAATTTTTTGTGTTGAAGGTTGTTGTTATGGTTACGACTCCTCACCAGATAAAGGTACCCATTTAAAACTATGTGGTGAGGATTTTTGGACTTTCATTTCTGGTGGGAATGCTAATTTATACAAAGAAATAATTGAGCCTTTTGGGCGCTCAGCAAAAGAGAAAAATGAAGAGTTACAATACTTGATTGATGCTAAATTAAACTTATTCACTGCGGAGTTTGTTGCAAAATACTGCAATAACTTGGGGGTGATTAATTGGGAGTTGTTAGTACAAGATAATTCTGGTTCAAAAGCAGGATGTTACAAAATTTGGTGATACATAACGCTTTGAAGATAAGAGTTTTTTTACTATGATGGGTTTCCATTTAGTAAAAAAGGAGTTATCGAATGTCATGCATAATACCTGGTTGTGGAAATGTCGCTACCAACAACGTTTCTGTAAGGCTTAGACGAGCTGATACTACTGCAATATGGGCACCGAATACTAATGCTTTCATTTGTGATTTGCATGCAAATCAAGGTTTTACTGTCGAAGTGAATCTTCATCTTCGGGAAGATAAACAACTTGAAACTGTGGTATCAGCAGGTGGGCAACCTGTGAGGCGTACGACAGAAATCGTCCACAATCCATAATTACATACACCCCTATTGTTAAAGAATTAATAGGCACATATCCAAGTTTTTGGATATGTGCCTCGGTTTATCGTGCAGTCTAGTCTATCGATAGTTTATCGAGGGTTTATCGAGACACCCACTGTTAAATTTTGTGAGTGATACAATAAACGTCAGGCATTACTGGCTATCAATGGTTGCGCCAAATCCAGCATTGTTGCACCAGTCACCTTCTAAAAGATGGATGTTTAAGTAGAGCCTACAGGGACGCGATTTTTAAAACATAAGTACGGCGAGTCACTGGTGCGGCTGATATAAGAGCATGCGAAAGCCTGCGGCAGGCAATTAGGGAATACAATAGCCAGAAGCCATGATGCCGCCTATTAGCCCCTCAAATCATGACCGAACCTACTGTTCAGAATTGAGACTGAGAAAGTCTCAGACACAAAAAAAGATGCCACTACAAGGGGTTAGTGGCATAAAGTGCATAAGAATGTCCATGGAACGGTAACGCAAAAAGGGGTGGGTAGAAGACTGACATTTGGTTGGGTACTGCAACATCAGTCTCTACGCCGGGAAGTTGGTGGAGCGGTAACGCTATTGGTCTAACGGGTTTAATGTTTACTGACAGGGCCATCGATTTTATCGAAGCTCACATCCCCTGAGCCTGCCGAGAGAATGGTTAAGCCCTTAGTGTTCACCACGTTGATATCGCCTGAGCCATCGTTGATGGTGACTGTGTTTTGCACATTGGCGACGTTGATTTCACCTGAACCATCATCAATGGTGATGCTGCCTTTAATATCATTGACTTGGATGCCGCCAGAACCATCGACAATCGCTAGGTTGCCGTTGACTTGGTTGACTTCAATCGCGCCAGAACCATCGTCGATGCTGACATTATTGCCGCCATGGATAACCAGTTCGCCCGATCCATCCTTGACCTTAATATCCGCAGTCATCTTGTTGATAAACACAGCACCCGAACCATCGTCAATATCCAGCGCTAATCCGGCGGGGACTTGTAACTTAAGGTCGATATAGGGTGAGTAATTGTTAAAGCTGCTATGGGATTCAAAGTCGGCCTTAAGCTGGGCTTTGTTAGCCTTTTTCTCTAGGGTGAGAATCACTTTGCTATCGTCATTGCTATAGATATCAGCCACTAACTTAATTTGGGTTAGGCCTTCGACACCGATAATTTCAAGACTGCCCGCACCCGTTTCGGCGACGAGTTCCTGTAGGTCTTGAGCATCGAGGTTGAGTTCACGTTGTTGGTGATCTAAATCCGGCATGCCGGCAGCGTTCACATTGATAATGCAGCCAGTGAGTGACACGCCAACGGTAAAGGCGGCGACAAATCCGAGGGTGAATATAAAAGGGCGTAGTGACATTTTCTTCTTCCTTGTTATCGACACTCGACGACCGACTGAGTGCTGAGCTATTAGCGATAAGCTTGATATCAGTCGAGATTGCACATCCTATGCCAATTTTAAAATGCATTAATAATCATGCAGATAAATCAAATGTGTCCGTTTGGGCGAGGGCGGACATGTCCGCTGAATGAGTGATTTTTCCCAAAGAGTGGTGAAATTAATCACTTATTCGGTTAGCGTGTGTCCAACATTCCAGCTTGATAAAAAGCGTAACCAGAAAGGACTCATATGGATTACTTAACGACCAATAAAATCGCTTGGGATGCCCGCACTCGAGTGCACTTAACCTCTGATTTTTATGATGTTGAAGGCTTTTTGAGTGGCAACACATCCTTAACCGAAATCGAGCTGAGTGAGCTTGCGGTGGCGGGCAAAAGCCTGCTGCATCTGCAATGTCATTTTGGCTTAGATACCCTGTCGTGGGCGCGAATGGGCGCAAAGGTGACTGGGGTCGATTTATCCGAAGTGGCGATTGCTGAGGCGCGTAAGTTGGCGCAGCAGACGCAGTTGTTTGGCGAGTTTATTTGTAGTGATGTCTACAGCGTAGCGGGCAAGGTTGAGCCGCAAGATATTGTTTTTACCTCCTATGGTGCCATTGTGTGGCTGCCGGATTTAACACTCTGGGCGCAGACCATTGCGGCGTGTTTAAAGCCCGGCGGACAGTTTTATATGGCCGAGTTTCATCCGGCGCAGCAGCTATTCGATGGTTATAGCTATTTTAATCGCGGAGAGCCAGATATTGAGCAGGAAGGAACCTATACCGAGAATGCCGGTGATGAGCAGCACACCTTAATGTGTTGGTCGCATAGCTTGTCTGAGGTGATCAATGCCTTATTGCAGGCTGGCTTAGTGTTGGAGTTCTTCCACGAGTTTGCGTTTAGCCCCTATAACTGTTTTGCAGGGCTAGAGGCGCAAGCCGATGGCCGTTATGTACTAAAACACCAAGGGCAACAGGTGCCCTTGGTGTATAGCATTAGCGCGCGTAAGCTTACTTAATCCTTGCCGTTTTTAACGCATGGATTAACGGCTACGGTAGACCGGATACTTAAGATATTGATTATCGTAGTAAGGGCTGCGCTCATAGAACCAGCGTAAGCGTGCCTCGGGATCGGCGGCAAACGCTGGGTTTTCCAGTGCTTTGTTAAATTCCGCCTGTAGCTTGGGATCTTCCTTAAGCATCTTGGCGGCCAGCGGCTCTACGGCGTAGTCCTCAATGTATTCGGTACGGGTAAAGATAGGGTTGAAGAAGCCCCATTGCAGTAATGAGTCCGGTGATTGTGGCTCAAGCAGTAAAATCGCCAGATCGCCTAAGGGTTGATCTGTGCTGATTTTCACTGTGCCCGCGGGCAAAGTGGTGGTCAGTTTGGCCAGTGTCGAGTCGGCCTTCACTGTGAGTCGCCCCTCGAACGCTTTGGTATTAAACACCGGATTGCTCAAGCTGTATTGTTGCAATTTAAGCTCAGTCGGTTTGCTTAAACGTGTCATCCGAATGCCGTGTAGAGTTAAGCGGTCGATCACTTGTGTCCATTCTGCTGGAATATAGTAGGCGCTCGGGCGAGTGACTTTAATATCCGGCACGGTTTCGGCCATCACTGGTAAATTCGGGTACAGCTTAGGCTCGCCAGTCCAACGCACTACCTCGGTGCCGCTAATCGGACTTTTCTCAAGAGTGTAGTCGATGCCTTTAAAATCCCAGCCTTTAGCCAGTGGTGCCGATTTCCACGTTAATGTGATCAGTGGTGAGGCACGGTATTTATCCTCTTGAATCGCACTCTTTAACTTGGTCGTTTGGTCGCCCACGGTTTTAAGGGTTTGCTCAAGCATTACATAGGTGCCAAGTACGCGCTGCTTAAAGGGTTTTAAGCTGTGGTTTTCAATCAAAATAGTCGGGAGATGGCGGGCATCACCATAACCATTGGAGAAGCGTGGGCTTGGGTTCCACAGTGACATGCCTTTAGTGATATCGGTATTGTCGATGGCAAAAATCAGTGGACCAGGGATATGGCCTTGGGCTGTTAAGGCCGCTTCTACCGCTGGGCGGTAGCTATTTTCGAGCCAGCGGAAACTGGCGGGACTCAAGCCTTGGGCGAGGTTGTAGCCGAAGGTGATGTCGTATTGGTAATCGATGCCGTCGGTGACATGCACATCGATATACAGATCCGGTTGCCACACATTGATTGCCCGCAGCATATTCTGCATTTCTAAGGTGTCGGCCTTGGCATAGTCACGGTTCAGGTTGAGATTATTGGCATTGGTGCGCCAGCCCATATTCACCGGGCCACGTTGGTTAACGCGATTAAATTCGCCGCTGCGCTCATGGGCATCAACGCTAAACATAGGCACAAACAGCAGGTTGGCTTTTTCGAGTAGCTCGCTTTTGTCACCTTTGACTATATCCCGCAGTAGCATCATGCCCGCGTCTTTACCGTCGATTTCACCGGCATGGATACCGGCTTGCACCAGAATCGTCGGCTTAGTGTTTTGCTTTAGGCGTGCCGATTCATTAATGCCTTCACTGCTGGCGACATACATCCAAATATCGCGGCCTTGAGGGCTCTGACCTAGGCTGACTTTTTGCAATTTGGTGGTTTCGGCCGCCAATCGGTCGAGCCATGCGATGGTGTCGTCATAGCTTGGGCTTTCGGTGCCGTTGCTTTGCTCGAAGGGCGTCGCCCATTCGTTATCGGCGCTGAGTAACAGAGCTTCGCTGCCACCATGCCAAGTAATACTCGGCGGGAGAATGGCATCATTGACAAAGGTATTAGCGCGAGTCGGTGTCGCTGCGACTTCGGGAGCGGTTTCTGTCGCGCTCAAAGCGCTACCGCTGGCATTTGTTTCAACCGCGTCGGTTTTAGCGGCCTCAGTGCTGGCAACTTCAGCGTTGGCAGCTCCAGAATTAGTCACTTCGGGTTGTGCGACTTCGGTATTCGCGGCAACGGCTAATTGGGCTGTGAATAATGAGCCCGCCGATAAGCAGGCAATGGCGATAACGGAAGGGGAAAACAAGCGCATGAAAACAGTCCACACATCGAATTTTTATTAGGGCGGTATCTTTTCATTAAGCCCCTACAAGCGCAAGGGCTGCCAAGGGTTTATCTTGGTCTGAGGGAGTGATTTTTCGCTGCTATTCCCGTGGTGACGGCCTATGCGCGCTTGGTAGTTTTATGTAACACGGTTTGTCCGCGATAGGCGACTTCGATAACCTCGATATCGGCGTAGAGGGCTTCGACGGCAATGGCGAGTTGATAGATAAGCCAGCCGTATCCCGTGAGGGCAAATCCCTGTGCGACTTCATTTGCCAAAGGGGGCGAATTCGGTGCCGAGCTGGCCAAGCTAAGTTGTAATCTGTGTTGCAACTCTTGCTCTAATGCATTTGGTAATGTGGGCAATGTGGCTGTTTTACCTGCAACAAATTCGCTAAGGCGTTGCAGATAAGCCGTAAGCTCGGCGGCGACTTTGTTGATTTGGTGGTAAGCCTCTTTGTCGGCCTCCTGCCAGCGACTCAAAGGTAATAATTCGAGCAGGGTGATCAGCCGCACCTGTTTATTGACTAATTCCGCCAGCAGCACTTTATGTTTTTTTAGGGTTTGGCTTTCCCACTCGAGGGAGAAAAACAGTTTCTTCTGAGTTAATACCGCCTTCATCGCCGCTTCGAGTTCGGCGCGAAAATCTAAATCATGGTTGGCGGGGGCCTGTAAATGTTGGGTCAACACCTTGGCCATATTATCGATGGCATTGGCGAGCTGGCTGCGCCAGTCCTGCTTGGCCTTAATCGGGAAGATAAACAGCGACACCAGAATCGCGATAACACAACCCAGCAGAATATTGGCCGTGCGCCATAGCGCCTCAGAGGTATCATGATTAGCATCGCCCACCACGATAATAATGGTGAATCCCGCCACCAGATAGGCATAACTGTAGCGTCCCGCCGAGATAAAACAGATCAGCGTCACCCCTAAAATTAACAGCCCCATAATCAGCCAATAGCTGTCGAGTGTGGCCACTAACATCACGCCATAAGCCGAGCCTAAACAAGTGCCTACCGCCCGTTGCAGTGACTTTTCAATCGCACCACCCACCTGTGGCAGACTCATCATAATGATCACAATCGTCACCATGCTCCAAATAAAATGCGGCGGTGACCAAATGGCATTAATGGTGACGGCAATCAGCAGGGCGAGGCCGAGTTTGAGGGCGTGAATGGCGCGGAAATGGCGATATATAAAGTCGGCAAAAGGGCTTGCAGGGGCAAAGACGGACATAGTGCAACACTCCTTTGGACTGATGGTAGCCAAGCCATTATCGCAGAAACGCACTTCGCCCGTGTGGTTGGGCAGATAAAGAAATGCAAATTGCGAGGCGGCGCTGTTTGAGCTTAGTCCAAGGCACCGCCAAGATCACATTAAAGCTAGGTAATTGACATTAAATCAGTAAGATAGTGTGCAGCCTGTACAAGCCTCAGTCATAAAAAAGGCTTGAATAAGCAAGCCTATTCAAGCCTTAGGATGCGCGTGCGTGTTAACTCGGTTCTTGAGTCGGTTGCTCCGCAGTGTACTTATCCATAATCACGGCACAGGCGGCGTCACCTGTGATGTTTAGCGCGGTGCGGATCATGTCAAACACTCGGTCGAGGGCGAATAACAGCGGTAAACCATCAATGGGAATACCCGCAGCCAATAGCACTGCGACCACTAAAAATGATGGACCTGGCACTCCCGCTTGACCAATGGCGCCTAAGGTGGAGGTAAAGATAATCGCGGCATAGGCGGTCATTGAGAGGTCAATGTTGTACATTTGCGCGAAAAACATCGCGACCAGACCATAATAAATCGCGTTACCACTCATATTGATGGTGGCACCTAAAGGCAGCACAAAGGCAGTGGTGGCCTTAGAAACCTTAAGATCTTCTTCGCAGGTTTCCATATTTACTGGCAGCGTTGCCATTGATGACGCCGTCGACAGTGCCATCACCTGCGGCTTTTTCATCGCAGAAATAAATTGGCGTGCCGAGACCTTAGAAAACAGCTGCACCACTATGGGGAAGAACACAAAACCATAGAGCAGAATCGCGGCCACAAACACGGCAAACAGCTTAAATACGACTTCTAAGGCATCAAAACCAAAGGTGCCGACGGAATCGGCCATCAAACCAAACACACCGATAGGGGCAATCACCATCACGCAGTTGATCATCCACACAAAGGCGTCGACGACGGTATTTAACGCCGCCATGATGGGCTTAGCGCCATCACCTTTGACCTTAGTCAGTGCGATACCAAAGAAAATACTAAACACCAGTATTTGAAGGATATTTCCGCCGTTTAGCGATTCGAACACATTAGTTGGGATCATGCCGATAAAGGTGTCGATCACTCCGGGGAGTGCGCCATGTTCGGCGGTCACTTCCATCAAGCCACTGCCACTGTGGGCGGTAAAGTCAACACCGGCGCCGGGTGTAAACACCTTACCCATCACTAATGCCAAAGCGACAGCAAGGCCTGAGGTGACGATAAAGAAGCCAAAAGTGCCCACGCCAATCTTACCCGCCGAGGGGCTATCACCTAAGCTGGCGGCGCCACTGATGATTGACACCAGTACCAATGGGATCACTAGCATTTTGATTAAATGGATAAAAATGGTACCCAGTGGTGCGAAGATACTCGCACTTTCACCCATCATAAAACCCACCAGTGCGCCAATAATCATGGCGATAACCACTTGTACACCAATGTTGCCTAATAAACTCTTGCTCTTCATTCTTGCGAAACTCCCCGGTTGCCGTAGCATTTTGTGTCTTAAGACTCGTGATCTATTTACAGGCCAGCCTTTGCTTTTAGCGTAAAAAGCTAAGCCCCGACAGGTTTTTTGGGCGCCTAAGGTATCACAGTTGCTGTAACGGGTTTTGTGAAACATCATCAACCTTGGTTTGAAAATAACCAAAACCTAAATAACATGACATATAAATAAATAATATTTAAAAATTATCGCATTAAAATGGTTTTTATTTAATTAAGACTTGTTTTTTGTCCATCGAATTGATGAATTGTGATTTAGGCTTTGATGGGCGCAGATATCCTCTCGTATTCTTGGCACCGGTTGAGTCGCGATAATTCCCATCTTTTACTTGTATAAATCTTGAGAGTGGTGAATAGCCAAATAGCCTCCATGACTATTCAACTCTTTGACTTACTCGGTTTTCCCTATGACAACACCATTTCGAGGACATTATGAATATCACTTCATTCTTTGGTAAACCTGAGTCGTTACAGTGCTGGATAAGAAAATGCATCGAACAACCTGGATTAAGTTATTGGCTGGTCTATCAAGATCTTGATCAAGGTGAATCCCTTCAACTGACAACATTGTTGTTCCCGATAGTGGCTAATATGAGGGATTTATCGGATGCCGAAATTGATGCTTTTGAGGATGGTTTAGGCCGCAGTGACTATGGTTATCTGCTAAATACGGATCAAATCGAGGATGTCATTGCTAATCTTAAGCAGCAAAAAGCTCAGCCCAGTGAACAGGAACTGCTTGAAGCTATTATCTTTTACTATGAGCGAGATGCGTTTATCGATATTTAAGTATTTGTATTTATATGTTTTTAATCAGATAAAATGCCGACGGTTGATGTCGGCATTTGTGTTTAAGGTGAAGTGCTAGGCTATGTAGCGTTTTGTAATTGGTGAGGTATCGAGTGCCCTGTTTTTTATGAATTCAATGTTGCTAGCACTCGATACCTCTTTTCGCCCTAAGGCATTGCTGGGAAAGTGAATGAACTACCGATACCTAATGGCAGACCTAATGCCCAATATGCCAATAAAAAACCGCTCCAAAGCAGGAGAAAACTGATTGAAAACGGCAGCATCAGTGCTACTAGGGTACCAATGCCTGATTCCTTAACGTATTTTTGGCAAAACACCACAATCAACGGAAAGTAAGGCATTAGCGGGGTAATGATATTGGTCGACGAGTCGCCTACGCGGTAAGCGGCTTGAGTCAAATCGGGCGATACGCCAAGCTCCATTAACATGGGCACCATGATGGCACCAATCAAGGCCCATTTAGCCGACGCCGAGCCGACTAATAGATTGACTAACGCGGTGAGAAACACAATCCCCACCAAAGTTACACCCATTGGAAGAGCCAATTCTTTCAACGCAAACGCGCCTTTAATCGCCATTAATGCGCCTAAATTGGATTGGCCAAAGGCATAAATAAACTGAGCGCAGAAGAAGGCCATGACGATGTAATAACCCATGCCGCTCATGGACTTACTCATGCCTTGAATAATGGCTCTGTGGTTATTCGCCGTGCCCGCAACATAGCCATAGACTATGCCAGGTACGAGGAAGAACACAAAAATAATCGCCACAATGGAGCGCATTAAGGGAGCCGAGGCACTGGTTAGCGCGCCATCGGTACCACGCCAAGCAGAGTTGTCACCATAGGCGGTAAACACCAGCCCTAAGACACATAACAACATGGCGCCCATAGCGAATTTGAGACCGCGGCGCTCATGGGGCGCCAGCTCATCAAGCGTTGGCAGCGTGCTGGGATCGCCATTCACCGCAGTATTTTTTAGGCGCGGCTCAATCACTTTATCCGTTAAAAACCAGCCAACTAAGATAATTAACACAGCAGAAGCCGACGTAAAGAAGATATTATTCAGTGGGTTAATTGTTAATGTGGCGGCAGCTGGGTCGGCCGATAATCTTGCCGCCGCCTGAGTTAAGCCGGCTAACATAGGATCAAGACTCGATGGCACGCCCACGGTTGCAGAAAAACCACCGGATACCCCAGCAAAAGCAGCGGCAATACCGGCTAGGGGATGACGACCCGCAGCATAGAAGATCACCGCGCCGAGTGGGATAACCAGAACATAACCCGCATCAACCGCGACATGGCTCAGGATACCCACTGCGATAAGTACCGGAGTGAGTAACATCTTGGGGGTCACTGATAAAATTGAGCGCAGCCCCGCATTAATAAAGCCTGTATGTTCGGCAACACCTAAGCCAAGCATTGCAACCAGCACGACACCGAGCGGTGGAAAAGTCACAAAGGTTGATACGAGTGTCGAGGTAAAGGCGGTTAATGCACCGCCTTCGAGCATATTGACGACTTGAATTGGGTTGCCAGTACGAGGGTCGATTTCATCAAAACTGACGCCCGATAACCCCCAAGAGATCAGCCAGACCAAGCCTAGAAATAGTGCAAATAATACTGCGGGGTCGGGGAGTTTATTGCCTACGGTTTCGACGGTATTGAGAAATCGCTGGAATCCTGTGGCAGGTTTATGATTTTCCATTTGGGTGCCGCTTCCTAAAAGTGATGATTGTTATTGGTGATTATAAAAACGCAGCATTAATTTAAGCTTGGTTTAACTAATCGATAAGAAACAAAACACATAAAAAATCTAACGCAGTGACGTTAGTGCGGGTGGGGTTTAGTTACAAAATCAACAGACAAATAAAAAGCGCGGGTTCATCACTGAACCCGCGCTTTTTTACTCAACAATGTGTTTGATTACATTATCTAAATGAATTCGCTACGCTTATGCCTTTGGGCCAGCGTTACGGATGGCGTCTGACACTTGATACTTCGCGAAGTTCTTAGTGAAGGCTTCGGCCAGTTTTTGGGCGTATTCGGCGTACAGTGCTTTATCGCTCCAGGTGTTCACTGGGTTGAGTAGATTGCTGTCGACACCGCTAACCGCTACAGGCACCGCGAGGTTTAAGGTATCTAAATGAACGGTTTCAACGTTTTTCAGCTCGCCGCTGACAATCGCATCGACAATGGCGCGGGTGGTTGGGATGTCGAAACGTTTACCAATACCGTGTGGGCCGCCAGTCCAGCCAGTGTTAACTAGGTATACTTGGCTACCGAATGATTCGATACGCTTCATCAGCAGCTCAGCATACACGCCCGCAGGACGTGGGAAGAACGGCGCGCCGAAGCAGGTAGAGAAGGTTGACTGAATCGCAGAGGTTGAACCGATTTCAGTCGAACCGACTTTCGCGGTGTAACCAGAGAGGAAGTGGTAAGCCGCTTGCTCTTTGCTCAGGATAGAAACCGGTGGCAACACGCCAGACACGTCGCAGGTTAAAAACACCACTGCATGAGGCTCTGCGCCACGGTTGTCTTCTTTACGCTGGGCGATATGCTCGAGCGGGTAAGCCGCACGGGTGTTTTCCGTCAGGCTGCTGTCTTTGTAGTTAGGCACGCGGTGTTCGTCCATTACCACGTTTTCCAGCACAGTACCGAAGCGAATCGCATCCCAAATCACAGGCTCGTTCTTTTGGCTCAGGTCGATACATTTGGCGTAGCAGCCGCCTTCGATGTTGAATACGCCGCCCGGTGCCCAGCCGTGCTCATCGTCACCGATCAGGAAGCGTTTTGGATCCGCAGATAGGGTGGTTTTACCTGTACCCGACAGACCGAAGAATAGGGTGGTGTCGCCGTCTTTACCTACGTTTGCCGAGCAGTGCATTGGCAATACGCCTTGGGCTGGCAGCAGGAAGTTTTGTACAGAGAACATCGACTTCTTCATTTCGCCAGCGTATTTCAGGCCCGCTAGCAACACTTTGCGCTCGGCAAAGTTTAAGATCACCGCTGCATCTGAATTGGTACCATCACGCTCAGGAACACAGACGAAGTCTGGTGCGTTGATGATTTGCCATACAGGCTTGTCTTGACGGTTAAATTCTTCTGGGATGATAAAAAGGTTGCGGGCGAACAGTTGGTGCCAAGCGTATTGAGTCGTCACGCGCACTGGCTGGTAATGTTCTGGGTCTGCACCGACTTCGAGGTCAGATACAAACAACTCTTTATCGGCGAGGAATGCTTCTACACGCGCCCATAATCCTTCAAAAGCACCGGGTTCAAATGCTTGGTTGACGGGTCCCCATTCGATATCAGCCGCTGAACTAGGTTCTTTAACAATAAAACGATCGCCAGGAGAGCGACCTGTGCGTGTACCGGTTTTGGCAACCAGCGCACCATTGGCGGTTAATTCACCTTCGCCGCGGAGCAGGGCAAATTCGACCAGTTGTGCTGTTGAGGGGTTGTAATGAACGCGGTTTAATCCATCCGCCATAGTGAGGTCTCCATTGACTTGTATTTGTAAGGTTATTTTTTATCGATCGTCTGCCGATTTTGCTTTTATTTATCGCCCGAGGCGTGCTAGGGGACAAAGTGTGCCGATTGTATCCTATCCGTAGCTAAAGTGTGAGCTGGATCATTGAGGTGGTACAAAAAAGGGCACCCAAGGTGCCCTTTTGACAGTAAGTAAAAACTTACTGCTGGGTATTTGAAGTGGTGCCATTGGCATAGATTGCTGCAACATCAATAGCATCGAACACGTATTTCGCATTGCAGTATTCACAACCCATTTCGACCTTACCGTCTTCCGCCAGAATGGCTTCGACTTCGGCTTGATCGATGGTTTTAATCGCCGCCGCACTGCGCTCGCGTGAGCAAGTGCATTTAAAGCTGACTTCGATAGGATCGAATAGACGCACTTCTTCTTGATGATACAAGCGGTGTAATACGTCCTGCGCTTCTAGGGTGAATAACTCTTCCGCCTTGATGGTCGCTGTCAGCTGACATAAATGCTCGAAGTCGGCATTGTGGTCTTCTTGGCTTGGTAATATTTGCAGGAACATGCCAGCAGCTTGTTTACCGTCGGCAAATAGCCACATTGCTGTGGGTAATTGCTCTGACTGGTTAAAGTAGTCTTCGACACAGGCGGCTAAGGTGGGTTTATCAAGGGCGACCACGCCTTGATAGCGTTCGCCTTCGTCCGGTGTGAGGGTGATAACCATATAACCTTGGCCAAACAGGTCGGCTAGGCTGGCATCGTCGGCTAACTCGCCATCCCAGCGGGCGATACCGCGTAATTGCTGCTGGTTATTGCCATTGATCACCGCCAGCGATACTGGGCCATTCCCTTGCAACTGCACGCTAATATCACCGCTAAATTTTAGGGTGGCGGTTAATAAAGAGGTCGCCGCCAGCAACTCGCCGAGCAGGGTTTGCAGCACAGGAGGATAGGCATGTGAGCCTATTACCTGCTGATAGCTGTCTTGCAATTGCACCAGTTCACCACGCACATCGGCATTATCGAACAGGTAGCGGTGTAAAATATCTTGGGTCATTTTGTATCTCACTATTAGGTAACTTTTACGTAATTCTTAGCATTCTTTAAATCGGATAAGTTGGCGTCGTTGCTTTTTATCCGGTTTATGGTCGGGTGCAGGATTATTAAGAATATTCAATCGTCTTGCTTCGGCATTTAACGCGCGTTTAGCGATGCTGGCGGCGGTTTCTTCGTACAATTCCTGTGCAATTGATGCACTTTGGCGTGATTCTGATAATTTTTTTATGACGATCTCTTTATCGTCATAACCTTGTCGTATCTTAAGGACAGCACCTATCTCAGCATTCTTACTAGATTTGGTGCGCGCACCGTTGTAATGTACTTTGCCGCCGTTGATCATTTCTTTGGCTATGGCTCGGGTTTTATAAAAACGTGCGGCCCATAACCATTTATCGAGTCGAACGCTGCCACTGTCGCCTGAACTTTGTGTCATAGTGTCTCCAAGATAAAAGATCGATGAGTTCACATGCTGAGTAATAAAATGCCTAAGTCGCATTGCTATTATGTTAAAGAGTGGTGCGCTTCACACCCTTTTTAGGCGGGCAAAGTTAGCATAAATGGCCAATTTTCGCCAATTGCAATACTGTTATGGGGTTGTTGCCAAATGCGGCCTAGGTTAGCATGTGGCGAACATGATAATTTTTATAATCAGAACAGAGACCTGTATTGAGGGTCCACATAAATATGGATTTATTAGATAACGTTATCGCAAAAGCTGCAGGTATTCCGCATAAGCCGTTGAGTCAGGTTGTTTTCTGGCTTGGTTTTATTCTGAGTTTACTCTTAGCCGCGCAAATTACATGGAAACTCGTGCCTACCACCTCTTCTCCTACAGCATGGTCTCCCACTGCGGTGACCACGGCGGGTAAAGGGGCTGGGCAAATTGATCTGGCAGGATTACAGCAACTCGCACTTTTCGGCAAAGCCGACGCCAAGGCGGATAAACCTAAAGTCGAAGTGGTCGAAACCGTAACCGATGCGCCAAAGACTTCCCTTTCTATTCAACTGACGGGGGTGGTGGCATCCACCGCTGACCAAAAAGGTCTAGCGATTATTGAATCCAGTGGTAGCCAAGAAACCTACAGCTTGGGTGATAAAATTAAGGGTACATCCGCTTCGTTAAAAGAAGTCTATGCAGACCGGATTATCATTACCAATGCGGGTCGCTATGAAACCTTGATGCTTGATGGTTTGGTTTACACCAGTCAAAGCCCAGCGAATCAACAATTACAAAAGGCCAAGAGCGGAAAAGCTGAAGTCGTTAGTCGAGTGGATCAGCGCAAGAATGCTGAAATCTCTCAAGAACTGGCCGAATCTCGCAGTGAACTCTTAGCCGATCCCAGTAAAATTACTGACTATATTGCGATTTCGCCCGTGAGACAGGGAGAAAACGTTGTTGGTTATCGCCTCAATCCTGGTAAAGATGTGAACCTATTTAAGCAAGCAGGCTTTAAACCCAATGACCTTGCTAAATCGATTAATGGATACGACCTGACCGTAATGAGTCAGGCGTTAGAAATGATGAGCCAATTGTCTGAATTAACTGAAGTTTCTGTTATGGTTGAACGGGAAGGACAGTTGGTTGAAATCATGTTTAGTTTGCCGCAATAACACGCGTTAGGGGAAAGTAAAATAATGAATAACAAACGGATTCGACGCAAACTGATTGCTGGAGTTGTGGCGGGCGCCACTATGCTGACCTCGCAATTTGTTTGGTCTGAACAATATGCGGCCAACTTTAAAGGCACTGATATTCAAGAGTTTATCAATATTGTTGGTAAAAACTTGAACAAAACCATCATTGTTGACCCGACGATTCGCGGCAAGATCAACGTTCGCAGCTATGATCTGCTCAATGATGAGCAGTATTACCAGTTCTTCCTCAACGTGCTGCAAGTATACGGTTATGCCATCGTCGAGATGGAAAATAACGTTATCAAAGTGATCAAAGACAAAGATGCGAAAACCGCGGCGATTCGTGTTGCTAATGACAACGATCCTGGCTTAGGCGATGAAATGGTTACCCGCATCGTGGCGTTGTATAACACCGAAGCTAAGCAATTAGCACCATTATTACGTCAGTTAAACGATAACGCTGGTGGTGGTAACGTAGTGAACTACGATCCATCAAACGTGCTGATGCTCTCTGGCCGCGCTGCGGTGGTTAATAAGTTAGTTGAAATCATTCGCCGTGTAGATAAACAGGGTGATACCTCTGTTCAAGTCGTGCCACTTGAATATGCTTCTGCTGGCGAAATGGTGCGAATTATCGATACCCTGTACCGCGCGACAGCTAACCAAGCGCAGCTTCCCGGACAAGCGCCTAAGGTTGTTGCCGACGAGCGGATTAACGCTGTTGTGGTCAGTGGTGATGAAAAGAGTCGTCAACGGGTGGTGGAGCTGATCCACCGTCTCGATGCCGAGCAAGCCAGCACGGGCAATACGAAAGTACGTTATTTACGGTATGCCAAGGCCGAAGACTTAGTTGAAGTGCTAACTGGTTTTGCCCAAAAGTTGGAAGGTGAAAAAGATCCTAGCGCTCAGGCAGCGGGTGGTGGCAAACGTCGTAATGAAATCAATATTATGGCCCACACAGATACTAACGCATTAGTGATCAGCGCTGAGCCAGATCAAATGCGCACTATTGAAAGCGTGATCAACCAACTCGATATTCGCCGCGCCCAAGTATTAGTAGAAGCCATTATCGTGGAAGTTGCCGAAGGCGATAACGTCGGCTTTGGGGTGCAATGGGCCGCGAAAGCGGGTGGTGGCACTCAGTTCAATAACTTAGGCCCAACTATCGGTGAGATTGGCGCGGGTGTATGGCAGGCGCAGGATAAAGAAGGAACCTATATCACTAACCCAAGCACGGGCGAGGTGATTGGCCAGAACCCAAAAACTAAGGGTGATGTGACCTTGTTGGCGCAGGCCTTAGGTAAAGTGAATGGTATGGCATGGGGTGTAGCCATGGGCGACTTTGGCGCCCTAGTACAAGCTGTGTCGGCCGATACCAACTCAAACGTACTGGCAACACCTTCTATTACTACCTTAGATAACCAAGAAGCATCTTTCATCGTCGGTGATGAAGTGCCTATTCTTACCGGTTCTACCGCCAGCTCAAACAACAGCAACCCATTCCAAACCGTTGAGCGTAAAGAGGTTGGGGTGAAGTTAAAAGTGGTGCCGCAGATCAACGAAGGTAACGCGGTTAAGCTTGCGATTGAGCAAGAAGTCTCCGGCGTAAACGGTAACACGGGTGTGGATATTTCCTTCGCGACTCGCCGTTTAACCACTACTGTTATGGCTGATTCAGGCCAAATCGTGGTACTCGGTGGTTTGATTAACGAAGAAGTCCAAGAAAGCGTCCAGAAAGTGCCATTCCTCGGCGATATTCCAGTACTTGGCCATCTATTCAAATCTTCTTCCAGTAAGAAGACCAAGAAGAACCTGATGATCTTTATCAAACCCACCATTATCCGTGATGGTGTGACGATGGAAGGTATCGCAGGTCGTAAATACAACTATTTCAGAGCATTGCAGCTTGAACAGCAGGAGCGTGGTGTCAATCTAATGCCTGAGACTAAAGTGCCGGTATTAGATGAGTGGAACCAGTCTGAGTATGTGCCGCCAGAAGTGAACGATATTTTAGATCGTTATAAAGAAGGCAAAGGGCTAGAGACTCAAATGCGTAAAACTGACCCGACTCTCAAGTCGCTGGATGAAAACAAAAACAAAGATAAAACACAATGAGTGAAATACAAGTATCCCAAGTCGAGGATTTAAGCTTAGTTTCCAATGAACTAGGTATTGAAGCCGAAGGTGATGAGGTATTTCGCTCCAGCAGCAAAGAGCGTTTACCCTTTGCCTTTGCCCACCGCCATGAGGTGATTTTAGCCTATGGCGATGATGGCGCCTTGAACCTGTTTTATACCGCCAAAACCCCGTTAGCGGCGATGCTTGAAGCGCGTCGCTACTCGGGCGTGGATTTACCTTTGGTACAGCTCGAGCCGAGTAAGTTTGAGGTCAAACTGACTCAGGCCTATCAAGCCAATTCCTCCGAAGCGCAGCAGCTGATGGAAGACATTGGCAATGAAATGGATTTATTTACTCTTGCAGAAGAGTTGCCACAAACCGAAGATTTGCTCGAAGGCGATGATGATGCGCCGATCATTAAGCTCATTAACGCCCTGTTATCAGAAGCGATTAAAGAAGAAGCCTCGGATATCCATATCGAAACCTACGAGAAGCAGCTAGTCGTGCGTTTCCGTATCGACGGTGTGCTGAAGGAAGTGCTTAAGCCGAATCGTAAGCTGTCATCCTTGTTGGTGTCGCGGATTAAGGTGATGGCGCGCCTCGATATCGCCGAGAAACGTGTACCACAAGACGGCCGTATTTCGCTGCGGATTGCGGGCCGCGCGGTGGACGTGCGGGTATCGACCATGCCATCGAGCCACGGTGAGCGTGTGGTGCTGCGTTTGCTGGATAAGAATGCCGGTAATCTGGATTTAAAACAGCTGGGTATGACGGACAGCATCCGAGCCAAGTTCGATGAGCTTATTCGTCGTCCCCACGGCATTATCTTGGTAACGGGTCCTACGGGTTCGGGTAAGAGTACCACGCTGTATGCTGGACTTACTGAGATTAACTCTAAAGATACCAATATCTTAACCGTTGAAGACCCCATCGAATACGAATTAGAAGGCATAGGCCAAACTCAAGTTAACACTAAGGCGGACATGACCTTTGCCCGTGGTCTACGGGCGATTCTGCGTCAAGACCCCGATGTAGTAATGATCGGGGAAATCCGTGACCTTGAAACCGCTCAAATTGCGGTGCAGGCATCCTTGACGGGTCACTTAGTGATTTCGACTCTCCACACCAACACCGCTTCGGGCGCGATTACCCGTTTGCAGGATATGGGTGTTGAGCCTTTCTTAGTCTCATCAAGTTTGCTCGGGGTATTGGCTCAGCGCTTGATCCGTACCCTCTGTCCAAAATGTAAGACAGAGCATGTGCCCGATGAGCGTGAACGTGAGCTGCTTGGTATTACTGCCGATGATCATCGCCATATTTATCGTGCCAACGGCTGTAAGGCCTGTGGTAACAGTGGCTACCGTGGTCGTACGGGCATTCACGAACTATTGTTGGTCGATGATAATGTGCGTGAGCTTATTCACGGTGGGCGTGGCGAACTGGCGATTGAGAAATATATCCGCCAGTCGGTACCAAGCATTCGCCACGATGGCATGAGCAAGGTGCTCTCAGGTATCACCACTCTGGAAGAAGTCCTAAGGGTGACCCGCGAGGAGTAAGCTATGCCTGCATTTGAATATAAGGCGCTGGACGCCAAGGGGAAGCAGCTTAAGGGCGTGATCGAAGCGGATACCGCCAGACACGCACGTAGCCAATTGCGCGATCAACGCTTGATGCCGCTGGATATTCTGCCGGTCACTGAAAAAGAAGCCAAGGCGAAAGGTGCGGGATTTTCGCCCTTTAAGCGCGGGATTTCAGTGGCGGAATTAGCGCTGATCACCCGTCAAATCGCGACACTGGTGGCGGCGGGCTTACCGATCGAGGAATGTCTTAAGGCGGTAGGCCAGCAATGTGAGAAGGCGCGGCTTGCCAGTATGATCATGGCGGTGCGCTCCCGGGTCGTTGAGGGTTATAGTCTGGCCGATTCCTTGGCTGAATTTCCGCATATTTTCGATGACTTATACCGCGCTATGGTGGCCTCGGGGGAAAAATCCGGCCACTTGGAAGTGGTGCTAAATCGCTTAGCCGATTACACCGAACGTCGCCAGCAGCTTAAATCTAAACTGCAACAGGCGATGATTTATCCCATCATGCTGACGATTGTCGCTATTGGGGTGGTATCAGTGTTACTTGCGGCTGTGGTACCAAAGGTCGTTGGCCAGTTTGAGCATATGGGCGCCGAGTTACCGGCGACGACCCGTTTCTTAATTGCCGCCTCGGATTTTGTCCAACACTATGGTCTGTTTGTTGTTTTAGCGATTGGTATTCTGTTGGTAGTGTTCCAGCGTCTACTCAAATCACCGATTTTCAAGATGAAATACCATACGTTTTTGCTGAAAATGCCAGTGATTGGCCGAGTGAGTAAAGGGCTCAATACTGCGCGTTTTGCGCGTACCTTGAGTATTTTATCCGCCAGTTCGGTGCCTTTGTTGGACGGGATGCGCATTGCCAGCGAGGTATTGCAAAATATGCGGGTACGGGCGGCGGTGGATGATGCAACGGCGCGCGTACGGGAAGGAACTAGCCTCAGTACCGCGTTGACTAACACTAAGCTATTCCCGGCGATGATGTTATATATGATCGCCTCGGGGGAGAAGAGTGGTCAGCTCGAAGACATGCTTGAGCGTGCTGCGGATAACCAAGATCGCGAGTTTGAGAGTAATGTGACGCTCGCCCTCGGCGTATTCGAACCCATGTTAGTGGTGAGTATGGCGGGGGTTGTACTCTTTATCGTAATGGCCATTCTGCAACCGATATTGGCGCTGAACAATTTGATTAGTGGCTAGTTTTTGACATTATGGAATATTGCCTTTCAGTCATAGGGCTGAGAATGGCACAGGTTTTTTAGGAGATGTAATCGATGCAAATGAATAAAAAGCACAAGGGTTTTACCTTACTTGAAGTGATGGTGGTGATCGTTATCCTCGGTATTTTGGCGTCAATGGTGGTGCCAAATCTGATGGGCAACAAAGATAAAGCCGACCAACAAAAAGCGGTATCTGACATAGTCGCGCTCGAAAACGCCTTAGATATGTACAAGTTAGATAACGGTGTTTATCCAACGACTGAGCAAGGTTTAGAAGCCTTAGTGCAAAAACCAACGATTTCACCTGAGCCTCGTAACTACCGCGAAGAAGGTTATGTAAAGCGTTTACCACAGGACCCATGGCGTAATAACTACTTACTGTTAAGCCCTGGCGAAAACAGCAAGTTAGATATCTTTAGTGCAGGCCCAGACGGTCAACCAGGTACCGAAGATGATATCGGTAACTGGAACTTACAGAACTTCCAATAAGATGTTAACGCTGCGCCACGCTGGCTTCACCTTGATGGAGGTGATGCTGGTGATTTTGCTAATGGGACTCACCGCCGCGGCGGTGACCATGTCTATTGGCAATTCGGGGCCACAACAGGCGCTGGAAAAAACCGCGCAGCAATTTATAGCCGCTACAGAGTTAGTGCTGGATGAAACCGTATTAAGCGGCCAATTTATCGGTATTGTGGTGGAAAAAACCAGTTATCAGTTTGTTTTTTATAAAGATGGTAAATGGAATCCATTGGAAAAGGACAGAATTCTGTCTGAAAAACAAATGGAACCTGGTGTGGTGATTAATTTGGTGCTCGATGGTTTACCGCTCGCACAAGAGGACGAACAAGATGACTCTTGGTTTAAAGAACCTTTAATCGAGCCCTCTGCGGAAGATAAGAAAAAGCACCCTGAACCACAGATTTTGCTATTTCCCAGCGGCGAAATGAGCGCCTTTGAGTTGAGTTTTATTACCAAGACAGATAAAGGCCCCCTCGACGTATTGGTGGTGGGCGATGCCCTTGGCCGTTTAACCCTAGGGCGCCCTGATGAAATACGCTAAGGGCATGACGTTACTCGAAGTGATCGTCGCCTTGGCGGTGTTTGCGATTGCCGCCGTTTCAATCACCAAAAGCTTGGGTGAGCAAATGGCGAATATGCCGATTTTGGAGTCGCGCACCCTTGCTCAGTGGGTAGCCGACAATCAAATGGTCGATGCCAGACTCGAGCCTCAATTTCCGGAAATCGGCAAAAAAGAGGGCCAAGTAGAACTGGCGGGTAAGGATTGGTACTGGCGAAAAGAAGTGGTGAAAACCACCGATGATAATTTTCGCATGATCCGTATTAGTGTCAGTGAAGATGAGCGTTATCAGCGTATTGCAGCACAAGTGAGCAGTTATGTCCTTAAAACAAACTAATGCTCATCGGGGGTTTACCCTGCTGGAAATGCTGATCGCGATTGCGATTTTTGCCATGTTGGGGTTAGCGGCCAATGCGGTACTCAGCACAGTTCTGACCAATGATGAAGTGACAAAGAATTTCTCAACCCGTTTAAAAGCGTTGCAACAGGGCTTTGGGGCGATTGAGCGCGACTTGGGACAGATGGTTGCTCGCACACCCAGACTCCTCGAAGGTGGCCGCGGAACAACGGTATTTCAGACGGGGAATGACCTTTTAGATTCGGAATCCGAGGCTTTAGTCTTTTACCGCTTGGGCTGGCTCAATCCAGATGGCTTATTGCCCCGTGGCAGTTTGCAGTCGGTCGCCTATGTCGTACGAGAAGGAAAATTAGAACGTTGGTATTTTCCTTACCCTGAGCCGGAATTTGGTGCCGAGCCAATCAAGACGGTGATTATCGATAAGGTACTCTCGGTCGAGTATTCCTTCTTTATGGAGGATAAGTGGGAGCGCAAGGTTGAGGCGACTAAGTTACCCAAAGCCATTGCAATCGAAATTGAGATTGAAGGTCTAGGTAAGATTCAGCGTAAGTTTATGCTGCCTCTGGGCGCGGCGGCGCCAGAAAAGTCTAGTGATGAAGACAACAAAGACGAAAACACCGAAGACAATAAAGAAGACAACGGTGACAAAGATAATAACGGCGATGGTTCCGGTAACGGGGAAGAAGATCCCGGCACCGGTGAGCCAGAAAATGAGGATGGCGCATGATAAGGCGAACTCCTACTAAACAGCGTGGTGTCGCGCTGATCGTCGTATTACTGATCGTGGCCATGGTGGTGATTATTGCCACCAATATTACCAGTCGTAATCAGTTGTCGATGCGCCGCACCTTAAACTTAGCTCAGTACGATCAGGCCTATTGGTATGCGATTTCCGCCGAAGAGCTGGCGAAGAAGATCCTCAAGCAGGACTTAGACGATTCAGAGGGGCGTGTCCATAAGCAACAATATTGGGCCATGAGCGATGTGGTATTTCCGGCAGAATATGGCGAGATTGCAGGCAAGATCACCGATATGCGTTCGTGTTTTAACTTAAATGCCTTGTCCGTCACCACAAAAGATGTGGAAAACGGTCAACCTAAATTGCCCTTGGCGGCTAGGCAATACAAGGCGTTATTAGTGAGTTTAGGTATGGATGATTTTACCGCAGATCATCTCACTCAAACCCTAAAGGATTATATCGACGAAGACACGATCGCCAGCCCCTATGGCGCTGAAGATGCCGAGTATGAAGCACGCCATGTGCCATACCGTGCCGCTAACACTCTGATGAATCATCGGAGTGAGCTGCGGGCAGTGATGGGATACACACAGGATATTTATTTGAAATTATTGCCTTATATTTGTGTTATCCCGGGGAATGACAGGCAATTGTTGAATGTGAATACCATTGATGTCGAACAAGCAGCGCTGTTGGCGGCCATGCTCGATAATCAGATTTCCGTCGGTGAGGCGGAAAGCATTATTAACCAGCGCCCTGGCGATGGTTTTGCCAAGATTGATGATTTTTACGAATCCTCCTCAATGGGGTCGATTAAATGGGAAGATGCGATGAAGTCGACTTTTGTGATTGACAGTCAATATTTCCTCCTTGCCTCGGGCGCAAAGGTCGACAACGCCATTTTTAGGATGGAGAGTGTGCTCAAAAAGGGCAGCGGTAACAAAATGGATGTGCTCACCCGTCAGTTTGGTGGACAAAAATAATAGCAAACAAGCTCAATCCCTTAAGGTTGAAGCTGGTGGAGAAAAACTGTGAGTGAACGGCTATTTATTCGCTTAGGCAGAACCGCAGAGCAGGCATGCTCTTGGCTGGTTTGGTCCGAACAAGAACAAGAAATTATCGCCTCAGGCGAACTGGCCAACGCCCAAGGTTTATCAACCTTAACTGAGCGCGCGGGCAATCGCCCCATTGATGTGTTGGTGCCAGCTTCCGCCATGACGCTCACCAGCGTGAATCTGCCCGAAAAAGGCCAACGCCAAGCCTTAAAGGCCCTGCCTTTTATGTTGGAAGAATCCATCGCCGAGGATGTGGATGCGATGCACTTTACCGTTGGTCCACGCAATGGCGATGCCCTCAGCGTGGTGGCCGTTGCCCATGAGCAAATGCAAACTTGGCTCAGCTGTTTGGCCGAAGCGGGCTTAAAAGTGAAGCGTATTGTGCCTGATTGCTTGGCCTTGCCATTGCAGGAATGCCAATGGGCAGCCATGCGTTTCGGTAACGAGTTATTATTGCGTACAGGATTAGGAACGGGCCATAGCCTGCCTTTATCTTGGTTGCCAGTGGCAATGAAGCAACTGACGGCTCAGACAGACGAGGTGTCGGTCGCCAGTTACACCGAGATGGAGTTGGACGGTGTTGAGCTTAAGCCACAGCCACTCGACTTACCTATGTTGGTGCTGGCGCGCGGCATTTTACATGCGCCGATTAACTTACTGACGGGTGTCTATACGCCTAAGCGCGAATACAGTAAGCATCTGTTGCAATGGAAAAATGCGGCAATTGTATTAGCCATTGCTATTGTGTTGTCTCTGGTAAATAAAGGCTTAACCATTCATCAGGTAAATGGCCAAATCGCCGATTTGAAGGCGCAAAGTGAAGCCATTTATCAACAAGTGATACCAGGCAATTCACGCATCGTGAATTTACGCTCGCAGATGGAGAGCCAATTGCGCGCACTCCAAGGCCAAGGCAGTGGTGCAGAGTTTTTTGCTATGCTGGCGGGGTTACAAGACGCCTTTAAACAAGTACCTGAGCTAAAACCCAATAGCTTACGATTTGAAAGTGCCCGTAATGAAATCCGCATGCAAGTCACTGCTAAAAATTACGCGCAAATTGAGAAGTTTAAAGAGATTGTCGGCCGTCGTTTCCAAATGGATGGTGGCACGATGAATAGCGGTGAAGATCAGGTCACCAGCACCTTAACCTTGAGGAGCAAATAAGATGGATAATTTGCGGACTTGGTGGCAAGGGCTTGCGTCGCGCGAGCAGCAGATCGTAGGTTTTGGCGCCGTATTTTTAGTGATCGGTCTATTTTACTGGGGGATTTGGACGCCAATCGCCAATGCTGAGGCCAATGCACTGCGCAACTTAACGGCACAGCAGCAAACCTTGACCTATGTAAAGCAGACGGCGAATAAAATCGCTGGCTTAAAACAAAGCGGCGCTAAGCCGACGATGAGCGGCAGTTTAAGTTCAGTCGTTAACCAAACAGCGGGCAGTTATGGCTTAGTGATCACTCGTATGCAGCCCCAGGGCGATAAAATCCAAGTGTGGATGGATGATGTGCCATTCGACGCGTTACTCAGTTATTTGAATGATTTAGTGCAGCAAAAGGGCTTATCCCTTGAGAGTGTTGATTTGGCGGAGGCTGACGCGCCTGGCTATGTCAAAGTAAGACGGATCCAACTAGCGCAATAGGTTAAGGTGTAGCTGTGAGTCTGATAAAAAAGATTATTATTGGTGTACTAATTTATATCGTGTTTTTAGTGGCGTTGTTTCCTGCCGGTGTGGCCGTGCGCCTCGCACCACTTCCAGCGAATGTGGGAATTTCTGGAGTGAGTGGCAGTATTTGGGCGGGTAGCATTGAAACTTTGAATATTCAGCAGCGCCAATTGGAGCAAGTGCGTTGGGAACTCAGCCCTTGGTCTTTGTTTTTAGGCAAAGTGAAGTTGGATTTTCAAGTAGGTAGCCGAGCAACACCCGTAAGTGCTAAAGGGTTAATCACTTGGTCAATGGCTGGCATTAGTGCGCAGGGATTACGCTTTGAAGCGCCCGATAGCTTCTTAATTGGTAATACTAAGCTGCCCTTTAGAACCGAAATTAATGGTGAAGTCAGCCTGCTGGTTGAAACCCTAGAACAAGGTAAACCTTGGTGCGAACAATTATCGGGTAAATTATTCTTAAACCAAACCAATGTGAAAAACCAATTTGGCGATTATCCACTGGGTAATATCGAGTTGGGCCTTAGCTGTGTTGAGGGGAAAGCTCAGCTCGCTACCGACGAAAGCAAAAACCAGTTGGGAATTATCGGTACCTTACAGTTAGACGAGGGGAATATGGTCAAGGTTGCCGCTAAGATCAAAGAGACCAACGAACAGCCGGAAGATATGCGTAAATCTCTTAATATCCTCGGCAAGCGTGGAGATGACGGTTACTTCCCTATTGTTTATCAGGGGCGTATTCCTGGGCTTTAATCTAGCCAGTAATGTAACCTAATGCATGATTTGATAAAGGCACCTTGGGTGCCTTTTCTATTTCGAGGGGTTAACTCGCGAGATCGTTAAGCAACAAACGATAGTCGCTAATGGCCGGAAAATCATTGAAGGTTTTGGCTGGTTTTTGGCTATCGGGATTGCTGATCCCGAGCTGATGCCCCACGCCCGCTAAGCGCGCTGCATTTAAAATGGGTTCACTATCATCGATAAACAGGCAGCGCTCTGGCACGAGGGCGAATTTTTCAAATAGCGTTTGCCAAAATTGTGGGTGTTCCTTGGGATAACCCGTTTCATGGCTTGAGATCATCGCATCTAAACCACTCCCCAGTTCAGTATGCTCCAGCTTAAGAGCAAGACTCTTAGGGTGGGCATTGGTGACTAAGATGCGTTTTTTGCCCGCGGCGGCGAGGGCATCGAGAAAAGGCATACTGTCTTGGCGCAGCTGAATACGGTCAACTAAGTTACGGTGAAGCCCCATAATGTCGAGCTGCAGCTCGGACTGCCAATAATCGAGGCAATACCAATCTAACGTGCCTGCGACTCTGCCGTAGGCTTCTTCCACCAGTTGTTGTGCCTGGCTCTGGCTTAATCCCCGCTGCTTGCTCAGCTCCTGTGGCACCAGACTCAACCAAAAATGGTTATCAAAGTGCAGGTCGAGCAGGGTGCCATCCATATCGAGCAGTACAGTATCAATCTTCTTCCAGTCAAACATGGGATATCCTGTGTGGTTAACTCAGCTCAGCGTGAGGTTTACAGTAGCCTATCTTGCCAGCATGACACTTTGTGCTAGGCTTGATTAATTCGTTTTTGTCTAAAAATGAGACACTTGGATATGGATATCTGCTCATTCGCCTTACTCACCCAAGCTCCGAATATCACTAGTTTACAGCAAGAACTCACGACTTTGTTGCAGCATGAGTGGTTGCCACACATTAACCAACGTGATTATCACGCGGGCTCTCAGGGCGGTTGGGATGTGTTGGCTCTTCGCTGCGCCGAGGAATATCGAGTCGCGCACCCCATTTTACAAGCCTTTTCCATTAGTGCCGCGACAGATTGGGATAATTTGCCTTCACTGGAATCGAGCCCCGCGCTGCTGCGGTTTATTCAATCCCTTGCTTGCCCAGTTAAATCGGTGCGCTTAATGCGCTTACACGCTGGTGCTGAAATCAAGCCCCATAGGGATCAAGGATTATCACTTGAACAGGGTGAGGCTAGATTACATTTGCCCCTACAAACCCATGATCAGCTTTATTTTTATGTGGATGAGAAACGTGTACCTATGCGGGCCGGAGAGCTTTGGTATATCAATGCTGACCAAACCCATTGGGTCGCGAATAAAGGCGTGGATGCCAGAATTAATTTGGTGATCGATTGTGAAGTCAACTCGTGGTTAAAGGAGCTTATCCATGATGCCAAGATCAAAGCCTAATGCAGGGCAGCGCGAGGCGTTTCTAAGATTAAAGCTGTTTGCTCAGGCGCTGTTGCAATCCCATTCAGCGGGGGAGGCAAAGCGGCTTATCGATCCTATGTTGGCACAGTTATGCCAATTGACTGGGTTGGAGTTGCACCCGGCGTTGTTTCTCGATACGGAGGCGAGTATTACGGCTTTTGGCAAGGCGGTATCACCGACAACTGCGGCGCAATGTGCAGAAGATCCCGAACGTAGCAGAGTGCTTATTCAGGGAATTTATCAAGCGATACAGGACAAACTTAAAGCTAACTCGAACCATCCTGTGCACATACTCTATGCCGGAACCGGGCCTTTTGCTTGGTTAATCTTAGCTTTATTACCGCTATTTACGGCGAAGCAAGTGCGAGTAACCTTACTCGACATTCATCGAGCGTCATTGGAGAGTGTTGAAAAGCTGCTGGCATATTTCGATGTAGCGGATCGTGTCGATGCGATTATTTGTGCTGACGCTACGCTTTGGCGGCCAGCATCAACACAAACCTTTGATCTGATAATTTCTGAAACCATGAAACACCTGCTGCAACAGGAACCGCAGGTACAGATTTTTAGCCATCTACAGCATTTTTTAGCAGAGGATGGATGTTTAATCCCTGAGTCGATTGAGTTGGATGCATGGCTCGAGCTAAAAGAGCGGCCACCCATTTACTTGGGCCCTTTATTCTGTCTCGATTTAGCTCATGCCCGCTTGCTCGCTCAAGGTGACAGAAGTGGGCTAGTGGGGAGCTTATTGTTACCCGATTATGAACCCCAACCCATAAGCCTAAAACTGACGACAAAAATCAGGGTTTATGGCGAACATCAATTACTTGAAAACCAATCACAATTAACCCTCTCCCAATATAAAAAATCCTTGTGGCTTAAACCTCTTAGCAGAGTGGACTTCCGTTACGAGCTGGGAGCATATCCCGATTTTATCTTCCAATATCAGCAGCATAAATTGGCGCTTGTTGGCAGTGAGGATTTGAGTTGTTTGGGCATTTATCACTTGCAGCGACTATGGCAAAAAATTCAGTTGCAAAAGCGTGGACAAACCAATGAGGTGGCAGAGGGAGAATGGAGCCTAGATAAAGCGCTGCTGGATCTGTGCGGTATTGGATTAGAACCTGGGATCAAGGCGCTCTATCAATTTGATAAACAAACTGATTTTATCGCCTTCGTTCAAAGGCAAACTAAGCTGACTACGGCGGATATTGTTGGTATTAATCAGCGATTGCGTGCCTTATCCCAAGCTGAGCCAGAAAGCGGCAATACCGAGTTAGTTTATGGTAACGCTTTACCTCAAGTGCTTACCGATGCCCAACTCGCCTTTTGGCAACGGGAGGGCTATTTAGTCATCCCGCAAGTGTTGTCACAAGCCCAATGCGCGGCGAGTCGAGCCGTGATTTGGCAACAGCTTGGTGCGAATGAAAATGATCCATCAACTTGGTATAAGTCCCATGAGTTGATGCAGAAAATCATGCTGCAGTTATTTCGTCATCCCACCCTCGATGCCAATCGGCAAACACCTCTTATCCGCCAAGCCTTTGAACAATTATGGCAGCGTACCGATTTAGTGATGACGACTGACAGAGTGAGTTTTAATCCTCCTGAAACGCCCACTTGGCAGTTTCCTGGCCCAAATATGCATTGGGATATGCCACTGCAACTACCCGTGCAATTTGGAACGCAAGGATTGATTTATCTTACGGATACCCCTGCCGAACAGGGGGCATTTTGCTGTGTTCCAGAGTTTCACCTCAAAATAGAAACTTGGCTACAGGAACAAAACAAGACTGACATTGAGTTGCAGCAACAGCGTTGGGAGGAATGGCCCATTAAACCCATTGCCGCAAACGCAGGGGATTTAATCATTTGGCACCACGCCTTGCCCCATGGACCGACGCCCAATCGAGGCGTGTTACCCCGCATGGTGCAGTACATTAACTTCTATCCAACGGCCAGCTAATGACTGATTTTGATGAACAACAGCAACGCTATTGGCAACTGTTGCATCAACCGCAAATGCTGATTTTGCTGCATCAAGCTAACGATGTTGAGCATTTTATTGCTTTGATGGCAGACTTCCTCAATTGGCCCGAGCTAAATTTAGAGCAGATGCTGGCATTTATTGCCTTACAGCAACAAGGTTTCATTCCGGATTTAGCACGCTTCAGCCAAGTTTGGTTTCCTTCTCGTTATCATGCTCAAACCAAAACAATAAGTTGGGTTCCTGTCTTTCAGCGGTTGTCAAAACCTTTCTTGGAGGACGATATCTGCGATGCTCGTCGTGGTTTACTGGCCAGTTTTATCCAACCTCAAACCTTGATCGAACCCTTATTATCCCAACGCGAAAGTTTGCCCGCGATTAATCCTAATTTGATGCTTTTCCATTGGTCTCGTTGTGGCTCAACACTGGTTTCTAGCAGTTTTTCCCTACTCAAAACTTGCCGAGTGTTATCCGAATCTATGCTCTGCAGCGATGTGATGCACCATGATGCTTGGCCTTCGACCTTAACACCGCTGCTGGTGGATTTATGTTTAAGGCTACAAGGGCGCTTGAGGTCTGATGAGCGTGAGCTAGTGATCAAGTGGAATGCGTGGGATTTAGCTTGTTGGCCCATGTTGCTAGAACTCTATCCTAATAGTCGGGTGCTATGTCTGATGCGTCATCCCAGAGATATTTTGGCTTCGCATCAACGAGAGGCTGGGATGCATATGGCGGGGCGAGTGAAGGCTGTATTTCTCCATGCATTGCCGCTTAGTGAAAACACACATGGTGAGCCTAGTGTAGATGCATTTCGAATGGGCGTGTTACATGGTTTTGCCCAGCAAACTGCTGCACTTTATCAATCAAGTCGTTGCATCTTAATGGATTATCAACAATTAAATGCGCTTAAACCCAGCGCACTTTCGGCCATTTTAGAATGGCCGTTAGCCGTAGAAGATATTGAGCATTGGCAAGGCCACTGGCGCTTTGATGTAAAGCGACAAGGGCAATTGTTTGTACCCATGGTACCCGCCCAATCTACCCCATTAAATGAATCACAAACTCTCTCATGGCAGCTGTTATTGAATGCTTATGAGCAACTGTTGCAACCTTTAGTTCGAGATAAAAACCATGATGCTAGCTGAGTTTAATTCATTCAAAGGCTTGAGTATTAAGCCTGCCAATGCAAGCGATAACCTATTTATGGCAGAACTTTTTTATTCAACTAAAACCTTCTTCTATGAGCTTGGTTTACCCCTTGATGTCGTACAGAACATGTTGGAGCAACAATATCGGCTGCAACAAGTCTCCTATCGGGAGCAATATCCACATGCCATTACCTATATATTGTTTTATCAGCAACAAGCGGTCGGCAAACTGATGCTCGATACCAATGAGCATAGGGTTCATCTTGTTGATTTTATTGTTGCGCCAAGTATGCGAGGTCGCGGTTTAGGCTCTGCGGTATTAGAGGCGGTCAAGCTTGAGGCGAGGCAACGTCAGTTGCCTGTTCATTTATCAGTAGAGAGTGAAAATACTCAGGCTAAATCACTTTATTTACGGCATGGATTTCAGTTTCAAAGCCGTTCCGAAACCTTTGAGTCAATGCTGTGGCCTTAAACCTTGGCTGATAATTTACACAAAATTATTTCTGCTTAATTGTGTTTGCCGATTTTTCAGATATGTTTAGTTGTAGCTAAATTGTTTTTATTATGTTTCACAATAGGCCATCGATTGTGTGATGTGAATGATGTTGTCATCAGCAAAAGGACTCGCTGTCGATTAATTGTCGTGAGTAATTAAGTCATTGCAAGACGTTACATAGACAAAATCGTTATTTAAGGAGAAATACAATGTCAGATCCATTTATCGGTCAAATCTCTATGTTTGCCGGCAACTTTGCTCCCCGTGGCTGGGCACTTTGTAATGGGCAGTTACTGTCTATCTCGCAAAACTCTGCACTTTTTGCAATTCTGGGTACTACCTATGGTGGCAATGGCCAAACGACCTTTGCGCTGCCTAATTTACAAGGGCGTGTGCCTGTGCACGCAGGCCAAAGCCCTGGTACAAGCCAATATACTTTGGGTGAGGTAAGTGGAACCGAGAATGTAACATTGACGATCAGTGAATTGCCGACTCATAGTCATGGTGTTGCATTGAGTGGAACTGGAAATGTCAGTGTTGCGCTTGGGGCATCTTCAGCTAACGGTAATGCACCAGCACCGGGACCAACGACAGTACCTGCCAAGGTATCCAGCGGATTAAATGCGCTCAACGCATATAGCACTACTGCACCTAATACCACGCTTTTGCCAGTGAATACCACCACGACCGTTAATGTGACTGGTAATACGGGTGTAGTCGGTAACAACCAGCCCGTTCCTATTTTACAACCTTATGTAGTGGTTAATTTTATTATCGCAACTGAAGGGATTTTCCCTTCGCGTAATTAAATTTACATGAACTAGATAGGGGAATCTGTAAGAGAAATAGTGCGTAAGTAGTACGCACTATTTGCATTTAGGGCAAGTTATTTATGGGGAATTATCATGCATCAACCTGCTTATAAAGCGATACATGCCGTTAAGAATCTTATTGTTAGATTCTGGCATTCTTATTGGACAATACTTATTGTAGGCAGTTTGTTTGCGATGACTTCCCTTGGTGCTAATGCACAAAACCGATCCTATGATTTTACAGCTAATGATACCGTTACACTGACTAATGCGGCTTCTGCGCTATCGAACCGGACGACATTTACACTGGAGTTCTGGGCGCAATTTACCAATGTCAGTGGCATTATCAATTTAGTGGATATCACCGGTGGTAACGATGCCGGTGGTCTCATATTGAACGCAGGCAAACTGACTGTCGATTTGGCCTGTGATTTTGGTTGCTTGACGGAAAGTAATGCACTGTCCTTAAGTGCGGGGACCTGGTATCACATTGCAGTAGTATTTGATAACGGGACTTGGGATTTTTATGTCGATGGAGTAGCACAGGGTATCAATGTTCTTGATCAAGGGGCTATCAATGTTGTCCCTGATTATGCTGGATCGTCGGTGACCAACCTGCTGTTTGGTATGCAAAACCACCCATCTGTCGATGATTTTGTAGGTAGCATTGATGACATACGTTTATGGAGTAGTGCACGCACCCAAACGCAAATTCAAAACAATCGTAGTATGGAGTTGGTGGGGAATGAAACCGGTTTATTGGGTTACTGGAAGTTAAATGAAACCAGTGGTACTACCGTAAATGACAGTCAAACCAATAGCAGCTCGCTCACTGGTACCAGCAGCGGCATTGGCTTTAATCCTGTGGGCGCTTTTTCTACCGATACTCTTGCTCCGACGGTAAGTTCTATTTCCGCCAGTACCACAAACGGTACCTACAAAGTAGGCGATGTTATTAGTGTTCAGGTGAATTTTGATGAAACGGTGTTGGTCACTGGCACACCTCAACTCACACTTGAAACAGGCACTACTGATCGCACTATTGACTACACCAGCGGCAGTAATTCTAGTAGCTTGACGTTCAACTACACGGTTCAATCTGGTGATATCTCGGCCGATTTGGATTATGTGGCGACCAATTCTTTAGCGCTAAACAGTGGCACTATCCGCGATGCAGCCAGCAACAATGCCATTCTAACCTTGCCAAGCCCTGGGACTGCCAATTCTTTGGGCGCAAATAAGAATATTGTTATTGATGGCATAGGGCCCACTATATCTTCTGTGACAGCCAGTACAGCCAATGGCACTTACAAATTGGGCGATAGCATCAGTATCCAAGTTAACTTTAGCGAAGTGGTGAATGTCACTGGTACGCCACAACTGACTCTGGAAACTGGCACAACGGATCGCACCATTAATTATGCGAATGGTAGTGGCTCCAGCAGCTTGACCTTCAGCTACACCGTTCAGGCGGGCGACAATAGCAGCGATTTGGACTACGTATCAACCAGTGCACTGGCGTTAAACAGTGGCACCATTCGTGACGCCGCTAGCAACAACGCAACGCTGACATTGGCAACACCTGGTGCTGCCAATTCGTTGGGTGCTAATAAAGCGTTGGTAGTCGATGGTGTAACACCTTCGGTTACCAGTACGGCACCATCGGGTGGCGCAGTATCGACTGATACCAGCGTCGATTTCACGGTCAATTTTAGTGAGTCCGTCAGCAATATTTCTACCGATGACTTTGCGCTTGGTACTACCGGTGGCGCGACCGGCACTGTCGCCAGTGTCTCCGCGACCTCTGGCTCAAGTGTGACGGTGACCGTCAGTGGTATCACCGGCAACGGTACTATCAAGCTGAACCTGAATGGCGCAACGAATATCAGCGATGCTGCTGGCAACGTAGGTCCAGCCGCCTATACGAGTGGTTCCGCCCATACTGTGGCCATTCCGACAGTGCCTGATGCGCCAACCATAGGCACTGCAACCGCAGGTGATGGCCAGGTATCAGTTGCTTTCAGCACTCCCGGCAATAACGGTGGTTCTGCTATCACTGGTTATACCGTGACCTCTAACCCCGGAGGTTTTACAAATACGGGTGCCAGTTCACCGATTCTCATCACCGGTCTCACCAACGGCACTGCCTATACCTTTACTGTGACGGCGACCAACGGGATAGGTACAGGCACTGCCTCGGCCGCATCCAACTCGGCAACCCCAAAAGCCGACCAGACAATTACCTTTGTCCAGCCGAGCAACTATAACTTTGGTACCACACCGAACTTGTCTGCAACTTCAGACTCCGGTCTCACAGTCACCTTCTCGTCGTCTACCACTGGTGTATGTACGGTGAGTGGCGTTGCTTTGACCTTTGTAAGTGCAGGTACCTGTACGATTGATGCCGATCAGGCTGGTAATAGCGCAACCAATGCGGCGACTACAGTAACCCAAAGCTTTACGGTGAATGCGGTAGTTCCTGATGCGCCAACCATCGGTACGGCAACCGCAGGTGATGCCGAGGCAACGGTAACATTTACTGCACCTGCCAGTACCGGTGGTGCATCGATTCTTGCTGGTGGTTACACCGTCACTGCTAGTCCAGGTGGTGCAACAGGTACTGGCTCCGGTTCGCCGGTTACAGTGACCGGCTTGACCAATGGTGTTTCCTACACCTTCACGGTGACAGCGACTAACTCGGCGGGCACGGGGGCGGCTTCGGCGGCATCGAATTCCATTACCCCGGCATCACCACAAACCATCACCTTTAACAACCCTGGAGCACAGACCTTTGGGACTACACCAACGCTGACAGCCAGTTCGTCTGCAGGCGGTGGTTATGTTGTCACTTTTACCTCATCCACCCCTGGTGTCTGTACGGTGAGCGGCACTACGCTAACATTCGTGACCGCTGGCACCTGTACTATCAATGCCAATCAGGCGGGTGATGCTGCTTATTTAGCTGCATCACAGGTCAGTCGGTCATTTGTTGTGAACCCCATAGTGCCAACGGCACCGACCAGTGTGGTGGCAACGGCGGGTGATACCCAAGCGAGTGTGGCGTTTGTGCCTCCTGCTAATAGTGGAGGCTCCAATGTTCTTGGCTATGTTGTATCGGTGACACCAAATGACGTTTTACCTGTCAGTGGCGCAAGCTCACCGATTGTTGTGAGTGGTCTAACTAATGGGGTGACCTATACCTTTACGGTGGAAGCTGAGAATGCCGTGGGTTTCAGCCCTGCCTCCAGCGCATCTAACCCAATTACGCCCAAAGCGATCCAAACGCTTACCTTCCTCAATCCGGGTGATCAGAACTTTGGGACATCGCCCACACTTACCGCAACGACCGACGCAACGGGTGGGTTGATCCCAACCTTTACCTCATCAACACCCGCTGTCTGTACGATTACTTCCGGTGGTGTTTTGACCTTTGTAGCCACAGGCATGTGTACGATTAACGCTGATCAGGCGGGCAATGCGAGTTATTTGGCGGCGCCCCAAGTGAGTCGTTCATTCAGTGTCAATGCCGTTGTGCCAAGCGCGCCAACAATCGGCACTGCCACTGCGGGGAATGCTCAAGCAACGGTGAGTTTTAGTGCTCCGGCATTCACTGGTGGTGATACCATTACGGGCTATTCCTTAGTATCGACTCCAGGCGGTATTACGGCATCGGGTACTTCTTCACCCATCACGATAATGGGATTAACCAATGGGACTTCCTATTCATTTACGGTTGCAGCTATAAACTCAGCCGGAACCGGTAGCGCCTCCACGGCGAGTAACGCAGTGAAGCCTAATGGTGCTCCCGTTATCAGTTCAACGGCGTTAACCAGTGCTACCCAAGATGCAGCCTATAGCTACACCTTGGTGGCGATCGACAGCGATGTCGGCGACAGTGTCACCTTAAGCGCCGTGACACTGCCAAGCTGGCTGAGCTTTAATGCCGCGACGGGCGTGTTAAGTGGCACCCCAACTAACGCTAATGTCGGCAATCATGCCGTGGTGCTTCGCGCCACCGATGTCGATGGCTTAACCGCAGAGCAAAGCTTCAGCATTGTGGTGGCAAACGTCAATGATGCACCGACCATCAGTTCAACGGCGTTAACCAGCGCCACCCAAGATGCGGCCTATAGCTACACCTTGGTAGCAACGGATAGCGATGTGGGCGACAGTCTCACCTTAAGCGCAGTGACACTGCCAAGCTGGCTGAGCTTTAATGCCGCGACAGGCGTGCTGAGTGGCACCCCAGCTAA
This sequence comes from Shewanella sp. 8A, assembly GCF_023475945.1. Lineage (NCBI taxonomy): Bacteria > Pseudomonadati > Pseudomonadota > Gammaproteobacteria > Alteromonadales > Shewanellaceae > Shewanella > Shewanella sp. 8A. The sequence goes on from NZ_JAMDJP010000041.1 coordinate 35,959, forward strand.
CGCTAATGTCGGCAGTCATGCGGTGGTGCTTCGCGCCACCGATGTCGATGGTTTAACCGCAGAGCAGAGCTTCAGCATTGCAGTGGCAAACGTCAACGACGCACCGACCATCAGTTCAACGGCGTTAACCAGTGCTACCCAAGATGCAGCCTATAGCTACACCTTAGTGGCGAGCGACACTGATGTGGGCGACAACTTAACCTTAAGCGCCATAACACTGCCAAGTTGGCTGAACTTTAATACGGCGACTGGCGTGTTAAGCGGTACCCCAACTAATGCTAACGTCGGCAGTCATGCCGTGGTGCTTCGCGCTACCGATGTCGATGGCTTAACCGCAGAGCAAAGCTTCAGCATTGTGGTGGCAAACGTTAATGATGCACCGACTATCAGTTCAACGGCCATCACTACAGCCACTCAAGATGCGGCGTACAGCTACAGCTTTGCGGCGAGTGATACTGATGTGGGCGATGTACTAACATTGAGCGCGGTGACCAAACCAAGTTGGCTGAACTTTAATGCGGCGACTGGCGTGTTAAGCGGTACCCCAACTAACGCCAATGTCGGCAGCCATGCGGTGGTGCTACGCGCCACCGATGTGGATGGCTTAACCGCAGAGCAAAGCTTCAGCATTGTGGTGGCAAACGTCAACGACGCACCGACCATCAGTTCAACGGCGTTAACCAGT
>NZ_JAMDJP010000042.1:0-32010 GCF_023475945.1 Shewanella sp. 8A
GCTGGATGGTAAACGGGAAAGGGCATATCCACGAGTCCTTAAAATGAGCAAAAACAAGTTTCCGGTTAGACCAAAGAAAAATGCCGTTCACTCTTAAGTGAACGGCATTACACCCTAAGGTGCGCCAAAATTCACAAGCAAATGGTGGACTCGTGGGTACGAGTCCTAGACTCACAGCTACAGCGGTACAACAAAAAACCATTAATCTAAGTAGTTAAGAATGCCTTGCGCGGCATCACGTCCTTCGGCAATTGCGGTCACAACCAGATCCGAGCCACGGACCATATCGCCGCCAGCAAATACCTTTGGATTGGTGGTTTGGAATGGATTATCGGCCTGTTTACTGGCTTTTACTCGGCCCCATTGGTCGAGTTCAATGCCGTAATCGGCAAACCAAGGCGCAGGGCTAGGTTGGAAACCGAAGGCGATAATTACCGCATCGGCGTCGAGTAGCTGCTCACTGCCTTCAATCGCTTCGGCACGTTGACGGCCACTCGCATCGGCTTTACCCATTTGAGTTTCAACGCATTCGACACCCACCACTTTGCCATCCTGGGTTTTAATCGCCACGGGTTGACGATTAAACAGGAAGTTCACTCCCTCTTCACGGGCGTTTTGCACTTCGCGGCGAGAACCCGGCATGTTGGCTTCGTCACGGCGATAGGCACAAATCACGCTGCTAGCCCCTTGGCGCACGGCGGTGCGAACACAGTCCATGGCGGTATCTCCACCACCTAAGACCACCACGCGCTTACCGGCAAGGTTAAGGTAAGGCGTATCAGGGCTTGTGCTGCCCATCAGGTGTTGGGTATTGCCAATCAAGTAGGGCAGGGCTTGGTACACGCCTTGCGCATCTTCGCCTTCAAGGCCCGCTTTCATGGCGGTGTAGGTTCCCATGCCGAGGAATACCGCATCGTATTCCTCAAGCAGTTGGTTAAAGGCGACATCTTTGCCCACAGTTACGCCCAGTTTGAACTCGATGCCCATGCCTTCTAACACAGTGCGGCGAGTTGCCATCACGGCTTTATCCAGTTTAAAAGCGGGAATACCGTAGGTCAGCAGGCCACCAATCTGGGGATATTTATCAAATACCACAGCCTTAACCCCATTACGGGCCAGAATATCGGCGCAGCCTAAGCCAGCTGGACCTGCGCCCACAATCGCCACTTTTTCTTTACGGGGCGTGACCTTGCTCATATCCGGACGCCAGCCTTGGGCGATGGCGTTATCGGTAATGTATTTCTCCACATTACCAATAGTCACGGCGCCAAAGTCGGCGTTTAGGGTACAAGCCCCTTCACAGAGTCTGTCCTGTGGACAGACGCGGCCGCAGATCTCGGGCAGGGTATTGGTCTCATGGACTAAGTCCGCCGCCTCCATGATCCGGCCCTGTTGCGCCAGTTTCAGCCAGTTGGGAATATAGTTGTGCAGCGGGCATTTCCACTCACAATAAGGGTTACCGCAATCGAGACAACGGTCCGCTTGTTCACTCACCTGAGCTTGAGCAAAGGGCTGATAAATCTCAATAAACTGAGTCGAACGCTTTGCTGCAGGGTGTTTAGTTGGGTCTTTACGACCCACTTCAATAAATTGAAAATCGTTACTCATCTGCTATTACCCCGCTTTTACTGCCAGTTCCGGGCTCGATTGCTCTAATTTGAGCAGATCTGCAACGGCGATATTTTTCGGTTTCACTAAAACAAAGCAATCTAACCAGTTGGCAAAGTCGCTTAAGATCATCTTCGCGTGCTCACTGCCAGTCTCGGCCACATGCTCTTCAATTAAGCCTTTCAAATGCTGTTGATGGATAGGTGACTCGAGTTTTTGGATATCGACAAGCTCGTTATTCACACGGCGGTTAAAGCGGCCAAATTGGTCGAAGACATAAGCAAAGCCGCCCGTCATCCCCGCGCCGAAGTTGACCCCGGTTTTACCGAGCACGACCACAATCCCGCTGGTCATGTATTCGCAGCCGTTATCGCCTAAGCCTTCAACTACGGCGATGGCGCCCGAGTTACGTACCGCAAAGCGTTCACCCGCTTGGCCCGCGGCGAAGAAGCGTCCGCCAGTTGCGCCATACAGACAAGTGTTACCGACAATCGCGCTGCGCTCGCTCTGGAATGGGCTACCCAGCGGTGGATAAATAACAATCTTGCCGCCCGACATGCCTTTACCGACATAGTCGTTGGCATCACCGCAGAGCTTGAGTTCGAGGCCTGGGCTATTCCATACCCCAAAGCTTTGGCCGGCACTGCCATTAAAGCTGAGTTTAATCGGTGCCTTAGTGCCTTTAACGCCAAGGGTAGTTGCGATATAGCCCGACAGGCGTGCGCCCACTGAGCGGTCAGTGTTGTTGATACTGTAAGCGGCATCGAAACACTCGCCCTTATCTACTGCACTCTGGCACTCGTTGAGCAGATGTTGGTTGAGTAAGCCTAAATCTGCTGGTGGATTGGTTTCCTGCCAAGTACGCGAGGTGCTGGCTCTGACCTTCGGCTGATACAGGATCGGCGCTAAATCGAGTCCGCGTTGCTTATCGGTTTGGCCTTCTAAGGTATGTAGCCACTCACTGCGGCCGACTAAGTCTTCGAACTTGCTGACCCCTAGGGTTGCCATCCATTCGCGCACTTCCTCGGCGACAAACTCAAAGTAAGTCATCACTCGCTCTGGTAAGCCGTGGTAGTGGTTATCGCGCAGTTTCTTGTCCTGAGTTGCGACACCAGTAGCGCAGTTGTTCAGGTGGCAAATACGCAGGTACTTACAACCTAGGGCAATCATAGGCACAGTCCCGAAGCCAAAGCTCTCGGCGCCGAGTAAGGCTGCCTTGATGACGTCGGTTCCGGTTTTTAGGCCGCCATCGACCTGCAAGCGGATCTTATGGCGCAGGCCATTTTCCACCAGAGATTGATGCACTTCGGCAAGGCCGAGTTCCCATGGGCTGCCGGCGTATTTCACCGAGGTGATAGGACTCGCGCCCGTGCCGCCATCGTAGCCAGAAATAGTGATCATATCGGCGTAGGCTTTTGCTACACCGGTGGCGATCGTGCCGACACCTGGCTCAGACACTAACTTCACGGAGATCAGTGCCTTGGTATTGATTTGTTTTAAATCGAAAATCAGCTGGGCTAAGTCTTCGATAGAGTAAATATCATGGTGTGGTGGTGGTGAAATTAGTGTTACACCGGGACGCGCGTGGCGCAGCCCTGCAATTTCCACACTCACCTTATGGCCTGGCAATTGGCCGCCTTCACCGGGTTTTGCACCCTGGGCCACTTTAATCTGCAACACATCGGCATTGACTAGGTAATGGGCGGTTACGCCAAAACGTGCCGAGGCAATTTGTTTAATTGCCGAGTTACGCTCGGTGTTAAAGCGGCGAGCATCCTCACCACCTTCACCCGAGTTAGAGCGGCCACCTAAACGGTTCATTGCAATGGCTAATGCTTCATGAGCCTCGGGGCTTAAGGCACCGATACTCATGGCCGCACTGTCAAAACGTGGGAACAAGTTACTAGCAGCTTCGACCTTATCCAGTTCAATTGCGGCTTGGTCAGCCTTAATGCCAATCAAATCCCTTAGGGTGGCAACTGGACGGTTATCGACTAATTCGGCAAACTTCTTATAGGTCGCAAAATTCTTGTCAATTAAGGATGCCTGCAGCGTGTTGACCACATCTGGGTTGAAGCAGTGGTACTCACCGCCATCTACGTATTTGAGTAAACCGCCTTGTGGCAGTGGCACATGGGCGCGGTAAGCGGCCTTATGCAGCAGCGCTTGATCGTTGGCGATATCCTCAAAGCTGGCGCCTTCGATACGACTCACCACTCCTTTAAAGCACAGTTCAATCACATCACTGGCGATACCAATGGCTTCAAACTGCTGGCTACAACGGTAGGAGCCGACGGTGCTGATCCCCATTTTCGACATGATCTTACGTAGACCCTTCTCGATGCCGTAGCGGAAGTTCAGCATCAACGCCGTGGTATCGGTCAGTTGATGGCGTTTCGCTAGATCTGAGATTGATTCATACACTAGATACGGATAAATCGCCGTAGCACCAAAGCCGAGTAGCACTGCAAAGTGGTGCGGATCTCGCGCCGAGGCGGTCTCAACAATGATGTTGGTATCGCAGCGTAGGCTCTTACTCACAAGCATTTGTTGTACTGCGCCGACTGCCATGGCCGCTGGGATTACCTGCGCCGATTTATCAATCGCACGGTCGGATAAAATCAGCAGCGTAGTGCCACTGCGGGCTAAACGCTCGGCTTCCGAGGTGATGCGGCGAATCGCCTGTTCTAAGCCTTCTTTCGGATCGTAGTTTAAATCGACGATATTGGCGCGATAGTAAGTGCTATCTAATCCGAGTAATTGATTGAAATCACTGAATAATAAGATCGGTGAGTTGAACATCACTCGATAGGCATGGCCAGTAGTTTCGTTGAAGAGGTTTTGTTCGCGGCCAATGCAGGTCGCCAGAGACATCACGTGCTTTTCACGCAATGGATCGATAGGCGGGTTAGTGACTTGAGCGAATTTTTGCCTGAAATAGTCATAGAGCGAGCGTGACTTTTTCGACAATACGGCCATTGGCGTATCATCGCCCATGGAGCCAGTCGCTTCTTCGCCTTGTTTTGCCAGCACCCAAATCACTTGTTCAAGCTCTTCGCGGGTGTAACCAAACTGCTTTTGATATTGCAGTAGTTGCTCAGGGCTTAATTCACTGGCGCCATGTTGCTCTGTCGTTAGCTGCTCGGCAGGAATTAAAGTACGACTGTTTTTCGCCATCCATTCTTTGTAGGGGTGGCGACGCTTAAGATCGTTATCGATTTCGAATGACTGATATAGACGGCCATTTAATGTATCTAACACTAACAGCTCGCCTGGGCCGACACGGCCTTTTTCAATCACTTCATCGGCGGCGTAGTCCCAAATGCCGACTTCTGAGGCGAGGGTTAAGATACGATCTTTAGTGATCACATAACGAGATGGGCGCAGACCGTTACGATCGACCGCGCAAGCGGCGTGGCGACCGTTGGTCATTACGATCCCCGCAGGACCATCCCATGGCTCCATATGCATGGAGTTAAAGTCATAGAAGGCTTTTAGCTCGTCATCCATCTCAGGGTTACTTTGCCATGCTGGCGGGATCAGCAAACGCATGGCGCGGTATAAGTCCATCCCGCCAGAGAGCAGCATCTCGAGCATATTGTCGAGGGAGGAGGAGTCTGAACCCGTTTCATTCACAAAGGGTGCCGCCTGTTGTAAGTCAGGCAGCAGCGGCGAATTAAACTTATAGGCGCGAGCGCGAGCCCATTGGCGGTTACCGGTAATCGTATTGATCTCGCCGTTATGGGCAAGATACCTAAAGGGCTGAGCGAGTGGCCATTTAGGTGAAGTATTGGTTGAAAAGCGTTGATGGAATAGACAAATGGAGCTCTTCAAACGGATGTCGGCAAGGTCGGGATAGAATGCGGGCAGGTCGGCAGGCATCATTAAGCCTTTGTAGACGATGACTTGACCTGAAAGACTCGCGACATAAAAGTCTTTATCGTCAGTAATTTGTTGCTCTAAACGGCGGCGAGCCATGTAGAGACGTCGCTCAAGATCTTTCTCACGCCAACCAATGGGGGCGTTAATCAGCACTTGATAGATTTGCGGTAGGCTCGATTTACCAATCTCACCCAATACCTCAGGATTGATAGGGACTTTACGCCAACCAGCAATGCTTAAGGTTTCACGCTCCAGTTCGCGTTCGAGGATGAATTTAGCTTGGTCGGCTAATTCCTCATCTTGGCTTAAAAACAACATGCCTACAGCGAATTTGCGGCTCAAGTGCCAGTCATTTTCTGCGGCTACGGCCTCAAAGAATTGCAATGGTAGCTGCATCAATAAACCACAGCCGTCCCCAGTTCGACCATCAGAGGCGATACCGCCACGGTGTTTCATGCGATCAAGGCCATGGATAGCTGTGCGCACGATACGATGACTGGCTTCGCCATCCATTTGTGCAATCAAGCCAAACCCACAATTGTCCCGCTCAAAACTGGGATGATATAAGCTCATACAAAAACCTCCCTTGACCTCAACGAAATTACTACTCGGGAGAAATGTAAAGACTTTCTATAGATATGCACCCGAACCACCCAAATTAGCCTGAGATTAACTAAAGGTCAAACCAAAATTTTGCATAAAATATGGGTATTAATTCATGTTTCATACACAAAACACAATTGCTTGACGTTAACGTTAACTGATTAAAGTGTCGTATAACATTATGAATAAAAAGAATTTTAAAAAATGAAAAACTTGTAAGTTACCAAAATGTAACATTGGCGCGGATTGTTTTTGATTTAGAAATAGTGATTTTTATTGCAAATACAGTGTTTGTATAAAAATATGAAATAAGTGAATTGTTATTCTTTTTGGTTGTGAGTGCTATCACAGAATGTAAAGGCCCTGTGAGGGGCGGCTCAGGTTTTTAGCTTGGATATGGTGAATATTATGAGAGTTTGATTTACCGCCAAGAAAAGTGTGGTCGCTTTGTTTATCATGAGTTTTTTCGTCTATCTACACATCATTATTTCTTCTTTCTTGTGATTTTATCTTGGTTATTTTTAATGAAACGACATGAAATATGGCAGGTGAGCTAATGGGGCTCGATGCATACGTAAACACATTTGGTGCTGTTTGTAAGGCTAAATACGGTGAGCGATTACGCAAGCTCACCATAGATGCCAAATTCACTTGTCCTAACCGTGATGGCACGCTTGGACGTGGTGGTTGTACCTTTTGCAACGTGGCGTCCTTTAGTTATCAGCAAACGGAAACGCTCAGCATCAGTGAGCAGCTAGAACAAGGGAAAGCCCGTTATAAAGAGGCGAAACCCAAGCTGAATGCGGATAAGTTTATCGCTTATTTTCAGGCTTATACGAGCACTTATGATGAGTATCAAGTGTTGATGGCTAAATACGATGAGGCGGTCAAAGACAGTGAGATTGTGGGCCTGTGTGTTGGCACTCGTCCCGACTGTGTGCCAGATAATGTATTAGATTTATTAGCGAGTTATCAGCAAAAGGGCGTCGATGTCTGGTTGGAGCTTGGTCTACAAACCGCCAACGACAAGACGCTACACAAGATTAATCGTGGCCATGATTTTGCCTGTTATTGCGATACCGTTTTGCGGGCGAGAAGTCGAGGATTAAAGGTGTGTACTCACCTTATCTTAGGTTTACCCAGTGAGACTCGTCTCGATTACATGGCGACACTGCAGGCGGTGCTGACGCAGGGCGTAGATGGTTTAAAGCTTCATCCATTACATGTGGTTGAGGGCAGTACTATGGCAAAAGCTTGGCGCGCAGGGCGCTTACCTTTGCTCAGTATTGAGGAGTATGCGGCTTGTGTCGGCGAACTGGTTCGGCATACACCGAAAGAGGTGATCTTTCATCGGGTGACCGCCTATGCGAAAAAACCGATACTGCTGGCACCCGATTGGTGTGGTTATCGTTGGAATGGCTTAGTGGCGATTGTTGAGGATCTTGCGAGTAAGGGTGGACAAGGGGCGGCATTAGCGCGACCATAATGTCCATATTTGCTGAATGGATTCATTTGGTAATTTTTTATCGCTAATAGTATTTGATATAGTTGATTTTTTGTTAATAAAAACATCTTTTGACCACAAATGCTGCTATAAGTTGCGCTGACAATTTTAGTGGGTATCATGTCATAAATTTGTTTTAAGCATTGGACTACTTAAGGGAGGCCTAGATGGCCACAGTTGAATTAGAGACAATTCTAGATCTCAATACGTTAGAACAGTATTGCAGCGCGATTGGTGCCGGTACTTTGCTAAAGAGCGTGGTGTTATTTGAGCAATTAATGCCTGAATATGTTGGGAATCTAGTAAAGGCTAACGAAGCTGCTGACAAGGACACTTTATGTTCTGAGGCCCACAAATTTAAAGGTGCAGCGGGTTCAGTTGGTTTAAAACGTATTCAGCAAATTGCCCAATTACTGCAGCATGGCGAAGAAGCGCGTTGGGAAGTTGAACATGCAACTTGGGTCGCGCAAATTGTTGAATTTGCGAGTACCGATCTGCAGCAATTAAAGCAATTCTTACAGGCTAAAGCCTAGTTTGGTTTGCGAGGTGCGGCGTAAAGGTTGCACCTCGATAACTTCTTCCTTCTCGTTTTATCCCCCCTTTTGCTTTTCCCTCCGGTATTCTGAGTCGCCTCAAGCGTTTTACCTTGATTGAAAATCGATTTTGCTCACACTATTGAGTAATTTAGCCGCGTTTTAGTTGATAACTTATGGTAGAGTTGATTAAATTTATTAATTCATAACCGTAGTGGCAATCGATAAAATGAAAAATTTACCTAGCCTTAAGAATCTATATTACTTGGTGAATCTTCATCAAGAGCAGAATTTTAATCGCGCCGCTAAGGTGTGTTTTGTCAGCCAATCGACTCTGTCAAGTGGCATTCAGAATCTTGAAGAACAGCTTGGCCACCAGTTAATTGAACGGGATCACAAGTCTTTTATGTTCACCGCTATTGGTGAGGAAGTGGTGCAACGTTCTCGCAAAATCCTCACGGATGTAGATGATTTAGTTGAATTGGTTAAAAACCAAGGTGAGCCTATGACGGGGGATATCCGCTTAGGTTGTATTCCTACCATTGCTCCATTTTTACTCAGCCGCGTTGTCAAACAGTGCCAACACGCTTATCCCGCGATGAGCCTATTACTCAAAGAGGATACAACAGAGCGCTTACTCGATGCGTTGGGTAAAGGGGAGTTAGATATACTCATTCTTGCTCTACCCGTTGATACCAGTGGCTACCACAGCATGAAGGTAGGTATTGATCCCTTTAAGATGGTGATCCACAAAGATTTAGTGGGTGGAATTCATCAGCCGATTGATTATCAGACATTACCTGATGAGAGTATTTTTCTGTTGCAGAGCGAGCATTGTATTACTGGCCATGCCATTACTGCTTGTCAGTTGGGCGACAGTGCTAAAGTCAATCCTTTTGCTGCCACGAGTCTGCATACCTTAGTACAAATGGTAAATAGCAAACTGGGCACAACGTTCTTACCGCAAATGGCGATTGATGCAGGGATTTTGAATGATACCGATCTGGTGGTCATGACTCCACCAGGTGAAGCGCCATATCGCGATATCGGTTTAGTATGGCGACAAACAACCAGCCGAATTTTAACTTTCCGTACGCTAGGTTTATTGATCCAAAAATTGTTAGCTAACGAAACCGCATAATCACTGAGTATTTTTGCTTTTGGTGAGTTTTATAAAGGGGAAACACCAAACACTTCAATCGAGTGTTGTTTCCCTTTTAATTTAATCGGGCCCAGATTAGTCAAACGATACTCACTGTTAGGATTATCGAGTCGTCCCGCTAAGGCGCCAGAGATCAACATACGCTGTCCTAAGGGATTACATTGATCCTGCAGTCTCGCTAACGTATTTAGCACATCACTAAAGAAGCTAATTTCTTGTTTTTGAACACCCACAACTGCAGCAACGACTTGCCCACAGTGAGCCGCCGCTTTAAATTTAGGCACAAAACCATAGTGTTCTTCAAAGTAACGTCTCTGCCAATTTAATTGCTGGCTAAATTCAAAATAGATATTCATGCAGCGGTCGTGCACAACACCTTCCTCTAAGGGCCAATGGATTAATACGGCATCACCCATATAGCGGTAGATTTCAGCTTCGTTATTACTCACAGTATCTGAAAGTAAGCTAAAACTATCTTGGATTAGGCGACTAAAGCGATAATCGCCAAGGGATTCAGCGTGAGTTGTTGAGGCGACCATATCTAAGTAAAGAAATAAACGCTGTTCGTATCTTGGCTTATGGTATTTGCCTAAACCAATATTGAGTAAAATACGTGGCCCAACTAAAAGCCCCATCTGCTCCACAAAGGCTAAACTCACTCGTACAACGACTAAATAAACAATTAAGGCTTGGAATGAGGGACTATAGAGAATATGCGCCGTAAGCATTTGTCTAAGGGTCGACATGTGATTTTCAATGGCCCACATATTTAGAAATTGGGTCATATAAGCTAAGGTTGTTGCACCTAATAGCAGGAACAATCCTTTAAAAATGACTGAGAAGATATAAGGTAGGCGATTGATAGCGCTAAAATCAGCTATCAGATTGGACATCCAGTGTAAGCTGCCAAAAATAATCCCCATATAGACAGCGAGTGTCGCGAGATCAGCCGAACCTACAGCCCATTGCGGCAGTTCTGGTGATTGGGCATATCGAAAAAACACGAATGCAGCCATGGCTATCGCCCAAGCTAATATCGCAAAAAGAAGTTTTTTCGCTTGTCTACGAGTTCTCACAACGGGTTTTGTATCCGAATACGGCCATATATTTCAGGATGCCGTAGTTTATAGAAAATCATCACTAGAGTGCCAGTGATATTTGTGATCTGGATCAATACAACGCTATATAGCTACGAAAATTTAACCAAACACTTTATTTAATATCATTGCTGTAAAGGCGGTCTTGAGATAAAAACCGCGAGGATTGGTCATTTTGAGGCTGCCATCCTCGGCAATACTTCGAGTCAATGCCTTACTATTAGCGGCTTTAGGGCGTAATTGGAGAACTTCACCGTGCCTAGCGGTGAGATTTTCGACTTTACCAAGAGCAATCAGCTCCATGATTTCTTCCCAATCCTGTTGCAGTAATGCTTGCTCTTGTGGATCGGGCTGCCACAGTATCGGTGTGCCAACTCTGCGTTCACCCACAGGGATATGTCGCTCCCCCTCTACTGGTACCCACAGTACTCGTTGTAACTTGTGACACACTAAGCTGTCTTGCCAAGTTAATCCTTCAATATTGGTCAGCGGTGCAACGCACACATAGGTGGTTTCAAGTGGTTTGCCCTGATGATCAATGGGGATAGTTTTTAGCTCTACTCCGAGGTGAAGAAAATCTTGTTCGGGTTTCGAACCTGCTATCGCACCTAATTCCATTTCAATGAGTTGTCCCACCCAACCTTTATCGCGTTTCAGATTGTCGGGGACACGAATGCCGCGATGGGTAGCAATTTGCGCCAAAGATACGCCGGCCATCATATTAGCGCGTTCGAGCAATTCGCTCAGATTTTGAGGGGGAATAATAGGTTTCATAGGCGAATTTTACTGGAAAATAACTGCTTAGCAACCAAGGTCAAAAAATGAACATTAAAAAAAGAATAAGTGCACTGCTAGGTTTTTGTATTTAAGTGTATGATTTACATGGTTTTTATCTGGTTTTTGGCAGGGTTCAGTTAAAGTGTTCAAAGTTACTCTCGGCTTTCCCTTGCGTTTCTCACATATTTATCCACAGATATTATGGATAACTCACAATGCGTGTGCCTTTAACTGAATAAAATCTTTGAGTCAATGGTAGTAAGTGGCATTTTTAAATAGGAATGTGGGTAATTTTGGGTGTGCTCTGTGTATAACATTTAAGGATTACTCTAATTAAATAATAGAATTTATTTTAGGTTAAAAAGTGAGCATTTGTGTGTTTGGATAGATATTCTGTAAATTGTTAAGGTTTATCTTAATGATTTATAGGTTATTTTTTTGATGTGGTATGCATTGTGATGTATATTCTATTTGTTGTTTTTTGAACGATATACCTAGTTTACCCGAGTTTCAAACAGAGATATCCACAGAAAATGTGGATATCCCCTTAAATTAAGTCGATGAGTTGTTGATAAAGTAGTAAGTTGAAACTATTTATCCAAAGATAAGCTGAAAATAGAGGTTTGCTGAGAGACGGGCTTTGTGAAACAATCGCTTTATTAAAATTTATCCTTATTTGGAGTCCATGTGATTGATAGCGACGGCTTTCGCGCAAATGTGGGCATAATAATTTGTAACAGATATGGCCAAGTCATGTGGGCCAGACGGTTTGGACAACACTCATGGCAGTTTCCCCAAGGCGGTGTAGATGATGGTGAATCGGCCGAAGAGGCAATGTACCGTGAATTGTATGAGGAAGTTGGCTTAAAACCCGAGCATGTCACTATATTAACCTCGACGCGCTCTTGGCTAAGATACCGTTTACCTAAACGCTTAGTGAGACAGGACAGTAAGCCTGTGTGTATTGGCCAAAAGCAAAAGTGGTTTCTGTTACAACTCAAAAGCCAAGATAGTGCGATTAATTTAAGTTCTTCAGGCCACCCTGAGTTTGACGATTGGCGCTGGGTAAGTTATTGGTATCCGGTGCGGCAGGTTGTCTCATTTAAGCGTGATGTTTATCGTAAGGTCATGAAAGAATTTGCGGTAACGGCATTGTCATTCCAAACCCAGGAAATACCGAGGAAGCGGGTAAGACAAAAGACAACGGGCTGATTTTCAAAAGAGGATTGAAAACAGTGTTAAATACGCTCAGGGATATTACCCAAGCTGTGGCTTCTGCCCACAGCTTAGAAACCGCATTAGAAGTCCTAGTTTCATCGACCAAGGCTGCGATGGAAACCCAATGTTGCTCGGTCTATATCCTAGAGCAGCAAGAACTCGTTTTATCCGCAACCGATGGTCTCGAAAAGAGCGCTGTCGGTCGAGTGCGCATGCCTTTAACTCAGGGCTTGGTGGGCTTAGCTGCCGAGCGTGAGGAGGCGGTGAATTTAGCCGATGCACGTTTACATCCGCGCTTTAAGCTCTTTCCCGAGGTTGCAGAAGAAGAATACCGTGCCTTTTTAGCTGTCCCTATTATTTATCAAAAAGCGGTTGTGGGTGTGATTGTGGTGCAGCAAGCTAGTGCACGGCAATTTAGCGAAGGCGAAGAAGCCTTTTTAATGACCTTGGCTGCGCAGCTTGCGATGGCGATCCGAGGATTAAAACAAAAGGCGCAGGTCAGTTCACTCCATCAACAGATTTTATTCCAAGGGACATCTGCATCCAGTGGGATCGCTATTGCACACGCGTTAGTGCTCGGTGGGGAGATTTCCCTCGAACAGCCCGATGTGCGCTGCGAGGACATTGCCCTTGAATCTAGCCGTTTAGTCGCGGCAATGGGGCGTTGTAAAGAGGCGATTGGTGCGCTATCTCAGCGTTTCGACCGAGAACAAGATGAGGAGGTCGCCTCAATATTCAATGCCTTACAGTTACTACTCGATGATGCCAGCCTCGGTGGTGAATATACCCGTGAAGTACAGTTGGGCTGGGAGGCTGAATCGGCGGTGAGCCGGGTTTCGTTGCGTTATATTCAGCAGTTTTTGGCGATGGAAGATCCTTATCTCAAGGAGCGGGCGAGTGATATCCGCGATTTGGGGCAAAAGGTGCTAAGGCAATTGATTGAGCCTGAGCGATTAGAGCATGAACCTGATAAACCTGTAATTTTAGTGACGAAAGAAGCCGATGCTACAATGTTGGCTGAATTTCCTCGGCAAAAATTAGCCGGGATTGTGACCGAGCTCGGTGGCGTTAACTCCCATGCGGCGATTTTAGCGCGTGCGCTTGGTGTACCAGCGATTACAGGCGTTGAACAGTTACTTTCCGCCGATATTGATCAAAAGCTGTTAGTCGTCAATGCCAGCCGTGGGCAGCTTATGGTGTCGCCATCGCCTGCTATTGTTAGCGAGTATCGCAGCCTTATCTCAGCGCAAAAAGCGTTGCAGCGCCAATACGCACAGGAGTTAGCGCTGCCCTCTGTGATGCTTGATGGCACGCGAATTAGACTCTATCTCAATGCGGGATTACTCAGTGGTGTCGCCTCGGAAATTGCCGAAGGGGCAGATGGTATTGGGTTATATCGCACTGAAATCCCCTTTATGTTGCAGCAGCGTTTTCCGAGTGAATCCGAGCAGGTAAAGGTTTATCAACAGGTACTCTCAGCGGCTTCGGGTCGCCCGGTAGTGATGAGAACCTTAGACGTTGGTGGCGATAAGCCTTTGCCGTATTTCCCGATTAAAGAAGACAATCCTTTCCTCGGTTGGCGTGGTATTCGACTATCACTGGATCACCCTGAGCTGTTTCTTGTGCAGTTAAGGGCCATGTTGCAGGCTGGCGCAGAAGGCAAGCAGTTAAGCATTTTGTTACCCATGGTCAGTAATTTAGATGAAATCGATCAAGCTCTAGCCTACTTAGAGCAGGCTTATATTGAACTCAAAAATGATGTCAACAGCAATATCGAAATGCCGCGTATTGGCATAATGCTCGAAGTGCCTGCAATGCTATATCAGTTAGATGAAGTGGCAAAGAGAGTGGATTTTGTGTCAGTTGGGAGTAACGATTTAACCCAATATTTACTCGCAGTCGATCGCAATAACCCGAGGGTCAGTTCATTATTTGACAGTTATCATCCGGGGATTTTGCGGGCCTTACATCAGGCAAGAATAGATTGTGAATATCATCATCTTGATATCAGTATCTGTGGTGAGTTGGCTGGCGAGCCCATGGGCGCGATCTTGCTTGTGGCGATGGGATACAACCAATTGAGTATGAACCAAGGCAGTTTAGCGCGAATTAACTATCTGCTGCGCCGAGTCTCTGGTGATGATTTAGCACAGTTACTCGCGCAGGCGTTAAGCCTATCTAACGGTTTCCAAGTGCGTGAGCTGGTTAAAGAATATTTTACTCAGCAAGGATTAGCCACAATTCTTAATTAACTAATCGTGCCTTTTGCTTTAAGCTAAGGCTTCACTTAATCACGCTGTAGGTATTCGTGTGGATAGTTTGTTGTTGGTGTTCTTTATTTGCTTGGCGTTAGGTGCGTTTGTCGGTTTTATGGCAGGATTATTAGGTATCGGCGGCGGCTTGATTGTCGTGCCTGCATTGCTTTATATTTTGCCATCGGTCGGTATTAGCTCTACTCAGCTACCCCATATTGCGATTGCCACTTCGCTAGCCGCCATTATTCTTACCTCTATTTCATCGGCACGTGCCCACCATAAGCGCGGTAATGTGCCTTGGGAATTGTTCAAATCAATGTTACCGGGCCTGATTATAGGCGCGCTGGCTTCAGGTTTTATTGCTGAGCGTATTCCTGCTGATGCTTTACAGAAAGGTTTTGCCATCTTTGTGATTTTAATGACAATTCAAATGGCTTATCCCGTAAAAGCCGAATCAAATCGCCAATTACCTAATTCAGTCGTGCTTTTTGTTGTATCGGCTTTGATTGCGGTTTTGGCCGGTTTGACAGGTATAGGTGGCGGTATACTGATAGTGCCATTTTTGACTTTTTATGGTTTACAGATGCGTCAAGCCGTGGGTTTTTCTGCTGCGATGGGCTTTTTAATCTCTCTTTCTGGCAGTTTCGGCTATATTATTGCGGGCATGAATGCCCCTGAATTGCCTTATGGTACCTTAGGCTATATCTATTTACCGGCGTTATTTGGCTTAATCATAACCTCAATTTTAATGGCTCCGGTTGGTGTGAAGGCTGCAAGCACTTGGCCCACCCCAGTCCTTAAAAAAATATTTGCACTTTTACTCCTTTGTGTCGGTCTCAAATTAATTCTGAGCTGATTTTTAGTTTTTAGCCCTCAATTTGAGGCTGTTGATGGATAAGTTATGGCATTGAATTTTCCCAATATCGATCCTGTGATCGTGAAGTTTGGTCCCTTTGATATTTTTGGACAAACCTTTGAACCTGCGCTGCGTTGGTATGGATTTACTTACTTAGTGGGTTTTGTTGCGGCGATGTGGTTACTCAATCGTCAGGCTGACCGTTCCAATGGTTTATGGACGAGAGAGCAGGTTTCCGATTTACTGTTTTATGGCTTCCTAGGGGTGATATTAGGCGGTCGTATTGGCTATGTGCTCTTCTATCATTTTGATTATTTTCTCGCTAGTCCAATGTATTTATTTAAAATTTCAGAAGGTGGCATGTCCTTTCACGGTGGTTTGATTGGGGTGGTTACCGCCATGATTTATATCACTTGGAAGCAAAAGCGTACCTTCTTTGCCGTGGCAGATATGGTGGCACCCGTGGTGCCTATTGGGCTTGGGGCCGGCCGTATCGGTAACTTTATAAATGGTGAGTTGTGGGGCCGCGTGACTGATGTGCCTTGGGCTATGGTGTTCCCAAGCGGTGGACCAGAACCACGCCATCCCTCGCAGCTCTATCAATTTGCTCTTGAAGGTGTTGCATTATTCTTGCTCCTTTATTGGTTCAGTAAACGTACTAAGAAAGTCGGCGCAGTATCGGGTATGTTCTTACTAGGCTACGGTATTTTCCGCGTGATTGTCGAAACGGTAAGGCAACCTGATGCACAGTTAGGCCTCTATTGGGGCTTTATGACAATGGGGCAGATCCTCTCATTGCCGATGATCCTCTTCGGTTTATATTTAATTCTTCGTCCAGAGGGTAAGCAGTAATGCAGCAGTATTTAGACTTGATGAAACACATTTTAGCCGAAGGTGTGGATAAATCAGACCGTACAGGTACAGGCACTCGCTCGGTGTTTGGCTATCAAATGCGTTTCGATTTGAGTAAGGGGTTTCCTTTAGTCACAACGAAAAAATGCCATATGCGCTCGATTATCCATGAGCTGTTGTGGTTCCTGAAAGGGGAGACCAATATTGCTTATCTGCGTGACAATAAGGTCAGTATTTGGGACGAATGGGCCGATGAAAACGGCGATTTAGGCCCTGTGTACGGCGCGCAGTGGCGCAGTTGGCCGACCCAAGGTGGTGAGGCTATCGATCAAATTTCGCAGGTCATTGCGCAAATTAAATCGCAACCCGACTCGCGCCGTTTGATTGTCTCTGCATGGAACGTTGGCGAGCTGGATAAAATGGCACTGGCGCCATGCCATGCGTTTTTCCAGTTTTATGTCGCCGACGGCAAATTATCCTGCCAGTTGTACCAACGCAGTTGTGATGTATTTTTAGGTTTACCATTCAATATCGCCAGCTATGCGTTGCTGACGATGATGGTCGCACAACAATGTGATTTAGCCTTCGGTGACTTTGTTTGGACGGGTGGCGATACACATTTATACTCCAACCATATGGAGCAAACTGCGTTGCAGTTGACCCGTGAGCCAAGACCTTTACCCACCATGACAATTTTGCGTAAACCTGCCTCTATTTTCGATTATCAATTCGAAGACTTCGAACTGACCCACTACGATCCACATCCTCATATCAAAGCGCCTGTTGCCGTTTAATGGTGAATTAATCGACCAACACCTCGGAATAGCCGAGGTGTTTTGTCGAAACTAACGATTATACTTGTTCATTTTCTTCGTCTACACTCAATCTATTATGATTTTTGGGAGTGCAAGATGGAAAAAGCGATTAGAAATTTTTTAAGCCAAGAGTCTGCAGGCGGCATCCTTTTATTGATTGCCGTTGCCTTTGCCATGTTGATGGCCAATTCTCCTCTCGCGGGACTCTATCAAGGTTTTCTCGGTACTGAAGTACAGGTGCGTGTCGGTGCACTCGATCTGCATAAGCCATTGTTGCTGTGGATTAACGACGGTCTAATGGCGCTGTTTTTCTTGCTGATTGGTTTAGAAGTTAAGCGCGAGCTACTCGAAGGCGCATTATCGAGTGTGGCACAGGCTTCTCTGCCAACTTTTGCTGCCATTGGTGGCATGTTAGTGCCTGCGGGAATTTATCTTTTATTTAACTATGGTGATCCTATCACTCAAGCGGGTTGGGCAATTCCTGCTGCGACGGATATTGCTTTTGCTTTGGGGATCATGGCGTTGCTAGGTAGCCGCGTACCCGTTGCTTTAAAGGTCTTTCTGCTGGCATTAGCCATTATTGATGATTTAGGCGTTATTGTGATTATCGCCCTCTTCTACAGTACCGATTTATCAACCATTAGTTTAATCATTGCCAGTATTGCGATTGTTGGTTTAGTTGCTTTAAACCGTAAAGGAGTGACTTCATTAGCACCCTATGGCGTATTAGGGCTTATCCTGTGGGTCGCAGTGCTCAAGTCAGGTGTTCATGCCACATTAGCGGGTGTCATTATTGCCTTCTGTATTCCTCTTCGGGCAAAAGATGGTAGTTCGCCTTCTGAGCATTTAGAGCATAGTTTACACCCATGGAGCACCTTCCTAATTCTGCCTGTATTTGCCTTTTCTAATGCTGGGGTCGCTTTAGGAAACATGAGCTTAGATACGCTTATTTCCCCTGTGCCAGTGGGGATTGCGTTGGGATTAATGTTAGGTAAACCGATAGGGGTGATGCTGTTTAGCTTTGTTGCTGTCAAGCTTAAGTTGGCACAGTTGCCTGATGGTATCGGTTGGAAACAGATCGCACCCGTGGCGGCGATGTGCGGGATTGGTTTTACCATGTCGATGTTTATTGCTTCGTTGGCATTTGAGCAGGCAGATCCTATGTTCGGCGATTTAGCACGCCTTGGCACCTTGATTGGCTCAATTCTCGCAGCCTTGATCGGGTATTTCTGGTTATCAAAAGTGTTACCAAAAAAAGGAGTATAACTATGATAAATATGAAATTAGTGGGAGTTGCTGCATTGTTAGCATTATCTTCAAGTGCCATGGCTTCGCAAATTGATGCCTGCAACAAAGATGTCGCATCACAAACCTGCCAAAGCTATCTTGAGGGGATAGTTGATGGGGCATTAATGTTTAAACCTGAGGCATTAGGCGCGAGGCTTGAAACCAATGGTTACGAGTCTAGAGCATTAAAATACCGTGGCGGTAAACGTTTCCAAGAAGCAAACCGTACTTATTGTGCTAGTCGAATTCCTGATCGTGATAGTTTAGTCTCTGGGGTGACTGAAGCGGTTAGCACTGGTACTGCCGCAGATTTAGAGCAACTTCAAGGAATCGTTGTTAACTTATTGGATTGCCAGCGTTTAAAATAGCGATATTGACTCATTATTTGTTAAGCTGGGTCATTGCTACCCGATATGCCACAGCATAGATGCTGTGGCATCCCTAATAGGAAGCTCATTGGCGATGCTCCATCTCAATTACAACCATCTTTACTATTTTTGGATGATTAAGAAAAAGGGCTCTGTGGCAAAAGCTGCAGAAGCCCTTTATTTAGCTCCACAAACGATTACTGGGCAAATCCGCGCCTTAGAAGACAGGCTAAACGGTAGCTTATTTAAACGTGTCGGCAGAAATCTAGAAGCGACAGAGCTCGGAGAGCTCGTCTTTCGTTATGCCGATAGAATGTTTTCTCTCAGTTATGAGATGCTCGATTTACTTAACTATCAAAAAGATGACGCTATTCTATTTGAGGTTGGGATTGCTGATGCTTTATCGAAAGCCTTATCGAGTAGAGTGTTGCTCTCGGTTGTTCCTAATGATGGCTCTATGCACCTTGCCTGTTATGAGGCGACCCATGAAAGCTTAATGTCTCGCTTACGCGAGCATAAACTCGATATGATCCTTTCAGACTGTGCGGGCGAGTCACTTAAATATCCCGAAATTCTATCGAAAAAACTGGGTGAGTGTGGTGTGAGTTTCTTTTCTGCTGAAGCTTACAGTGCGGATTTCCCTGCCTGTTTAGAGCAAGGGCCGCTATTGATCCCCGGTCGTAGAACTTCGCTCGGTCAGCAACTATATCGTTGGTTTGATGAGCAAAATCTTAAGGTGAGTATTTTAGGTGAGTTTGATGATGCGGCCATGATGAAGGCTTTTGGTTACCTTAAGCGCGGTATCTTTGTCATGCCATCGATTTATCCCCAAGAAGTGATTTCCCATGGCATGCATTTACTCGGTGAAACCTTAGATGTGAAAGAAGAGTACCATGTGATGTTTGCAGAACGGATGATCCAGCATCCTGCGGTTAAACGCCTCCTAGAAACGGATTTTAGTGATTTATTTGCCGGATTAGATACTCAAGTTAAGCAGTATTAAACTTGTGTTTCAACAACGCTTGCATCGACACTCCATGGACTGAACTGATAGACTAAGGCGAATTTTGTTTTGGGAGAGATTAACTTGGAGTTAATGAACATTGCACGGGTCCGTTGGGCATGTCGCCGCGGAATGCTCGAATTAGACGTTTTGTTCCAGCCCTTCGTTGAGAATGTTTATCAGGATTTGTCTGATGAAGATAAAGCCCTGTTTATTCGTTTGCTCGAGTGTGAAGATCCTGAATTATTTGCATGGTTTATGGGTCATGAAGTTTGCCCTGATCCTGAGCTTGCCCGCATGGTAGTGCAAGTCCGTGGCCGAGCTGCGCCATAGTTTTAGTGTAAAAGCCTCCTTTGACCAACGTCTCTCGTTGGTCGTATTTGTTTGTGTCTGTAGCACTTCTTTACTTCTCTGGCCAGAAACGGATACCGCAGTACTACATGGACTGAGGGCTATATTCGCCGTCTTAATATTGGGATTCTTGTGCTCTCAGTTATGGCAACTGAGGAAATGGCATTGCCGTTTTGAGCTTAATGGTCAAGGAGACGGCTGGCTATCAACGGGGGAGGCGTTTCATGTATTGCCCAGAACTTGGGTAACGCCGTTTATCTGCTTGGTTTACTATCAATCTGCCGATAGGTTGCATCTCTTACCTCTATGGGCGGATATGTTTAGTGATACAGATTATCGCCACTTGTGCCGGCTATTACTTAAAGTTAAAACTCAGGCGGTGAGCCAACACGAACTACTTTAATCTAAATCTGAATCTGAACTATGAGTGATGCGACTTTCACACCGTCTAAATAACAAACGGGCTAAATCCTTATTAAGATTTAGCCCGTTAAAAGCGTTTAAGTTAAGCTATCCGCTTATTTTTCAGGTTGCAAAATGGTCGGTAGCGGAGAAGCTGACTTTTCAGGATGGTCAATATTGTAGTGCAGCCCTCGACTTTCTTTACGTTCCATCGCGCAGCGAATAATGAGTTCCGCCACTTGCACTAAGTTACGCAGTTCAAGCAGGTTATTACTGACTCTGAAGTTGCTGTAATACTCTTGGATTTCCTGCTGCAACATCAAGCAGCGGCGCAGTGCGCGCTCTAAGCGTTTATCTGAGCGTACGATACCCACATAGTCCCACATAAACAGGCGCAGTTCGTGCCAGTTGTGGGCGATAACGACTTCTTCATCAGAATTAGAAACTTTACTTTCATCCCATGCGGGAATTGGGCCTGGAAAGGGGATTTTATGCAGTTGACTCTCAATATCTTGGGAGGCTGCCCGCGCAAATACCAAGCACTCAAGCAGCGAGTTACTTGCCAAGCGGTTGGCGCCATGCAAGCCTGTATAAGCGACTTCACCAATGGCATAGAGACCATTGAGATCGGTTTGACCATGTAAGTCTGTCATCACCCCACCACAGGTATAGTGGGCTGCCGGGACGACCGGAATAGCGTCCTTTGTAATATCAATACCGAGTTCTAAGCAGCGACTGTAAATCGTCGGGAAATGCTTCATTACAAAGTCAGCATCTTTATGGCTGATATCCAGATACACGCAATCGGCACCGAGACGTTTCATCTCATAGTCAATGGCGCGGGCAACGATGTCACGGGGAGCTAACTCTGCACGTTCATCAAAGTCTGGCATAAAGCGGCTGCCATCAGGGCGACGCAAATAGGCACCTTCACCACGTAGGGCTTCGGTCAGTAAAAAGTTACGGGCATCAGCGTGGTATAAGCAGGTTGGATGAAATTGATTGAATTCCATGTTGGCAACGCGGCAACCTGCACGCCATGCCATCGCAATACCATCACCACTAGCCACATCGGGATTTGAAGTATATTGGTAAACCTTAGAACTACCGCCAGTGGCTAAAGCGACAAACTTAGCCTTGATGGTTTCAACTTGCTCGGCATTTCGGTTCCACACATAGGCACCTAACACGCGATTACCGGGACGATTTAATTTGCGGGTGGTAATAAGGTCGATGGCGTTATAGCGTTCTAAAACTTGAATGTTTGGATGGGCGAGGGCACGTTCTTGCAGTGTGGTCTGCACCTCTTTGCCCGTTGCATCCGCAGCATGTAGAATGCGTCTATGGCTATGGCCGCCTTCGCGGGTAAGGTGATAAGGGGCATCTTTAGCATTGTTCCCCGTGGCTTCTTCTTTATCGAAAGCCACGCCACATTCGATTAGCCATTGCATTGCACTCTTGGCGTTTTCGGCGGTAAAAGTCACCACCTCTTTATCGCACAAACCAGCACCAGCGACTAATGTATCGGCTACATGGGATTCGATAGTATCACTTTCATCGAAGACGGAGGCGATACCGCCCTGCGCGTAGTATGTCGACCCTTCCGAGAGAGGGCCTTTTGAAAGCAGAATTACGTTTGCTTTTTCAGCAAGATGCAAAGCTAGTGTCAGACCTGCGGCACCGCTACCTATGACTAATATGTCAGATTGGTGTTCAACTACTTGTTTCATCGGGTATCATGCTATGACTGAGAGTACCATCTATGGTAAACCAACTGACGAATTATGGGTACTTTCCTTTTAACCTTACTTTTTTTGTATAATTCTTAGAACTTTTTCAAAGCACGCGAGTCTACATAAGTGAATATGATTCGAGCGACTGAGAAATCAGCATTTTAGATTTGGGAGAAGTCGGCTCGGATGAGTGGACAAATAAGTGATCAACAATTAGTTGAGCGCGTACAACGGGGAGATAAAAACGCTTTTAACCTGTTAGTGCTTAAATATCAGAGTAAAGTGATTAGCTTGATTTCACGCTACGTGCGTAACCAAGCCGACGTTGCTGATGTAGCACAGGAAGCGTTTATTAAAGCTTATCGAGCTTTGCCAAACTTTCGTGGTGAAAGTGCGTTTTATACCTGGTTGTACCGCATAGCCGTTAATACGGCTAAGAATTACCTCGTATCACAGGGGCGCAGGGCGCCTGCAAATGATGTCGATGCCGAGGATGCCGAATATTATGAAGGTAGTGATGCGCTAAAGGAGTTTGCCTCCCCAGAGCGACTAATGTTATCGGATGAAATCAAGAAAGTGGTTTTCGAAACATTAGAAACATTGCCGGAAGAATTACGTATGGCGATTTCATTGCGTGAACTCGATGGGATGAGTTACGAAGATATCGCCATCATCATGGATTGCCCTGTTGGAACGGTAAGATCTCGAATCTTCCGTGCCCGTGAGGCAATCGATAAAAAGCTTCAGCCTTTGCTGGAAGCCTAAATTCTTATTTTAAGAAACCCTTAAATTTAGACAGGTGAACAATGGATAAATTAGGTCAAGAATGGGTATCAGCCGCTGTCGATGGAGAGACAGATGTGCAGACGATGGCAGAACTTGCTGCCGATACGCATTCACATAATAAATGGCGTAACTATCATTTGATAGGTGATGCTATGCGGGGTGAATTACCCCAGACTATGGCGTTAGACCTTAGTGCAAGTATTGCTGCTGCAATTGAGCTTGAGCCTGCCATTGTCTCGCCCCAAGCCAAGGCTCCGATAGGCGTTACTGAACAAGTTACAACGGATAAAAACCGCGTAGTGCCACTATTTAAGCAGTTTGGTCAGTATGCAATTGCCGCTACTGTGGCCATGTTTGCCATCGTCGGCGTACAGAACTTTAACCAAACAGCTGATGATGCCGCGTCGCCATCACCTGTGCTTGTTACTCGTCCTCTGATGGGTAGTGCGTCGCCAGTGAGCTTACAGACGGGGCCTGTGCAACAAAATCAGAGCTACACTAATGACCAAATGAACGAGCAACGTCGCCGAATTAATACGTATATACAGGATCATATGTTACAACAACGATTGAATACGGGTGCCGTTGTAGAAGACAATAGCGAGGTTATTCCCGTTCCTGTCAATCAGTAGTAAGGAGTTAGCTTGCGTCTAATCCTGTTGGCTTTGTTAGCCTTGGTATTTCCTGCCGTGGCGCAGGAAGATATGCCTGCCAAAGTCTGGCTTGAGAAAATGAGCCAGGCTTTAAAAGAGAAAGAATTTAAAGCATCGATTATACAACTTCAGGCCGACCATATTCGGCCTTTGGTTTATCTTCACGGTAAGGTGAATAATCAAGAAGTTGCCTTTCTTGAGTACCTCAACGGTCCTCCCAAAAATGCGGTAAGAGTGGGCAATAGAGTCACCTTTATCGAACATGACCAACCTGCGTACAGTATCATCTCTAATCATATTCAGGGCGTGTGGCCTGCGGCTTTCTCATCAAAAATGAGCGATTTAGAAGTGGGTTATCAATTTGTATTAGGTGGCCGCACTCGCATTGCTGGGCGCCCAGGGCAAATGATCCGCTTGTTGCCTAATGATGAATACCGATATGGTTTCCAAATCTGGTTAGATATGGACACCTATTTGCCACTCAGATATGACATGTTGACTCAAGATAAGCAATTGCTTGAACAACTAATGGTGATTGAATTAATTGAATTTAGCGAGCCACCATCGATTCTACAGGAAGCCTACAAGCAAGAATGGCCTGCTGTGATCGATCAAGCTGAACGTCAAGATGGACAAAATTGGCAGTTTTCTTGGCTCCCCGCTGGATTTAGCGTAGTAGTGCGTGATCATCACCGTTTGATTGGTAGCCACGAGGCGGTTGAATATATTGCCTTGACTGACGGCTTAGCCAATATTTCTATTTATGTTGCTCGGGCTGGAGCAACGCCATTGCCTGAAGAGTTAATTACGCGTAATGGCTTATCTTTAGTGTCAGAAAAAGTCGGTAATGCTGAAGTGGTGGCTGTGGGTAAAGTGCCAACTGAGACCTTAGCCCGTATCGCGAAAAGTTTGATGTTAAAATAGAGCGGTTCATCATGATGGAAGAAGTGGCGCGGGTTGTCGCCTGTGATAATCAAGGTTGGCTCACCGTTGAGGTCGAGCTTAAAAGCACCTGCAAGAGTTGCAGTAGCAGTGAGTCCTGCGGGACGTCTGCTGTTGCACAGGCTTTTTCTGCAAAGACACAGCAATTCTCTATTCAGAGTGAACGTGCCTGTGAGGTTGGTGAACTGCTAAAGCTGGGGCTACCAGAGAGTGTTATCTTGAAAGCGGCTGCCTTGGTTTATTTGACGCCACTCTTCGGCTTATTTGCGGGTGCATTATTAGGGCAGTTTTTTGCTAGTTTGTTAGTAATCAATTCGGATCTCTGTGCGATAGGCTTTGCTGCTTTAGGCGCGTTAGCCGCTTGGTTCTTTGGAAAACGTAAGGCAAAACAGCTTGAAGTAGATTCGCAACCTGTGATTTTAGCTTATTTAGGCACAGGGATCAGTTTAGATAAATTATCTTTTTGATTTCATGTTGTTATTGATTTCAATTAGACAATAAACTTTTGCTGAGGGCGGCATTTTTCGACATAAAGACAACTATGAGTGAATCTGATTGGTATTGAATCCGCAATCAGGTACAATTTCCCACCTTTGAACCGTATCCATTTTTCAGTATTAGTCATAGCAGCATAATGAAACACATTAGAAACTTCTCAATTATTGCCCATATCGACCATGGTAAATCGACGCTGTCAGATCGTCTTATTCAGGTTTGTGGCGGTTTAAGCGACCGTGAAATGGATGCACAAGTTCTTGATTCTATGGATTTAGAACGTGAGCGCGGTATTACCATTAAGGCGCAGAGCGTTACGTTGGAATATACAGCCAAAAATGGCGAAACCTACCAACTCAACTTTATTGACACCCCTGGTCACGTCGACTTTTCCTATGAAGTATCTCGTTCATTAGCCGCCTGTGAAGGTGCGCTGCTTGTGGTGGATGCTGGCCAAGGCGTTGAAGCTCAAACGCTGGCAAACTGTTACACTGCGCTGGATATGAATCTGGACGTGGTACCTATCCTGAACAAAATCGACTTACCTCAGGCTGATCCTGAGCGTGTTGCCGCCGAGATTGAAGACATCGTCGGTATTGATGCGATGAACGCGGTGCGTTGTTCTGCAAAAACCGGTGTGGGTATTGATGATGTATTAGAGGTTATCGTCGAGCAAATTCCACCGCCAGAAGGCAATCCAGATGCGCCGTTGCAAGCCCTCATTATTGACTCGTGGTTTGACAGCTACTTAGGCGTTGTTTCTTTAGTGCGTATTAAACATGGCGTGCTCAAGAAGGGTGATAAGTTCAAGGTGATGTCTACAGGGCAAAACCATACCGCAGATCGTGTCGGTATTTTCACGCCAAAACAAACCGATAAAACCGAGCTAAAAACCGGTGAAGTAGGTTTCGTTATCGCAGGTATTAAAGAAATTCACGGTGCGCCAGTGGGTGATACCTTAACACTAGCTAAAAATGGTGCCGATAAGCCATTACCCGGCTTTAAAAAAGTGAAGCCTCAGGTTTATGCTGGTGTGTTCCCGATTTCTACCGATGAATATGAAAACTTCCGTGATGCACTGAACAAACTCAGCCTGAACGATGCCTCATTGTTCTTTGAGCCTGAAAGTTCATCTGCGTTAGGCTTTGGTTTCCGTATTGGTTATTTAGGCCTGCTCCACATGGAAATCATTCAAGAACGTTTAGAGCGCGAATACGATCTTGACCTGATCACGACCGCACCTACGGTAGTCTATGAAGTGCTGATGACCAGTGGTGAGACTATCTATGTTGATAATCCAGCAGATTTGCCTGCAATTAACAACATCGAAGAGATGCGTGAACCGATTGTTGAAGCCAATATTCTGGTACCAAAAGAATACTTAGGTAACGTAATTACGCTGTGTATCGAAAAACGCGGTACTCAAGTGAATATGGTTTACCACGGTAATCAAGTGGCCGTGACTTACCATCTGCCAATGGCGGAAGTGGTGATGGACTTCTTTGACCGCTTAAAATCAACTAGCCGTGGTTATGCGTCATTAGAGTACAACTTTATCCGCTTCGATCCGGCGGACATGGTGCGCTTAGATATTCTGATCAACGGCGACCGCGTGGATGCGCTGGCGATGATTATTCACCGTTCGAATATTCGTCACCGTGGTTTGGCGTTGGTTGAGAAGATGAAAGAGCTTATCCCGCGGCAGATGTTTGATATCGCGATTCAAGCCGCGGTCGGTAGCCAGATTATTGCCCGTTCTACCGTAAAAGCGTTACGCAAAGACGTAACAGCTAAGTGTTATGGTGGTGACGTTTCCCGTAAGAAGAAACTCTTAAATAAACAAAAAGAGGGTAAGAAACGGATGAAACAAGTGGGTAACGTTGAGGTGCCACAAGAGGCGTTCTTAGCGGTACTTAAGCTAAACGAGTAACACTCGAGATAACACAATTTAGCTATTATTGCGCCGCAGTTTGCGGCGCTTTACTTAGCTTATCGTATGTTTTGTGGTGTTTTTTTATAAATGCGGTAAGTTAACTAAAGTTCGCGAGTCGAAATACAATAGTCGCTGGGTTTAGATCTTTACATTTCAAGGCAGGAGTTCAATACGTAATGGCAGCCTATTTTTCCATTATTTTAGTGCTAGTCACTCTGATTTCAGGGTTGATCTGGTTAGTCGATGTGCTGGTATTTGCGCCTAAACGCCGTGAAAGCTTAGCCTTGGCCAAGGCTTCTCAGGCCAATTTAACTGAGGAAGCCGAATACAATATTATCCGTGAACCCACTGTGGTTGAGACTGCGCACTCTATCTTCCCGGTGATTGCCTTTGTGCTGATCCTGCGCTCGTTTATTTATGAGCCATTTCAAATTCCATCGGGTTCAATGATGCCAACGCTGTTAGTGGGCGATTTTATTCTGGTTGAAAAGTTTAGTTATGGCCTAAAAGATCCCGTATGGCGCACTAAACTGATTGAAACGGGCGAGCCCAAACGTGGTGATGTGATCGTCTTTAAGTACCCAGAGAATCCTCAGGTTGATTACATTAAGCGTGTTGTAGGTTTACCGGGCGATAGGATTATCTACCGCAATAAACAGTTGATGATCCAAAAGGCCTGTGGCACGGAGCAAACCAATTGCCCTGAGCCAGAACTGGTGGCGCGTACCGAAATCAGCCGTGGTGATTACAGCCAAGATGGTGTGCCTTTACTGCGTTATAAAGAGCAACTCGGTGAAGTGGCACACGATATTTTAATTAATCCAAGCCGTCCTGATATGTTGGGTTATTTCAAGCGTGATGGCAATTTACCCGCGGGTGAATTTCTTGTTCCCGAAGGCCATTACTTTGCGATGGGTGATAACCGCGATAACAGTACCGACAGCCGTTTCTGGGGCTTTGTCCCTGAAGAAAATCTTGTCGGCAAAGCGGTGGCTATCTGGATCAGTTTTGAGTTTGACCGTTCAAAAGCCGATTTCCTGCCAACCTGGGTACCAAGCGGTGTGCGCTTTGAACGTGTAGGTGGAATTCACTAGTATGGAACCGATTAAAAATTTGCCACGTTTGTGTCGTACATTGGGCTATGAGTTTAAGAATATTGACCTTCTAACCCAAGCGTTGACCCATAGAAGCGCGGCAAATAAGCACAATGAGCGTTTAGAGTTTTTAGGTGATTCGATTTTATCGATAGTCATTTCGGATGCCTTATATCATCAGTTTCCTAAGGCGACTGAAGGTGATTTAAGCCGGATGCGCGCCACTTTAGTGCGTGGCGATACGCTGACCTTGATTGCTCAAGCCTTTAAACTTGGGGATTATTTATTCCTCGGTCCTGGCGAATTAAAGAGTGGCGGTTTTCGACGCGAGTCGATTCTGGCCGATGCGGTTGAGGCGATTATTGGTGCGATTTACTTAGATTCGGACCTCGAAGTGTGCCGTGAGCTGTTGCTTAAATGGTATGCCGAGCGTTTGGCCGAGATTCAACCCGGTGTGAATCAAAAAGACGCTAAAACCTTACTGCAAGAATATTTACAAGGGTTAAAGAAGCCGCTACCCGATTACCAAGTAATCAACATAGAAGGCGATGCCCACGATCAAACATTCACCGTTGAATGTCGTATAGATGACTTGAGCGAAAGCGTGATTGGCGTTGCGAGCTCACGCCGCAAAGCCGAGCAGATTGCCGCGGCTCAAGTATTGGAGTTACTGAAGAAATGACCAAAAAAACAGACTTGCCAGCTGTCGATGCCGCTAACGCGAGCAATGAGCCGAGCTTAGATGAATTACTGGCAAGGATGAATGCAGCGAGCGCAGCAGCGCCGTCTGTTCACTATGATGTGACCTACTGTGGCATGGTGGCTATTATTGGCCGCCCTAACGTGGGGAAATCGACCCTGCTGAATCGTTTGCTTGGGCAAAAGATCAGTATTACCTCGAAAAAGCCGCAAACGACGCGTCATCGCATCATGGGTATCCATACCGATGGTCCGCGCCAAATCGTGTTTATCGACACACCCGGTCTGCATATTGAAGAGCAGCGTGCGATTAACCGTTTAATGAACCGCGCGGCGGCGAGCTCGCTTGCCGATGTGTCTATGGTGATTTTTGTGGTCGATGGTATGACATGGACCGCCGATGATGAGATGGTGTTAAGCAAACTTCGCCGCGGCGGTGAAGAGCGTAAAACTGTTTTAGCCATCAACAAAGTCGATAATATAAAAGACAAAGAAGCCCTTTTCCCTTATTTGGAAGAAGTGGCCAAGAAGTATCCCTTCGATGAGATCCTGCCGATTTCTGCCAGTAAGGGCACCAACGTTAAACGTATTTTAGAGATGGCGGCAGAGTCTCTGCCAGAGAATCCATTCTTCTTCCCCGAAGATTATGTGACCGACCGTTCGCAGCGTTTTATGGCCTCTGAAATTGTCCGCGAAAAACTGATGCGCTTTCTCGGCGATGAATTGCCCTACGATGCGACGGTTGAAATCGAGCAGTTTAAGATGATGGAAAATGGGGTTTATCAAATCAACGCCCTGATCCTCGTAGAGCGTGAAGGCCAAAAGCGGATGGTGATTGGTAGCAAAGGTGAGCGCATTCGTACCATCGCCACACAAGCGCGCCTCGATATGGAAACTTTGTTTGATAACAAAGTGTTCCTCGAGGTGTGGGTGAAGGTCAAATCCGGTTGGGCTGATGATGAACGTGCCCTGCGAAGCTTAGGTTACGGTGACGATTAATCGTTACTGATAATAGGCCTAGCCTGACCATGAACGAGCGCGCAGATTGATGAAACGGGGTTATGTTTTGCATCATCGCCCCTATCGGGAGTCTAGCGCGCTGGTGAATCTCTTGGTCGACGGAATTGGGCGTGTCGATGCCGTCGCGCGAGTCGGGAGCGGAAAACGTTCCATCAAAAGTATCCTCCAGCCCTTTCAGCCGCTGATTTTTGAATTTAGCGGTAAATCAGAACTCAAAAACATCAGCCAAATTGAAGCGGCCGCGCCAGCCGTGCCCTTATCGGGTTATAGCCTGTATGCGGGCATGTATATCAATGAGTTACTGATGCGAACCCTGTCTGTTCACCATAATGCCGAGGCGTTATTTCTCATCTACCACCAAGCCTTAGTAGGGCTTGCGGCGCAGTTTTGTGAGTCGAAACTGCGTTACCTTGAACTGG
The DNA here is from genome assembly GCF_023475945.1 of Shewanella sp. 8A. Lineage (NCBI taxonomy): Bacteria > Pseudomonadati > Pseudomonadota > Gammaproteobacteria > Alteromonadales > Shewanellaceae > Shewanella > Shewanella sp. 8A. The sequence continues at coordinate 30,348 of NZ_JAMDJP010000042.1, forward strand.
CGCTTTTGCGGGAACTCGGGGCTATGCCATCCCTTATCCGCGATACACAAGGCGAGCCGCTGATCCCTGAACATTACTACCAGCTTGTGCCTGAACTCGGGTTTCAATTTGTGCTAAACAGCCGAGCAAAGCACACCTATCAAGGCGCGATGTTAACCGCACTTAACGATAATGAGCTGTTGCAAGAGCAGTTTTTAGCAGCTAAACGACTGATGCGGTCTATGCTGCAACCATTGCTCGGAGATAAGCCACTGGTGAGTCGGCAGTTGTTTATGCAAGCGACAGCACCAAAGATGAATGGGAATAATTAGCCCTAGCTCCTGTTTTTTACAGTCTGTCCCAGTACAATAGGGCGCAAATCAGCGTTAATTCTCGCCTTAACAACATAAAGGAGTTCCCGATGAGCCGTATCTTATTGGGTGTTAATATCGACCATATTGCGACCCTGCGTCAGGCTCGCGGCACCAGTTATCCCGATCCTGTCCATGCGGCGGCGGTTGCCGAGCATGCGGGTGCCGACGGTATCACCATTCATTTACGGGAAGACAGACGCCATATTATCGACCGCGATGTGTATCTGCTGGCAAAAACCTTAAAGACGCGGATGAACTTTGAGTGTGCCGTGACAGAAGAAATGCTCAACATCGCCTGCGAAGTCAAACCAACCTACGTTTGTTTAGTCCCTGAAAAGCGTCAAGAAGTGACGACTGAAGGCGGTTTAGATGTGGCTGGTCAATTAGATAAAATCACTGCTGCGGTAAGCCGCTTAGCCGCCAATGGTATTCAAGTGTCACTGTTTATCGATGCCGATAAGACGCAAATCGATGCAGCAGTCGCCTCTGGCGCGCCACTTATCGAAATCCATACCGGTTGCTATGCCGATGCCAAAACGGCTGAGGATGAGGCCAAAGAGCTTGCGCGTATCAGCGAAATGGCAAAATACGCCCACGGCAAAGGGTTGGTGGTGAATGCGGGCCACGGGCTGCATTATCACAATGTTAAGCCGATTGCGGCAATCCCTGAGCTGTATGAGCTCAACATCGGCCATGCCATTGTCGCGCGTGCGGCCATTGATGGCTTAGCGACAGCGGTTAAAGATATGAAAGCGCTGATGTTAGAAGGTCGTCGAGGCGAATAATGGCAATCGTTGGGCTTGGCACTGACATAGTTGAAATCGAGCGTATCACGGCTCATGTGGCACGTTCCGGCGATAAGCTGGCTAAACGCGTACTGACAGAGGCTGAGTTCGATATCTATCAACAGCATAGCCAACCGAGCCGCTATTTAGCTAAACGCTTTGCCGCCAAAGAAGCCGCCGCTAAAGCTTTGGGGACTGGGATTGGTCGTGGCGTATCTTTTCAGCATATCCACATTGGCAATACGACTTATGGTGCGCCAACGATTGACTTTACTGAAGGGGCGAAGCAGCGTTTAGTTTTGCTCAATGGTGTGATTGGGCACATTTCAATCGCAGATGAAAAATCCTACGCTATTGCGACAGTTATCCTAGAATCTCGCTAGTTTCTAACCCATTAGCACAAAGGGAGCCTTAGCTCCCTTTTTTATTTTTAGCCCAAAACCACCTACTTCAGTAGGTGGTTATCATCATATGAGGCTTTGCCTGTATACCTACTCATGTTAAATGCATCTTTGATTTTTAGCG
>NZ_JAMDJP010000043.1:0-31328 GCF_023475945.1 Shewanella sp. 8A
CATCAAGAGAAAGTAGAGCGGCAAGAGCAGGGTCAACTTGCTCTTGAATAAAGGCCCCCTTTTAGGGGGTTAAAACAAAGCCACCTTCTTCAGAAGGTGGATTCTTTACTGGGTTATTATTTGAATTCTGCTTTAACCTCATTTCGTGACGGTAAATTCACCTCAAACCGCTCTTTACCGCGCTTACTGCGATGAATTGACTTGCAATAGGCTAATTCTTAGTTTTCACACTCCAGATCAATCTTCACTTGCGGTTAATGCTCGTGCTCAATCGGGGTATTGCTAAACATCATATCTAAACTGGCTTGAGTCTGTGGATGGTAGCCGCTGCGCGCCGCAAGGTAGACGGCTTTAGCCCAGTCATAGTGCTCGCTGCTCGCCAGTTTTTGGTACAAGGGCACAATCAGCCTGCGCCTGCCGATCTCAGTTAAGTGCTGTTTTAATGCGGGTAACACGCTGTAGTATCCGTTATCGAGGGCGAGGGCATACCAAGCAAAGGCGATTTCATTATTGTGGGTGCCAGTTAAATGAAAGGCCTTATCTAACTCGGCTAATTGTTGCTCAGTGAGATTTAGTCTTGGCATTTCATTAATAAAGCGTAGCCATTGATGCACAGTCCAGCCCTGAGTGTTTAGGGCGCTGGCGGCACGCTTGCCTTCTAACCATGCTTGGCGCTGGGCATCGATATCATCGAAGGCGTGTGAGTTGGGGGGCACTAAAAAGCTAGGTAAACCTTGTCCCTCCACCCAAGTATCCACTTCGGACTCGCTGACGATATTGGGATATTTTTGCAATAACTGCTGCGTGAGGTAATTGCGGAACTGCTCCGTGGTAATGCTTTGAAACGCAAAATGATCAAAGTAACTTTTGACAAAGTTATCGAAGCGTTCACGGCCGAACTTTTGCTCAAGGAAACGCAGGAATAATTGTCCTTTGACATAGGGCACGCCGCTAAAGGCATCGTCGGGATCGCGCTCACCTAAGTCAATATGCAGTACGGTGTCGCCTGCGGGCAGCTCGGCTAATTCTGCCAATAGTTCAGAGTAACCAATGGTTTGCTCCATCAATGCACGGTCGCGGCCATAGAGATCTTCCATAATGCGGTTTTCCACATAGGTGGTAAAACCTTCGTTGAGCCAGAGATCGCGCCAGGTGGCGTTAGTGACTAAATTGCCCGCCCAAGAATGGGCCAGCTCGTGGGCAATTAAACTCACTAAGCTTTTATCTCCCGCGATGACTGTGGGAGTAATAAAAGATAATCGCGGATTTTCCATCCCGCCGAAGGGGAAGCTGGGCGGGAGGATCAGTAAATCGTATCGACCCCAGCGGTAATCGCCGTAACGTTTGGCGGCGATGGCGATCATCTCCGGCGTATCGGCAAATTCTTTGCTGGCCTTGGCAAGCATTTCGGGCTCGGCCCAAATGCCTGAGGTGTCGTCTAAGGCGGCAAATTGCAGGTGTCCCGCAGCAATGGCAATCAAGTAAGCAGGAATTGCCTGCGGCATAGTGAATTGGGTTTGAGTTGCAGACACGCTCTCTCGGTCGGCACTCATCACGACGCTAATGCCTTGCTTGGCTGTGACTGTGGCGCTGTAGGTTTGGCGCACTGCGGGCGTATCTTGCAGCGGGATCCAGCTCCTGGCATGGATGGCTTGGCTCTGGCTAAACATAAATGGCCATTGCTTACCTTGGGTTTGCTCTGGAGTCAGCCATTGAATGCCTGATGGATTCTTGGATGTATGGTAATTAACTTTGATCTTAGCGACTCGCTCTTGAGGCAGATTGATGGTGAGCGCTGCACCTTTGACCTTATCGGTCGCACCTAAACTAAAGGGCACGGATTGCCATTGGCCGTTTGCATTTAACATGCTGACACTGTTAATCGTCAGGTCACGGGTATCTAACACCAGCATCTTGCCTGCTTTATGCCAATTTAGCTCGAGAATGGCGTTGCCCGAAAGTTGTTGCAGCTCAAAATCCACATTTAATGCGAGTTCAATGTGGCGAATACTTACTTGTTGGTAATTGGCAAAGGTCAGTTCATCGGTGGCAGTATGCAATTGGCTGGAGGCGACGCTAGCAACATTACTATTAGGTAAGCTATTGGTTGCATTGGCATATTGTACTAATGGCAGCAGTAGCAACAGGGCGCTGCTAATGAAGGTACGACGGGATAAAAACATATAACCACCCAGTGTTGTGATTCTTGTATGGTGTAAAACGCGATCGCCGCGGGCGACTGTATTCGTTGGGGCGTGAGTTTACTCGAACTCAGTAGGTTTGGGGCTATTTAGCTGACACTAAAATGTAATCAAACTTAATTTGGGATGAGGTTGACGTTGAGGAAAGGTTACTCTTTTACGAAAACGCACGCCAGAGTGTGCTATTTAACTCTTGCAGGGGGATGCAAAGCGACTTGGCTCATAGAGGTTATCGGGTATGTAAAAGTACATCCCAGCGATATAACTTTGTTATCATGACGCGTGTTCACAATGTCTTATAGCTACAACAGGACAACTATGGTACTGGATTTTTCACAGGGTAAGCTGATAGCAACAGAGTTTGAAGTACAGATCAGATTAAGCGTGGCCAATGTTGTGCTTCAAGCGAGTGCCGAAGATATTAGCCTTAGGCTTGACCCTCCAATGATCATCGCCAATGGTGGCGGCGTGCGTTGGAGCATGAAATTAGATAACGCGGAACAGCTCGATGCGTTACAAGCACTCCTCGGGATTGATTATTTGTAAGCACACTTGATTATCGCCAAATGTGCTTGACGTTTAACCTTAGTTTTCAATTTGATTTAGAAAGGATTTATCAGTATGACGCTCGAACGTATTGTGATTGAACCCCAAGTTGAGGCGACCGCAGTTGTGGTCTGGCTTCATGGGTTAGGCGATTCTGGTGCTGGTTTTGCCCCCGTTGTACCTGCGCTAGGGTTGCCAGCGGATCACAGTATTCGCTTTATTTTTCCCCATGCACCTGAGCAGGCGGTCACCATCAATGGTGGTTATATTATGCGTGCTTGGTATGACATTAAAAGTATGGACTTGCATGATAGAGCGGATATGCAGGGCGTGATGGCATCAGAATTAAGCGTTCAGGCGCTGATTGATGAACAGATTGCCGCAGGTATTCCTAGTGAGCGCATTGTGCTGGCGGGATTTAGCCAAGGCGGAGTGATGAGTCTGTTTACCGGATTACGCTATCCTCAAAAACTTGCCGGTATTATGGCGTTATCCTGCTATTTGCCAACGGGTGATGTATTGCCAAGCCAACTAACTGTAGCCAATGCTGACACGCCGATTTTGCAGCAGCATGGCGAGCAGGATGATGTCGTTCCGTTATCAGCCGGATTGTTGGCAAAAGAGGCATTAATTGCCGGTGGATATCCGGTGCAATGGCAAACCTATCCGATGCCACATTCAGTTATTCCTGTGCAATTAAAAGCGATTAGTGCTTGGTTACAACAGCGTTTTGAAATGTAGTTAAATCTAAATGCTTATAAAATCATCATGCGGTAAACAATTTTTTGCCGCTTGATGTTTTTTATAAAGAACAATGCGGCTGTCTGCGAAACTTCTGTAAGCTACTTAAATTAAAGCATTAAAATTTACAATTATATTTTTAATTGTCATTAAATTCGAAAAGTGAAAATAAGTCGATTAGCTTATTTTTTATTTGAAACAAAACTGTATTAAAACTCGCCAAAAATCCCACATTAAAGTCACGTTTATTAATAAAAATGACACAATTCATCTTTATTCTTTGATATTATGCGTGACGCGAGAGTTGATGGTACTCGCACAATCTATCTATGATAAAATAATTAAAATCAAGGGGTTGATGTAATGACAAATAAGCTTATTAAAGGATTAATTGCCACTGCTGTGCTTGCTGCGTTAGCAGGTTGTAATAGTGATGATGACAAAGTTCCAACAACTTGCGCCGAAGCGGGTGCTGCCTGTAAAACATTTACGGTATTACATACAAACGATAACCATGGCCGTTTTTGGGAAAACAAAGATGGTGAATATGGTTTAGCTGCTCAGAAAACTTTGGTTGATCAAATTCGTGCTGAAGTCAGCAAGAAAGGTGGTCAAACATTGTTGCTTTCTGGTGGTGATATTAACACTGGTGTGCCTGAATCCGATTTACAAGATGCGATTCCTGACTTTACCGGTATGAACAAAATTGGTTACGACGCAATGGCGGTCGGTAACCATGAGTTTGATAATCCATTATCCATTGTGGACATGCAACGTAGTCTTGCTGAATTCCCTATGTTAGCGGCTAACATTTATAAGACTGATGGTACTCGCTATTTCGATGCCTATAAAATATTTGATGTTAATGGTGTCAAAATAGCTGTTATCGGTCTAACCACTGAAGATACTGCTAAGATCGGTAACCCTGAATACATTAGTGAATTAGAGTTCAGAGATCCAAAGACTGAAGTTGCCAAAGTCATCAAAGAAATCAAAGATGCTAAGTCGGCAGACATCATTTTTGCTGTGACGCATATGGGTCACTACGCAGATGGCCAAAATGGTAGCAATGCCCCTGGTGATGTGGCGTTAGCCCGTTCACTTAAGGAAGGCGAACTTCAAGTGGTGATTGGTGGTCATTCACAAAACCCCGTCTGTATGGAGCCAGGTAATAAGGCCTATGCAGCATTCAAACCGGGCGATGCCTGCGCGCCAGATCAACAAAATGGCACTTGGATCATGCAAGCCCACGAATGGGGTAAGTATGTCGGTCGTGCGGACTTTGAATACTTTAATGGTGAACTTCACTTAGCCAGCTATAAATTAGTGCCAGTGAACTTAGTTAAAGAAGTCACTGATGAAGCGGGTAACAAGAAAAAAGTACTCGTTGGTGAAAAGATTGAGCCTGATACAGAGTTAAAAGAGCTGCTTTCTTACTATCAAGAGAAAGGTCAAGCTAAGTTAGACGAAGTGATTGCGACTACCGATGCGCTGCTTGATGGTGAGCGTGCAAACGTACGTAACAAACAAACCAACTTAGGCCGTATGTTAGCCATGGCACAAAGTGCTAAAGTGTCTGCTGATTTTGGCGTGATGAACTCTGGTGGTGTGCGCGCTTCTATTAAAGCGGGCAACATTACTTACCGTGATGTACTCACCGTTCAACCTTTCGGCAACATGGTAACCTTAAACGAAATGACTGGTGCGGCGGCTGCTGATTATTTAGGGGCTGTGGGTAGTTTACAAATTGGTTCTGGTGGTTATGCGCAAATTACCGGCGTGAAGATGACCATTGACTGCGTGGCTAAAAAAGCAACAGTCCATGAAATCAATGGTAAAGAGTTCAGCGCTACAGCAAACTACAAATTCACTGTACCTAGCTTTAACGCTGCAGGTGGTGACGGTTATCCTAAACTGGCGAGCCCAATCCAGACAGGTTATGTAGACGCCGATTTACTTTATTCCTTCCTGAAAGAGAAACAATCCATTGTTGCAGCTGATTATAATCCAGTAGGTGACATTGTGTATGAAAACTCTGAAAGTGTAGAAGGTTGTAAGATTACTGCTAAGTAATCTACAGCGGTTAATAAAATGCCACTCAATTTGAGTGGCATTTTTATTTTGCTCGTTTATTTTTCCATCCGTTAGATACAGCCTAAAATCACCATAAAATAAAGCGATACATTTTGCTAACTATGTATATTAAATTGAGTGGATTGATATTTCGTAACGCTAGATGTTCAATTGATTCTATTTGTATCAGTTTATCAATAATCGCTTAAATTTGCTTAAAGACCTTTAACGCTATGTTTGGGTTGAATTTTGTACGTTTTAAACTCAAGATTTATTTGCTGTGTATGTATCAATTTGTTTTTTTGTTGTTATTTGTTGTTGTCGATATTCGTTTTGATTAACAGTATTGATACGTCAAGGGAACTTGAAAATTAACTAAAATAACAACAAGACGGGTTTATTCATTTAAGCCTCAAGGAGAGATATATGCATCATCTAACGTTAGCAGCTAGAGCTGTGCGCGCTAGTCTAATCACTATGGGTTCTGCTAGTGTTTTATTATCTGGAATAACGATTGCGGCAGAAGAAAATACCAAAGTTGAACGTATTGAAGTCACTGGATCACGTATTAAACAGGTGGATATGGAAACCGTTTCTCCTGTCACTGTGATTAATGCGGCTGATATTGCGATGACGGGCGAAAAAACCGTTGCTGATGTTTTGAATAACTCGGCAATCAATAGCTTTGGTTCATGGCGAGGGATTTCTGGATATGGTTCAGGTGCTAGCTCAACAAGTAATGTTAATCTTCGCGGACTAGGCTCGTCTGCTACGCTGGTGTTGCTCGATGGCCGCCGTATGCCTGGTACGAGTTCAAGCTCGGGCTCTGTTGCAGACACATCCTCAATTCCAATGGCGATAGTCGAGCGCATTGAAATCCTACGCGATGGCGCCTCTGCTGTTTATGGTTCAGATGCTGTTGCGGGTGTGATCAACATTATTACCAAAAAAGAATTTGATGGCTTGCAATTAGATTACAGTACAGAGCAGCCTAGTGTTGAAGGCGGTGATGCTAATCGTTTATCCATTGCAACAGGTTATAATACGGATAAAGGCAATATTACCTTAACCTATGAATACTATGATACCAAAGCCGTCATGGATCGTGATACTTGGAATATGGACGATCCGAGTTACGCAACCTACAGTGGCTTAAGCTCTGTGCCCAATGGTAAATATGGCACAGGTAACGGCAGTTGGTATAGCAATTCAGATATTTGTGACCAAACTGAAAATACCGTCGATAAAACTGATGGAAATAATAATGGCCGCTGTTTATATGATTCAGGTAGAGTGACTAAATTATTTGGTGATCAGACCCGTAATTCCTTTTTATCCAATTTTACCTATGAAATTACTGACGGTATTCAATTTCGCGGTCGTGCATCGGCCTCGTTAGCTGAAACTGAAACGCGTTACGCAGGGACACCTGTATCAACAAATTATCCAGTAATGAGTGCTGATAATAAATTCAATCCCGTTGGGGAAGATATGACACTTTATATGCGCTCTGCCCAAATTGGCGAGCGTGATACCTTAACTGAGACCAATAATGTCGATATTCTCGGTGGTTTTATTGGTACGCTGGATTTAGGCAATGGCATTGATTGGGAATTAAATGCACAGCATTCCCGCTCAACCACGAATTCATTTAATTACAATTTAATTAATGATGAGATAGTTCAGCAAGGAATAGATTCTGAACAGTACGATATTTTTAATACCACGGGCATGAGTTATGAGCAGTGGAACCAGCAGATGACTGAGCTGTATCGTAAGGCGGCTCATACGGGCGTGTATCAAGGTAAGTTTGAAAGCACTCAAATTGATGGACTGGCTTCAACGCTGCTTGTTGATAATGGCGATGTCTCTGTTGCTATGGTCGGTGGGCTTGAATATGAAATGATTAAGTTTAAGCAAACCAGTGATCCAGAGTCTGCTTCGGGCATTATCTCAGGTGGCTCGGGTGGCGATGATGTGGATGCAACCCGTGATCGAAGTGCAGCTTATTTAGAATTCCAAGTTGGCTTACCCGCGAATGTTGAGTTATCGGCCGCCGTTCGGTACGAGCGCTATGAACAGGAAGGATCGCTCACTGGTGCCCAAGGGCAAGTAGTTAATTCATCAACCTTTGATGCCGTAGTGCCTAAATTTGGTATTAGTTGGCGCCCCGTGGATAGTTTGTTACTGCGTGCCAGTTACGGTGACTCCTTCCGAGCACCCAATATGGGTGAAATGTTCTCTTCACAATCTTTAAGTTTTGAAAAAGCCGTCGATTCGCTTTGGTGTAATGAGCCAGGTAATGTGGATGCGGTTTATTGTGCGACCAGTAATCAACACAAAACTTGGTATGGTGGTAATCCCGACCTTGAGGCTGAGGAGGGTAACTCATTGACGTTAGGTGGCGTGTGGAATGCTACTGATAATTGGAATATCGAATTATCCTACTTTTCGATTGCCTACGAGAATAAAATTGAGTCGATAAGTGTGAACGACATACTGCGTGATGAAATTAAAAATGGTTCATCACCTTATGTTCACCGTGGTTCCGATGGCAAGATTGAATATATTGAAGCGGGTGTGCGCAACTTAGCGACGGTTGAAACGTCAGGTATTGATTTTGTCACAGCTTATAACCTAGAAACGGGGATCGGTGATTTTAACTTCAGACTCGATTTAACCCATGTTTTGGATTTTAAAAAGCAAGATAATGCCGAATCAGAAATGATTGATTATGCCGGGCTTACTGATTCGCCTGATTGGCGTGGTAATTTTGCAACCAGCTGGAAATATGACGATTTTTCTGCGGCCTGGACCGTAGTGTATATTGGTCGTCAATCGGCTGATTACTACAATCAGTTAGAAGAAACCGATGTTTACGTCGATTATTCAAACTACTTTAAACACAACATCCAGTTTGCCTATAACCATGCTTACAATGGTTCAATCACGGTTGGGGTGAGTAATGTGTTTGATGCCGATGCACCAAACTTTTATACCTATGCTGATTACCGTGATGTAAACGTTGGACTGTATGATGTGTTGGGCCGTACTTACTATTTGAGAATTAACCAGAAGTTTTAAGTTATCCTTCTCCCTGGATAACTCAAACCTCCGCTTGCGGAGGTTTTTTTGCTTGTGGAATATAGAGACGCTGCTTAATGACTCAGGCGCAGTTCATGACGATGCTCATGCTGATAATGCTCAGCGCAGCAACTGCAACGTTGTTCGGTAGGATCTTGCATTAAACGTTCAGCTTCGATTTCAGTTTCGCAATCGGAACAAAGGCCATAAAGACCTAAGTCGAGTTGGCAGAATGCGGCATCGAGGCGGTTTAAACGACAAAATAGCGGGTGATCGGCAAGGTGGCTCTGTGCCAGTCGGTCGATGAGTTCCCCTAGGCTGAGGTTGGCACAATGCGTCCCAAGTATTTCAATAAACTGAGGGAGCGCGCCGATTTCCTTCCTTAGATTAGCTTCAAGCTCTGACAATTCTTGTCTGATATGGGTGGTGCTCACGTAAAATCGCCTGTTTTATCTGACTCTGGGCATTCAGTCTAATAGTTCCACTACCAACGACTATGATAAAGATCAAGTATCTGTACGATTTTTAGGGGTAACGTGGTGGTTAACATAAAAAACCACCACTTTTGTATGGGGTTACTGGCTAAGATGTTGTTGCGCTTGTTCTAGCACACGCACAATGTCTTCAGTAGTTTTATAGATCCTAAGTTCCCGAAATAGGGTATCTGCCTCGGGATATTGGCGATTGAGATAACTAAACCACTGCTTAATGCGCGCTGGATAATAATCACTCTTACGGCCACTAAGCTCCCTTTGGGTATAACTGAGCATTAATTGTAACGTGTCAGCCCAACTGTAGGGCGTAGCACCGGTTTTTATGGTGTCTGCAAGATTGGGGAGCGAGATCGCGCCTCGGCCAATCATGATACTGTCGCACCCCGTCACTTCCATACAACGTTTAGCGTCGTCACTATTCCAAATCTCACCGTTGGCAATTACCGGTATTGGCAAACGTTTGCGCACTTCGGTGATGTATTCCCAATAAGCGGGTGGTTTGTAACCATCAACTTTACTGCGGGCATGGATAGCAAGCTCAGTTGCGCCCGCTTCATAAACGGCCAGCGCATTTTCCATAAACAGGGATTTATCTTCGTAGCCTAAACGGATCTTGGCTGTCACCGGATGCTCAGCGGGCACTGCTTGGCGCATGGCGCGCACAATATCATGAATGGTATTAGGGTATTGCAGCAACACCGCGCCGCCATTACTGCGATTGACCATCTTGGCAGGACAGCCAAAGTTTGCATCGACGCCGTGGGAGCCAAGCTCAATTGCGCGCATGGCATTTTCGGCCATGCAATGAGGTTCTTGGCCTAAAAGCTGTACGCGGACTGGGGTACCCGATGGCGTATAGCCACCGCTCAGTAGCTCTGGACAGAGTTTAAGAAAGACCTTTTCAGGTAATAGTTGGTCAACGACGCGCACAAATTCGGTGACAAGCAAATCGTAAGGGTTAATCGACGACAAAATATCTCGCATTAAGTCATCAACCACGCCTTCCATCGGAGCCAAAATTACCCGCACTGCTACAAACCCATATAGAGAAACAAAGGGCGTGCATTCTATCCTATTGGCTTGCTGTTACAAAGTGCGCAGAGAGGCTTGGCAACTATGATAACTATTTATGGCTATTTAATTGGCCAAATTCAGCTTCCTATCAGCATATTTTGATAATTTCTGTGATTTGGTGATATTTTTTGAAATGAAACTAAAGCGGTGCAGGTCTTTTGCAGTAAGCCAACGATAACCCTATTGTTGGTCACCATTAATCAATAAAAGGAAGCAAGAATATGAAATCAGTTAAGCAAACCGCGGTTGCAGTGGCATTAGGTACAGTGGTGGTTGGTTCAGCGTTTACTGTTAACGCGCAAACAAATTTATTTGGTTTTGAAACCATGGAATCAGGATATCAACTCGTTGGTTCTGAAGGTAAGTGTGGTGAGGGTAAATGCGGTGCAGATATGAAAAAAGCGGCTGCAGAAAAAGCTAAAGAAGGTAAATGCGGTGAAGCAAAATGTGGCGCCGATATGAAAAAAGCGGCTGCAGACAAAGCTCACGAAGGTAAGTGTGGTGAAGCAAAATGTGGCGCCGATATGAAAAAAGCCGCAGACAAAGCTCATGAAGGCAAATGTGGTGAGGGTAAATGCGGTGCTGATATGAAGAAAGCCGCTGAAAAAGTTGACGCTAAAACTGAAGCCGTAAAAAAGGAAGTCAAATAAGTTCAGTTGTACTTAGTGAGGTACTGCCCTAGCACATGGCCAGCCTATGCTGGCCTTTGTTTAGCAGCATCCAAATTAAAGGGGTTAAAGCAATGCAAGATCGTGGATTAGTTGGATTAGGGTTACGGCGTGAAATGCTCAGTGAATTTTGCCAATCGCTGCCGAGTGCTATCGATTTTTTAGAGGTTGCCCCTGAAAACTGGATGACGCTAGGTGGAAAATACGGTAAACAATTTAGACAATTAACTGAAAAACATACCTTTTTTTGCCATGGTCTGTCGCTCTCAATCGGTAGCCCTGAGCCGTTGGATCTTGAGTTTGTTCGCCGTATCAAAGCTTTTATGGACTTACATCAAATTGATGTCTATTCAGAGCATTTAAGTTATTGCTCAGGAGCTGGCCATTTATACGATCTGATGCCAATTCCTTTTACCGAGGCCGCCGTTAAGCATGTCGCTCGGCGAGTTAAGCAAGTTGAAGATATTTTAGAACGACCGCTTATTTTGGAAAATGTCTCCTTTTATGCGGCGCCCAGTGCGCAGATGACTGAGCTGGCGTTTTTGACGGCAGTGCTAGAAGAAGCCGACTGCAAACTCCTGCTAGATGTGAATAATATTTATGTTAACTCGATAAATCATCAATATGATGCGGCGGCATTTTTAAAGGCGATGCCAACTGAGCGGATTGCCTACTTGCATATCGCAGGACATTTTAAAGAATCAGAAGAATTATTGATTGATACCCACGGCAGCGATATCAACGCCCCTGTATGGGCGCTCCTAGATAGTTGCTATGCCAAACATGGCGTATTACCCACCTTGCTCGAGCGTGACTTTAATCTGCCGGCAACAGCGCATTTATTGGATGAAATTAATCAAATTCATACTTACCAAGCTCAGGCCAAAAAAAATCTAGCGAAGAGGATTGCCTAATGGATTTTAAGCAAGTACAGCAATCCTTTATCGATTATATTCGTGATCCTAACAATTCCGTGCCGATCGGTGTACCCATTGAGCGGATGCAGGTTTACCGAGAGCTATTTTTTAATAATGTGATGGGTTTTGTTTCTAATGCCTTCCCCGTACTCAAAAGCTTATACACTGATGCGCAGTGGCAAACCTTAGTGCAGGCTTTTTTTAGTCGACATGATTGTAAATCACCGATTTTTATCGATATTGCTGGGGAGTTTTTACAGTTCCTGCAGTTTCAATATTGTCCAGTAGACATTGACCCGCCCTTTATGCTGGAACTTGCGCACTATGAATGGCTTGAACTACGGGTGGCAACTGCGCAGCAAGATAGCCGCCAAGTCCTGATTGGTAAAGAGGGAATTACGCATCAAAATCTATGTTTAGCCGCAACGGCAACCGTGGCGCAATACCAGTATCCAGTGCAGCAAATACGGCAAGATTATCGCCCAGAAGATCCTCTGCCGCAGCCAGTGTTTTTTTGCCTATATCAGGATGAGGCAGGTGAGGTAGGCTTTTTGCAATTAACACCTTTAAGCGCACAAGTACTGGGTTATTTAGCCGAAAAGGGGCAGAGCACCTTTGATGAATTGATTCAATGGTTGGTGTCGACTTATCCGCAAATGTTAACAGAGACCTTAACTCAAGGTTGTTTACAGTTACTCGAGCAACTAACCGCTAAAGGTATCGTACGCGGAACATAGAAAGACATGGTGCTTAAGTACGCAAAATAATTGTAATAACCATACAGAAAAAGGGTTTTTGTTGGTGTGGCAAACCGCTACAATGACGCCCGTTTTGTGATCTCAATCACTGTATGATTCCCGCGCACTTATCTACGCACACATTTGAGGAGCTGTAATGAGCAGTCAGCCATTTAAAGACCCATTTAACGTTATGTATTTTATTGGTTTTATTTTAGTCTTACTGTTGCCGACACTACCAGCAAGCCTGACTTGGTTAAAGCAATTAGGCTTAATTTAAGCAGGTTTTAATCTCAAATTGAGTATACTACTGGCCACTCTGAGAGTGGCTTTTGTTTTTGAGGTTCGAGGCATTTACACACTATGATTATTTACAAACTATGATTATTTACACGCTATGATATTGAAACGCGGTTTGTTTTTATTGATAGGCTGCCTTGCGCTGGGCCTTGGACTGCTAGGTATTATCGTGCCACTGTTACCGACGGTGCCGTTTATTTTACTCGCCGCTTTTTGCTTCGCCCGTTCAAGCACTCGCTTACATCAGTGGTTAATGACACATCCTTGGTTTGCCGATGCGCTCACCCAGTGGCAAGAGCACCGAGCCATGCGCCCAGGCCTTAAGCGCAGGGCTATGCTACTCTCTGGCCTCAGTTTTAGTGTCAGTATTCTTGTTGTGCCAATCCTATGGGTAAAACTGTTGCTGTTAACCATGGCAATCGGGCTTCTCTGGTATCTGAAAACGATTCCTGAAATCGAATCCTAAGCACATTTGATCTAAGGCACAAATTGATAACCAATTCGTCACTTGAATACGCTGCTAGTTGCAACTCAAACCAAAGCGGCATAAGCTTTGTGCGAATTATTAAAGCTCGTCCACACTCGCTGTGGACGTTTTGTTTTTACTGCCAGCAATAAGCGTGGCGAAACGATTAAGTTAAATTAAATGGCTATGAATACAGAAACCTTATCCTTGATAAAGCAAAGCATTAAAACCATTCCTAATTATCCTAAGGAAGGGATTCTATTTCGCGATGTGACCAGTCTGCTGGAAAATGCTGCAGCCTATAAAGCGACTATTGATTTATTAGTTGAGCATTACCGCAACAAAGGCTTTACCAAGATTGTGGGCACCGAAGCCCGTGGTTTCTTGTTTGGTGCGCCTTTAGCACTGGAATTAGGCATTGGTTTTGTGCCTGTACGTAAGCCTGGTAAGTTGCCACGCGCGACCATTAGCCAAAGCTATGAGCTGGAATATGGCCACGATAGCCTTGAAATCCATACCGATGCGATTACCGCGAATGACAAAGTATTGGTGGTTGACGATTTGCTGGCCACTGGCGGCACTATCGAAGCCACAGTCAAACTTATCCGCCAACTGGGCGGTGAAGTGCAAGATGCGGCTTTTGTGATTTCATTACCCGATCTCGGTGGCGAAGCCCGCTTAACGGCCTTAGGTCTTGAGTTGGTTAAACTTTGTGAGTTTGAAGGCGAATAATTCTTCAGCCAAAGGCGCCTAGGGATAGTTTAATGGCATGTCGTTAATTGACATGTTATCTTGCAACTATCTCGGGGCGCGATCCCCTTTTTTGTACCAATATTCTTGTCATGCACATTGGGGAGTTCCATGTCATATCAGGTGTTAGCCAGAAAATGGCGCCCTGCCACATTCGAACAGATGGTCGGCCAAAGTCATGTGTTGCACGCATTAACCAATGCGTTAACCCAGCAACGTTTACACCATGCGTATCTTTTTACTGGCACGCGCGGTGTGGGCAAGACCAGTTTGGCGCGTCTCTTTGCCAAAGGTCTTAACTGTGAGAAGGGCGTAACGGCTTCCCCCTGTGGTGTGTGTGGCAGCTGTGTCGAAATTGCCCAAGGCCGTTTTGTTGACTTAATTGAAGTCGATGCCGCCTCGCGTACCAAAGTCGATGACACTCGTGAACTCTTAGATAATGTGCAATATCGTCCGACCCGAGGCCGTTTTAAGGTTTATCTGATCGACGAAGTACACATGCTTTCCCGCAGCAGTTTTAATGCGCTGCTAAAAACCCTTGAAGAACCGCCAGAGCATGTGAAGTTTTTGCTGGCGACCACCGATCCGCAAAAGCTGCCGGTGACTGTGTTATCCCGCTGTTTGCAATTTAATTTAAAGAGTTTAACCCAGCAGGAAATTGGCACTCAGCTACAGCATATTTTAACCCAAGAGCAATTGCCCTTTGAGCTCGAAGCCCTAACTCTGCTCGCCAAAGCGGCCAATGGCAGCATGCGTGATGCTTTAAGCTTGACCGATCAGGCCATCGCCTTCGGTGGCGGCACGGTAATGCTCAACCAAGTGCAATCTATGCTGGGCAGCATCGATGAGCAGCATGTGCTGGGCTTACTTAAAGCCTTAACCGATGCCGATATTGGCGTATTGATGCAAAGCTGCGCCCAGGTGCTCGCCTATGGCGCGGACGCCCAAGAAGTGCTGCGCAGTTTACTGGAATTACTGCATCAGATTACCTTGACACAATTTGCGCCAGCCGCCGCACAGCAATCCCTTTACAGCGCGCAAATTCAGGCCTTTGCCGAGCAGTTAGCGCCTGAACAAGTGCAGCTGTATTACCAAATTTTACTTACTGGCCGTAAAGACTTACCCCATGCGCCGGATCCTAAATCGGGCCTTGAAATGGCGCTGCTGCGAGCGGTGGCATTTGTTCCCGAAAAGCCAGTAAAACGTTGGCAGGTTGAAGAAACTGCAAAGGTGAGTTTGCCAGCTCAGCAGCCAATGTCTGCGACGCCCGTATCAAATATGCCAGCGGTAGAACAGACCGTTAATCAGGCTGTAGCTGAAAAAAAAACTCCACTAACTGCTGAGTGTGACTCACAGGCTCTGCCACAAGTAGCAACGACTGAGCCTATGGCTAAGAGTGAGAACGCTACAGCTGCGCAACAAACCTTATCTGCTGAGGATATGTTAGCTGTCGATGATGCGATTGATGATGGGGCTGAACTGAATGCCGCATTAATTGCCGAGCAGCAAGTGATCTTAAGCCAAGCTCAAAGCCAAGGCTTTGGTGCAAGTGCGGCATCGAGTACTGAGGCCGTCTTAATTTCAGAATCAAGCCCTAACTCAAAAACTGACGCAAGCCCTGACTTAAGCGCTGAGTCGAGCTCAGTTTCTATGCCGGCATCGAATCTTGATACTGAGCATAATCAAGCTGCAACAGTGGATACCGCTAGTGTTGACCAGAAGTATTCTCCCTCGAAATTAACAGCAGCAGTTGACTTATCTTATGATGATATCGAGGAAAATACTCAAGCGAGTGTTAATCAGAGTACAGATGCGCTAGCGCCAGACGAATATTCCGCTGAGGATTACGGACAATACGATTATGCCGCCGCGCCGCTCGATGCCTATCAGGATGATTACTCACAATTTATGGCTGAGGAGCAGGGCGGATTCTCTGGCATGGAAGATAGTTCGCTTAATCGCGACAGTGCTCAGTCTATTGGCGAAAGCTTAGCTTCAACAACCTCTCAGGCTTCAACACCTCCAGCGTCAACTACTACCGTGTCCCTTGAGGATGACGATATTTTATCGGCGGTATTAGCGGCGCGTGACTCCTTGTTATCCGATCTTGATGCGCTCAGCACCAAGGAAGGTGATGGAAAAAAGTCGGCAGCGGAAGTTAAGCTTAAAACTCCGAGCCAGAGTGCGCATACCGCGCCAGTCTCTCACTCGCCATCGCATAAAATGCCTTCAGTTGATGCATCTACCAAGCATCAAGTGGTTAGTAACACGTCCGATAACGACTTTGAGCTGCCCTTTGACGATGATTTCGAGGCCGAGCTTCATCTTGAGTCACAATCAAATGTCACGCTAACTCAGCAGCTAGATCCGAACGATCGCCCACCATGGGAAGAGGCGCCCGTCGTTGGGATGGATGATGCTAATGCGTCGGATGCAAGTGCTAACCTACAGCGTGAAACCGCTGTTGTGCTACAAACAACTGTTGATGAGTTAGGCGCTGCGAACGTCGCCGCTCAAATATCACCAACGAATAGCGAAGCGACACCGTTTGGGCAAGTGCTAGAACAAGAGCCTGTACAAAAGAGCGAGCCAGCTGTGCAAAGCCCTGAGATGAATACCGCGCCGCAGCCGCCTCAGCCACAAGATTCGGTGCAGTCACAGCCAAATGAGACAGTACAACCAACGTCATCCACCGCATTAGCACTGGCGCAATCGATTACCGGTCATCCGCTCGATTTGCATTGGTATAAGCTCATGGCGAGCCTCGATATTGGTGGACGTGTGCGTCAGTTAGCGGTCAATTCGATTTGTCAGCAGCAGGCTAACCCCTTGCCATTACTGTTAAAACCCGATCAGAAACACTTGGCGGCGCAGGTGGCCATTGAGCAGCTCGAGCAAGCCTTAACCGCAGCTCTTGGGAACCCAAGGCAGGTTGAGGTGGTCATAGGAACCGATCCTACACGGGAGACGCCCTTAGAGATGCGCAAACGTTTTCACCAAGAGTTACTGCAACAGGCGCAGCAGTCGCTAATAATGGATGACAATGTGCAATGGCTGATTAACCGCTTTGGGGCTGAGCTTGAGAAGGATAGCTTGCTCTATCCGCCTGAACTGTTAAATCAGCGCAGCGGGCTTATTCCTGCGTTACCTGAGCCCGAGTAATATTTCCTCTATGTATATGCTGCGTGGAATGGCAGAGTTTGTTAAAAACGCGCTATCAAGATCATAAGTTTATCGATGGGATCGCGGCATTGATTGCCAATCCCATTTATTTCAGTAAGATTAGCCAGCTTAAAAGCTTGCGACTAACCCTAATAGAAGAGAAATGACTATGTTTGGAAAAGGCGGTATGGGCAATCTGATGAAACAAGCCCAGATGATGCAAGAAAAAATGGCAAAAATGCAGGAAGAAATTGCCCGCATGGAAATGGTCGGTGAGTCAGGTGCAGGTCTGGTTAAAGTGACCATGACAGGCGCACACACAGTGCGTAAAGTCGAAATCGACCCAAGCTTGATGGAAGACGACAAAGAAATGTTGGAAGATTTGATCGCGGCAGCCTGTAACGATGCAGCACGTCGCATCGAAGAGAATCAAAAAGCTAAAATGGCCGAAGTGACTGGCGGTATGCAATTACCACCAGGCATGAAAATGCCATTTTAATTGAGATAGACAATGAAATTTAGTCCACTGCTAGACGAGTTAATTCAGTCCCTACGTTGTTTACCAGGGGTTGGGCCTAAATCGGCGCAACGTATGGCGTTTCAATTACTTGAGCGAGACAGGAAAGCTGGGCTTAAATTAGCCTCTGCCCTGTCGAGTGCCATGAGTGATATCGGTCATTGTCAGTCTTGCCGAACCTACACTGAAGAAACGTTATGTCCGATTTGTGCTAGCCATAAGCGCGGCTCGTCTTCGACAATTTGTGTGGTCGAAACGCCAGCCGATGTGTTAGCCATTGAAGCAGGTGGACATTTTACGGGTCGCTATTTTGTTTTGCTGGGCCATTTATCCCCCCTCGATGGCGTGGGGCCTGAAGAGTTAGGCTTGGCGCTATTAGAGCGTCACTTAGCCTCTGGCGATGTTGCTGAGCTGATTTTAGCGACCAATCCAACGGTTGAAGGTGAGGCCACAGCCCACTTTATCGCCGATATGGCAAGGCGCCACAAGGTGCTGATCAGCCGCATCGCCCACGGTGTGCCCGTGGGTGGTGAGCTGGAATATGTCGACAGCACCACCTTAGCGCTGTCCTTCAATGGGCGTATCCCGCTGTAGCCTGTGATGGCCTAAAGAATAAACCCGCTGGCCCTGTGCTCGCGGGTTTTTATTTTATGGCTGTATTTGTTTAGCGAACACGCCCTAGCGTGTCTAGGTCTAACATTCCTTTCTTAATTCTGACATAGGGATAGCGTAATTTCGGTTTGATACTGCCTTATTTTTCGCCATTTGATCTGTGATTTTATCTCCCCCCTTGAAAAGTGGATTTGCAGCCCCATTTTATAAAGCACTGAGCGTTTGCTTTAACCAAATTGCGTAACAAATAAGGAAAATTTCATGTCACAACAAGAAACTCATGGTTTTCAAACTGAAGTCAAACAGCTGTTGCATTTGATGATCCATTCTTTGTATTCCAACAAAGAAATTTTCTTGCGTGAACTGGTCTCTAACGCTGCGGATGCGGCCGATAAGCTGCGTTACCTTGCGTTAACCAACGACGCGTTATACGAAGGTGACGGTGAGCTACGTGTGCGTATCAGCGCAGACAAAGAAAAAGGCACTGTCACCATCGAAGACAACGGCGTGGGTATGACCCGCGATGGCGTGATTGAGCATTTAGGTACGATCGCCAAATCGGGCACCGCTGAATTCTTTAAAAACCTCTCTGGCGAAGCCTCAAAGGATTCGCAGCTAATCGGTCAATTCGGTGTGGGCTTCTATTCCGCCTTTATCGTAGCGAAAAAAGTCACCGTTCGTACCCGCGCGGCAGGTCATAAGGCCGATGAAGCCGTATTGTGGGAATCGGAAGGTGAGGGTAGCTTCACCGTTGAAACTATCACCAAGGCGAGCCGTGGTACTGAGATCACCCTGCACCTGCGTGATGAAGAGAAAGAGTTTGCCGATGAGTGGCGCCTACGCTCCATCATCACTAAATACTCAGACCATATTTCAATCCCAGTAGAAATGTGGCAGGAAGGCACCCCTGAGCGCGATGGCCCAGACGGTGAAAAAATTCCTGCAACCGAAGGCTATTGGAAAGTCATGAACAAGGCGACTGCGCTGTGGATGCGTAATAAGTCTGAGATCACTGACGAAGAATACCAAGAATTTTATAAGCATATTTCCCACGACTACACAGACGCTCTGCTGTGGAGTCATAACCGCGTTGAAGGTAAACAGGAATACACTAACCTGTTATATATCCCATCAAAAGCGCCGTGGGATCTGTGGAACCGCGACCGTAAGCATGGCCTGAAACTCTTTGTTCAGCGCGTGTTTATTATGGATGACGCTGAGCAGTTTATGCCATCTTACCTGCGCTTTGTGCAGGGTTTGATTGACTCAAACGATCTGCCGCTGAACGTGTCCCGCGAGATTTTGCAGGACAACCACATCACCAAAGCGATGCGCACCGGTATCACTAAGCGTGTGCTGGGTATGTTGGAAAAACTGGCAAAAGACGATGCGGAAAAATACCAAAAATTCTGGGCCGAATTTGGTCAAGTGTTGAAAGAAGGTCCAGCGGAAGACTTTGCGAACCGTGAGCGTATTGCAGGCTTACTGCGCTTTGCGTCTACCCATACAGGCAGCGCGGCGCCAACTGTGTCACTCGATGACTATATTAGCCGCATGAAGGAAGGCCAAACCAAGATTTACTACATCGTTGCCGACAGCCACGAAGCGGCCGCCAACAGCCCACACTTAGAACTGCTGCGTAAAAAAGGCATTGAAGTGTTGCTGATGTCAGAACGTATCGACGAGTGGTTAATCAACCACTTAACTGAGTACAAAGAAAAACAATTGCACTCAGTCACCCGTGGCGAGCTGGAATTAGGTGAGCTGGAAGATGCGGCCGAGAAGGAAGCGCAGGAGAAACTCGCTGAAGAGTCTGCACCACTGATTGAACGCATTAAAGCGGCATTAGGCGCTAGCGTGGCCGATGTGAAGGTGACTTCACGCTTAACCGATACCCCAGCCTGTGTGGTCACGGGTGAAGGTGAAATGTCGACCCAAATGATCAAACTGATGCAGGCTGCCGGCCAGCCAGTGCCAGAGGTCAAGCCGACGTTTGAGATCAACCCTGCGCACCCATTAGTGTCGCGCCTTAATGATCTTCAGGATGAAGCCGCCTTTGCCGATTGGTCGAATCTGTTATTGCAACAGGCGCAATTGTCGGAGAAGGGCAGCCTAGCTGACCCATCGGCCTTTATTAAGCTGATGAACCAAATGTTATTGGCAAGCCTGAAGTAACACATTCGGGGCACTTGGGTCGAGACACAAGTGCCCCGATTCACTTTTAGGCACCAAGAGTCGCATTACCCTAGGGCATTTCCCCGTAGAGGTGCCAGTTTGGGAGGAAGGAAAACCATGGACAATATCCTCGATCTAACGAAAGACAATATTCAGCAAGTGGTTGATGCTTCAATGCAGCAACTGGTGGTGATGGTGTTTTGGGCCCAGCCACAGCCGCAGAGTGTTGCCATGGTGCAAACACTCGAGCAACTTGCCACCCAGCATGCTGGCCGTTTTGTGCTGGCGAAAGTGAACTGTGAAACTGAGCTGGAAATCGCGAACTATTTCCGCATTCAAGCACTGCCGACCACTTTAGTGCTCGATAAGGGTCAACCAATCGATGGCTTTGCGGGCATGCAGGAGGCGGCGCAGGTGAGCGCTATGCTGGAGAAACACTTGCCACCCTTATGGCAATTGCAACTTGAGCAAGCCAAAGCCCTGTTAGCCTTAAGCCAAGTATCGGCGGAGGATTTAACCACTGCGGCCGTGTTGCTGAAAGACGCCTATAGCGCCTCAAATCATGCTGCTGAGGTGAGTTTGGTGCTCGCCGATGTGTATTTGATGCAGGGTGAACTGGCTCAAGCGCAGACTTTACTCGAACAGATTGGCCTTGCCGATCAAGACAGTTATTACCAGAGCTTAAAGGCGAAATTAACTCTTGCCTTGGATGCGGCAGACACGCCTGAAATTCGTGATTTACAGCAGAAGTTTGAGCATAATCCGCAAGATTTAGTGTTATTACTCGAACTTTGTAAAGCCTTGCATTCGGCTCACCGCGATGAAGAAGCACTTGCGCATTTATACGGTGTGTTATCTAAAGACTTGAATGCTGAAAATGGCAAAATAAAACAAGTATTTATGGAGATTTTAACAGCCCTTGGTCAAGGTAATAGTCTTGCTAACCAGTACCGTCGCAAGCTGTATACCTTGCTCTACTAAGGATAAAATTTGCCACAAAACTGCGATTTATTTGCGGTTTCTGAGGCTAAAGTCGAAGCTAAAAGCCTTCTCAATGGCGGTCAGATGTGCGAAGATCGCCGCCCTAAGAAGAATATCAATGCGAAAAAGAGGACTCTTGAGATGCGCATTATCCTATTGGGCGCCCCAGGTGCCGGTAAAGGTACCCAGGCCCAGTTCATTATGGAACAGTATGGTATCCCACAAATTTCTACTGGCGATATGTTACGTGCAGCTGTTAAAGCCGGTACTCCGCTGGGTTTAGAAGCGAAGAAAGTGATGGATGCAGGCCAACTGGTTTCTGATGATCTGATCATTGGACTGGTTAAAGAGCGTATCGCACAGGACGACTGTGCTAAAGGTTTCCTGTTAGACGGTTTCCCACGCACTATCCCGCAAGCGGATGCGATGGCGGCAAACGGTATCAGCATTGATCACGTGATTGAAATCGATGTGCCAGACGAAGAAATCGTTAAGCGTATGAGCGGCCGTCGCGTTCACCCAGGTTCTGGCCGTGTTTACCACGTGGTATTCAATCCACCTAAAGTGGAAGGCAAAGACGATGTGACTGGCGAAGACTTAGCTATTCGTCCAGATGACGAAGAAGCCACAGTGCGTAAGCGTTTAGGCATTTACCACGAACAAACTAAGCCATTGGTTGAATACTATGGCAAAGTGGCTGCGGCGGGTCACACTCAATACCATAAATTTGATGGTACTCAGTCGGTTGCGGCTGTGAGTGAACAGTTAGCCAGCGTGCTGAAATAAGCATCATTCGCTAAATTCGAGAACAAGTTCTCATATTAAGAAAAAGCCTGCGATTGCAGGCTTTTTTTATTGGCAACTGAATGTTAGCCTGCCGAGGTATTAGGCTGATAAAAGGTAACACATTGACTTCTCCCTCTCCTGCGTTTGGCGTGTTATTGGTCAATCTCGGCACGCCCGATGAACCCACTCCCAAAGCGGTTAAGCGATTCCTCAAACAGTTTTTAAGTGATCCTCGGGTCGTCGATTTGTCCCCTTGGCTGTGGCAGCCGATTTTGCAGGGGATAATCCTTAATACCCGACCCGCCAAGGTGGCCAAATTATATCAGAGTGTGTGGACAGAGCAGGGCTCGCCGCTGATGGTGATAAGTGAGCAGCAGGCACAAAAGTTAGCCACGGATCTGAGCGCGACCTTTAATCAAACTATTCCCGTTGAACTCGGCATGAGCTATGGCAATCCTTCGATTGATAGCGGCTTTGCCAAACTCAAAGCCCAAGGCGCCGAGCGTATCGTGGTACTGCCGTTATATCCGCAATATTCCTGCTCAACTGTCGCCAGCGTGTTCGATGCGGTGGCGCAGTATTTTGCTAAAGTGCGCGATATTCCTGAGCTGCGCTTTAGCAAACAGTATTTTGACCATGAAGCCTATATCGCGGCTTTAGCGCATTCGGTTAAGCGCCATTGGAAAACCCATGGCCAGGCCGACAAGTTGATTTTATCCTTCCACGGTATTCCGCTGCGGTATGCCACTGAAGGCGATCCCTATCCTGAGCAGTGTCGCACTACCGCCAAGTTACTGGCACAGGCTCTGGGATTAACCGATGGACAATGGCAGGTGTGTTTCCAATCCCGCTTCGGCAAAGAAGAGTGGTTAACCCCTTATGCTGATGAACTGCTGGCCGATTTACCCCGCCAAGGCGTGAAAAGCGTTGATATAATTTGCCCAGCCTTTGCCACTGATTGCCTCGAAACCTTAGAGGAAATTTCGATTGGTGGTAAAGAGACTTTCCTGCATGCGGGTGGTGAGGCCTATCACTTTATTCCCTGTTTAAATGATGATGAGCTCCATATCGAGCTGCTCAGGCAATTGGTACAAGAACAAGCTCAACCTTGGATACGCGCAGAGTGACGGTAAATTTCTCCCGTTGAAACCTAAACACGGCCTAGTTTCATGCTGATTTTATGGTAGAATCTGCGCCCTTTGTGGCTCGGGAGTGGATTTTTTATCTCTCTAGCCTAGACTCATTATTTTTAGGACACGATGAGCCAACGCTCGTTGTAATGCCCATTAGCATGGATGCCAGGAAAAGAGAGCCACTATGAAGTTTCCCGGTCAGCGCAAATCGAAACATTATTTTCCGGTCAAAACCCGTGACCCATTGCTTGAGCAATTAACGCAGCAACCTCAACCTTTTGCGACTTATATCAGCGGTATCGATCAAACCTTAGTGGATATCGAAGCCAAGGTAGAGGATGAGTTGCTCGGGCGTTATGGTTTACCCAAGGGTAATTCGACGCTTATCAATGATGAGCAAGCGCACGCCCTGTATACCGAGCTGAAACAAAACGGTTTGATCAGCGATGAGTTTGCGGGCGGCACTATTGGTAACACAGTGCACAATTATTCTATTTTGGCCGATGACCGCTCTGTGTTGTTTGGGGTGATGAGTCAAAATATCGAAGTCGGCAGTTACGCCTACCGTTATCTTTGCAACACCTCCTCTAAAGTAGACCTTAACTTCCTGCAACCCGTCGATGGCCCCATAGGTCGTTGTTTTACGCTGATTTCTGATTGCGGTGAGCGTACCTTCGCGATCAGTAAAGGGGCGATGGATAAATTAACCCCAGAATACATTGATAAAGACGTAGTACAGGGCAGCTCTGCCTTGGTATTAACCGCCTATTTAATGCGTGCCAGCGGCGGCGACAGGATCACCGATGCGGCCATGTGCGCGATTAAATATGCTAAAGCGGCCGAAGTGCCTGTGGTATTGACCTTAGGCACACGCTTTTTGATTGAAGAAGATCCGGTTTGGTGGCAAAACTTTATCCAAGAGCATGTGACCATTTTGGCGATGAACGAAGATGAAGGCGAGGCGTTAACAGGGTTTCGCGATCCGCTGCTTGCCAGCGAAAGAGCCCTCGAGTGGTGCGATATGGTGTTAACCACTGCTGGCCCAATCGGGCTTTATACCGCAGGTTATACCGATGATGCCGAAAAGCGCGAGACCACTCATACGCTGCTGCCAGGTGCTATCCCTGAATTTAACCGTTATGAGTTCTCACGTCCTAAGCTCAAGAGTGACTGTGAAAATCCGATTAAAGTCTATGCCCATATTTCCCCTTACATGGGTGGACCGGAGAAAATAGGCAATACCAATGGTGCGGGTGATGGCGCGTTGTCGGCGTTATTGCACGACTTGGCGGCCAATACCTTCCATAAGACCAACGTGCCAGGCTCAAGTAAGCATAAGCGTGATGGCTTATGTTATTCATCCTTCTCACAAATTTGTAAGTACGCTAACCGCGTGGCCTATGAGGTATTAGCGCAGCACAGTCCGCGTTTGTCCCGTGGGTTACCCGAGCGTGAAGACAGCTTAGAAGAATCTTACTGGGAAAGATAAACCAGCATAGGTTTCAGTTAATAAGGGCAATAGCGGCAAACCGTTATTGCCCTTGTTGTTTTTAGGCGCAAATAAATGATAACGTTAGGCGGTTTACCGCTCCCAATAACAGCGAATATTTAAGGTGGAATTTTCGGTGAAAGCGCAGATCTTAAGAGAAATGAAGGTACTCAAGGCGATTGAGCCTGAGTTTGAAGTGCAGCGCCGCGTGGCGTTTATTAAAACCAAGCTCAAAGAGGCCCGCAGTAAGGCGTTGGTATTAGGGATCAGCGGAGGTGTGGATTCATCGACGGCGGGGCGTTTATGCCAGTTGGCCGTTGATAGCCTCAATAGTGAACATCCCGAGGGCGGTTATCAGTTTATTGCAGTGCGTTTACCCTATCAAATTCAAAAAGATGAGCATGAAGCTCAGCAAGCGTGCCAATTTATTCAGCCATCAAAATTAGTCACAGTAAATGTGCATCAAGGTGTTGATGGCGTGCATCAAGCCACCTTAAGTGCGTTTGTTGAGGCGGGACTGAGTATGCCGGATGAGGCGAAAGTGGATTTTGTTAAGGGCAATGTTAAAGCGCGGATGCGCATGATTGCCCAGTATGAGTTAGCGGGATTAGTTGGCGGGTTAGTGGTGGGTACCGATCATAGCGCCGAAAACATTACCGGTTTTTATACCAAATGGGGCGATGGTGCCTGCGATCTCGCGCCTTTATTTGGCCTCAATAAACGCCAAGTGCGCCAATTAGCGGCCTATCTCGGTGCTCCTGAGTCATTAGTTTACAAAGCGCCAACGGCGGATTTAGAGGACAACAAACCGCTACTCGAAGATGAAGTCGCGCTCGGGCTGACCTATGAGCAAATTGATGATTTCCTCGAAGGGAAAGTCGTTGATAAAGCGGTTGAAGAGAAACTAATTAATATCTATAAGGCAACCCAACATAAGCGCCAGCCCATTCCAACTATCTACGACTGATTTTTATCACTAACCTTGGCATAGGCAATGCTATCTAGGTTTTCTTTTAAAGCACTCGGCCTATCCGGGTGCTTTTTTATGAAATTTTATCAAGCAGATACGTTTCGTAGATGCGAGCATGTAAGTGCAATCAGGGCATTAGAATATTGGCGATAATCTAAGTAGGGCGAGAGTAGCACTGATATCGAGTGGGAAGATTGAGTCTGCATTATTGTCGTGATGTCTTGCAGTTTACCTTGGGAGGCTTGCATCAATTGCAGTACTGTTTGCTGGTTGGCGCTTTGCTGAGGGCCTGTGGCGATATGACTCTCGATAGCAATTCCTAATGCCGTCGCGGCAGCTTGCCCACAGACAATATGAATATTGGCATGGGGCGATAGGGCACTAGCACCTATCAAGAGCATTTGGTGTTTTTTGAGTAATAAGTTGTCGCGATAATTGCGCCAATCTTCACTGGGGGTGCAAATTTTGGCCATAATGGTGAAGATCTTACGCCAGTGGTTACCGTTTAAGGCGATGAGTTCTGCTATCGCGTTATCCTGCTCCCAATGCCAATATTCAGGCATGAGTGGGGGATTAGGGAGATAAAACGCATAGGACGCTGTGGCTGGACCAATATGCATAATAAGTAAAATTTGCGAATATCGAATAAAAGTAGAGCGGATATTAACCTAAATAGGTTAAACCGCCGAAACTAAAATGCCATCAAAACAAATCTTAAATATGAATATTGAGGTTTATTTTTATCTAACCGTATAATCTGCATGCGTATTTTATCGGAACCATGGGGCAGTAATGAAAGCCATCATCATAGGCTCAACTAAACATTTATTTTTCGCTGCCTTTTATGGCTGTTTAGGGATTGCTGTTGCCTTATTAGTGACTGGAATCTATTTTCTCAATGCTAAACCCGATCTGTCCCTCTGGCACACGACTGAGTTAAAACACGAATTCCACTACAACACTAAACTCGATAACTTTCGTGATTACATTGCCTTAGAAGATAAACTCTTTGCCGAGGTTGATAATAAAGTATTCAAAAAAGTGTCGGCGGCAGATGCATCGCCCGTCAATCGTTATGTTAAAAACAGCCTTGCCGATCCCGCGAGATGGCCACAAAACTGGAATCGCAGTTTTGAATGGCCTAAAGCCAATGCGCCTTTTGGCGTATTGTTGCTCCATGGTATGTCAGATTCACCCTATGCCATGTCGAACGTGGCAGCACATTTTAAAGGCAAAGCCCATGTACTTGGATTAAGACTCCCAGGCCATGGCACCATTCCTAGTGGTTTGACGAGCCTGTACTGGCAAGACTTAGCCGCCGCAGTGAATTTGGCAACGGCGCACATGAAACAAGAACTTAAAGGTAAGCCGTTATTCGTTATTGGTTTTTCAACGGGTGCTGCGATAGCGCTTAACCATGAACTTGAACTGATTAATCAAGATAAAGCGCCTGACTACGCAGGGATGATTTTTATGTCGCCCGCAATTGGCCTTGCGCCCATTGCGGCAGCGGCTCGCTGGCAAAGTTGGATAGGCCGCCTGCTCGACTTAGATAAGTTGCAATGGAATAGTATTCAGATGGAATACGATCCCTTCAAGTACATGTCTTTTGCAGTCAATGCCGGGGATGTCGTCTACCAATTGGCGTTACGTAACCAGAGTTTGTTAAGCGGATTAACGCCTTTGCAGCGTGAACAAATCCCATCGATTTTGAGCTTTCAATCTGTTGCCGATGCAACGGTATCTAGCGCAGCTGTTGTGAGTTTGTTGTATCAAACGCTACCGCAAAAGGGCCATGAATTAGTGCTATTTGATATGAATCGTACCGTTATCAACAGTAAGTTAATGACTAATGATCCACTACCCGCCTTGTTACCAACAGCTTCTAACAACATTCATTACCGTGGCACGCTGATTGAAAATATCAATAGCGAAACGACTCAGGTTCAAGCTCGTGAATTTGGATTGAGGCCACAGGATGAGTCGTTACCTCAGATTGAACACCTCCCGCTTCATTGGCCGGCGGGCGTGTATTCACTCTCCCATGTTGCGTTACCTTTTGCTGAAAATGATGGCCTATATGGCATATCAAGCAATGAGAAGCTAACCCGCATACAAATAGGCGCAGCCGCTTCCCGTGGTGAGCGAGGCGTTTATAGTGTGCCGGCTTCAGAAATGTTACGTCAAAAATGGAACCCCTTTTTCCCCTATATGATGGACCGAATTGAACAATATCGAAGTGCACATATGCATAATTAGGATGTGATTAGGGTACAAACGACGCAATTGCGCCCTTGTTCCTTGGCCTTATACAGGTTCTCATCAGCCTCTTTTAACCAGTCATCCAGTTTTGCACTATAGGCGGCATCAGCAATGATGGCGCCAATGCTAACGGTCACGCTAAACGTGACTTGATCTGTTGGGTTGGTGATGACCACGCTGGAAAGTTTCTCTTTGAAAGCATTAAGGTGTTGCTCGACTTTTGAGGCATTACACATTGGTAATACAAGTGCAAATTCTTCGCCACCATAACGGCAAAGCAAATCGACATCTCGCTTGAAGTGATTTGATAAAACCTCTGCCATGACACGTAAGCATTCGTCACCCGCGAGATGACCGTAGGTATCGTTCACTTTTTTAAAGAAATCGAGATCGAGTAACACTACCGCAATCGTATCCTTGCTACGTTCAGACAGATGCTGAATATGCAGGAACTGTTTTTCAGCATAACGACGGTTGTATAAGTTAGTGAGCGGATCCCGCTCCGCCATATCTTTTAATTTGCGGTTGGCGATTTCTAAAGCCATAGTGCGTTGTTTTACTTTATCTTCTAACTCGAGTTGATTGTTGAGTAGTGCTTGTTGTTTTGCTTCTAAGCTCTCGTACAGGCTATAGATTTCTTGAGGCGTACTGTTGTCTAGCAGTCCATGCTCAAACTTCTCCTCATTAAAACTGCCATCTTTTGTTTGACTAAAATGCTGAGCCAGCAAGGCGAGAGGCGTAGTGGTTAAACGACTAATTACCTTAGCAATTATCATGGCTGCGACCATGCTGATTAACAGTAGCCCTACCGTATTGAAATATTGTTTTTGCGCTAAGGTTAGAAGGGGGATAAAGGGCTCCAGAACATATAAATGCCAACCATTATTCAGTTGATGGTGAGCATAAATATATTCAGGGGTATCCGCTTCCTCATGCTGATTAATATCCATCAGCTTTAATCGAGTACGGTATTCTGTGCTGCCCGTCTTGAAGTTAAAAGGAGTTAAAGGGGTAAGCCTAAGTCTTTCGGAGGAATAAACGATGTTCTTTTTCTCATCCAATAAAATGATGGACTGTGTCTCATGATGTTGATTTTGGTTATCAATACTAGAGAAATAACTTAAGTCTAGATTACCTTGCACAATGCCGATGGCAGTATTTGAATCTTCTTTAAAAATAGGGGTACTGATGGCAATGACAATTTCTTGATCTGGCCCTCTAGCAACAAATACGGGGGACACAAATGTGTTGTGGTGGGTTAAAGCTTGGATAAAGAAGTCCCTATCTTGCACATTAATCTTTTGTGCTATTTTTTTTAGTTTATCGAGTGGACTCCCAGCGACAATTTCCCCATGTGTATTGACAATAAACATAGCGGTAAAGCTGTGCTTAAGACTTTGCACACTCTCGAGGATAAGCTGCCATTGGTCAAATGGAGCTCCTGATATACTAAGAAATTTACCGATACTGGCAACGGTACTGGTGTTGGAACTGAGATAGGTTTCGGTGGCGTGACCGAGGAATATGCCAGTGTCATTCAGATTTTTATTAATTAAATCCTGCTGTTTATCCATAAAATACTGGTTAAACATTAAGGATGAGGTCAATAAAGTAATCGTGGTGATTAAAATAAATAGATAGCTGAGCTGAGCACTAAAGGTTCGGCGAGTGTGATTGACGATCTTATCTTTTAAATGCCATAAGCTAGGGAGCGCCACAACGCAAAGCTCCCCAATAGTCGCGTATAAAATGCCATTAACTGCTTGTTTTACCGTAGTAAAAGGGATGTGATAATTTGGCAGGCCCGTGATTAACCATAAGTACAAGCTTATTAATGGTACGCCCACTAACAACCAGTAGCCAATACTGGCATACAGAATGGGTACATCTTTGCGCCGCGCAAACCCCAGCCACAACGCCTCAAGCAAAAAGACGACATACACATGGGAACTGGACCAAGCCAACATCAAGCCTGTAGCTGTAAATAATGCAGTATAAAGGGCATACCAAGGCCCAAGCAGGATGGCCACTATCACTACTGCCGCATTACCTAAAATCAGCTGTACGTTAGCAAATAGTGGGATAGGAAAAATATTGATCACAAGACCGAGTAGGCCGAGTAGGGTGGCTAACTTTAAATGGTTGGCATTAAAGGATGGTAAAAGCAATGATAAGTCCCTTTCATGTAAATTATGCTTAAAAAGCAACCTGCTATCTCTGGATAGCTGATGGCATTTAGTTTAGCAGATCCGTCATTATTTGATATTTACAGAGCCATTTAAGTGTTAGTTTAAATCTCCGTCTGCGCGTTGCGAGTGCTTTAACGGGCAAAGCGCCCCACTGCATTGCAAAATTTCACCATTCAGGCCAGAAACTAAGCAGTTGATCAAACAGACTTCACTAAGCACTTGCGTTGATTGAAACCAATTGCTAAAGTCTGCGTCACTTAAGGTGAACCCCACTCGATAGCATCTTAAGTAATAAGTACTTAAGCTGACGTCATACAGTTTTATTAAGTACAATATTTCGGTATGTAGCGCAGCCCGGTAGCGCACTGTCATGGGGTGTCAGGGGTCGGAGGTTCGAATCCTCTCATACCGACCAAATTCATAAACAATAAAGCCTGCAATCTTAATAAGTTGCGGGCTTTTTTGTGTCTGCTTGTTTATGCAAGGGTGGACTAACGGGGGACTAACGGAATTCAAAAATTCTTTTTCCTATTAGAGCTTTGCCTTAGTTTTATTAATGGCTGAATTTAATCTCAGCGTGTGGAACTTCGGTCCATTGCAGGTGATCCCGCACATAGATTTTGGTGGACTTGGCATCGGTGTGAGCCATCCGACCTTGAGGGTCAATACCCATATCAGAAAACAATCTGGCAGATAGCGCGCGGATCTCGTGGAAGGTTGGGCGCTGGCTCATTTCTAAATGGTCGCACAGACCTAACTCATCCCTTAATGCCGAAAAGGCTCTGCTAAGGTAATTAGGATCAAGCTGATGTCCCGTCCTAAGATAGGTTGACAGTTTTTAGGCCAGCTCCAGTAGCTGGCCTTTTCTATTGTGCACCTGATTAGGAGAGGCCATATTCAAACTCAGATGCGGTCTCATATCGTTGTATATTGCTATCGATTCTCTAACAAGTATCTTCAGCTCCGCAAATGTCCTACATCGGTGCAGTAAAAACTCCTGC
>NZ_JAMDJP010000044.1:0-31017 GCF_023475945.1 Shewanella sp. 8A
CACTATCCGAACCAGAAAACAGGTTAGGCGTTCTAAATGAACCGCCCTGTGCGGAGCCGCATGCAGGGTGGTGTGGGGGCTGGAGGCTAAATACCTCCGGCTACCCGATTAGCTGCGATGCGAGCGCGATTGCTAAGCGCATGGGCCGTACTCAACAGTTATAAGAAAATTGCGCATGAACTCTGAGAAGCTTTCAGGGGCTGATGGATAGAACGTAGCAGCGACTGACTGTGAAGCCAAGAAGAGGACCAAGTAAATTATTGGAAATAAAAGCTTGGAGCTTAAGGTGTTTAGCACTTGGTTCTTGAGCGTGATGGAGCCAACAACAAATATCAACGCAGAAATCCAGTAAGCCTGGATGTGCCAGTAGTAACCGCCGCATGAATATAGACCAAAGAAAATACCGCCTAATGCTGCCAGTGCGAGCGTGAATAAAACTAGGATATTTGTAGGGCGAGTGATTTTTATAGGCATAGTTGCTAACGCTTTGCCAAAGGGCAAATGCGAACGTTGTTGGGCGGAGCCCAGTGAGTATTTGTCCCAGCCGCGCTTTTTGCGGCGAATTTAGGCAACTTGCTATATGACACATTTACCCCAGTCATCTAGCACTTCTTGAAAACCTTCTGCTACATCATTGGCATTAATATCAAAACAAGAAAATCCATACCCCAAAGCTACAATCTCGCCTCTTACTTCTTTAATAGTATTTGCATTTTTGACGATTAGCATGCCTTTACGTGCACCATAACCTTCAATTAGGGCATCAATGACGTATTTCTCGCCATTAACGCTTAAATGAAAAGGTGCAATGATAGTAAGTTGGTAACGTTCAGTTAACAGTTTAATCGACAAGCCAAGTCTCCCTGTGGCATATAACATTTTATTAGTGCGCATGCGCGTTTTCCAAACCTATTAACTAATTTTGGGAAAGTTTATGCGAATGATTTTTAAGGGTTTTATAAATTTTAGGCTGGATAAACGCGCAAACTAATGAGTGTAAAAACACTCAAAAGCATCTAAATTTAAATACGACTGTATACCCATACATTGTTAGTCGATTTCTGGTAAGGCCAAACATAGCCAAATAGATAAGAATTTGTATGGCAGCAGATGTGGGAATTTTCGTTTGAGCTAATGAGCCTAAACACACAAAGGGGCAATACCTTTTTAGCAGAAAGAACAGCGAAAGGGTTAGTGAAGATTGGCATTGTTGCACCAGTGACCGTTGGCGGCATGGCCGCTCTTTCACATCCATGTGAACGCGGCATTTACACTTCCATGTGTTGTAGATGCCGCCGTCGAGCCAATAGGGACAACTCTGTTAAATAAAACAGCGGCGTGTCACAGGGGAAACAATGACAATTCATCCACATACCTGACGGCAAAATTACTGGTTTCAGGCCGAATTGAGTTAAAACAATTTTTCGGTGTGAATGGCTGAATGATTGGAAAATTGGCTGGTTAAGTCCAGCCTAATCCAAATCAGTATTCCTAGGTATTAAATTGCGCCTTCAAACCCGAGCTGACGCCAGGCTTCGTAGCTAATAATCGCTACTGCATTGGAGAGGTTGAGGCTGCGACTGGTAGCTGCCATCGGAATGCGTAATCGCTGCTCGGTCGGGATCGACTCGATAATCGACATAGGTAGACCACGGGTCTCAGGGCCAAATAACAACACGTCATCCTTGGCAAAACTGAGTTCAGTGTGAGGGCGGCTGCCCTTAGTGGTACAGGCCATAATGCGTTTGCCTGCCATGGATTCGAGGAAGGCATCGAAGTTTTTATGGCGAGTCACATTGGTTAAATCGGCATAGTCTAGGCCCGCGCGGCGCAGTTTTTTCTCTTCAAAATCAAATCCAAGTGGCTCAATTAGATGAAGTTGGCTGCCGTTGTTTGCGCAAAGGCGAATGATATTACCCGTGTTGGGTGCGATTTCTGGCTCATAGAGTGCGATATGGAACATGCTTGCCCGCCTATAAAAAATGACGCCCGATTATACGGCAAACAAGCCTTAAGCGCAGCTCTGCGTGCGCATATCTACAGCGGTATAAACGCGAGTTCCTTTTTCTTTTCTCCCTATTAACCTTATATCAGTACTTGCCTGTTTTATTCTCTCAAAGTAATATATCTCAATATCAAGATACTTTTCAAGAAGTCATTATGCCGTTTGTGATTGCGTTACTCGCCCCAGTGTTTTGGGGGACTACCTATGCACTGGTGAGTCTTTACTTACAGGATATGTCGCCCTACTGGGTGGCGGTTTGGCGCGCGCTGCCTGCGGGCATATTGCTGCTGATGCTGCGACCACGTTTGCCGACGCTGGCGTGGTCTAAATTAAGCTTGCTGGCGTTTTGTAATATTGGCGCCTTCTTTGCACTGCTGTTTATTGGCGCCTATCGGCTACCGGGTGCCGTTGCGGGCACGCTGGGTGCGACTTTGCCATTAATCTTTTTGATCCTCGCTTGGCTGATCGATAAAAAACGTCCGGGGATGAAGTGGTTACTGCTCGGTTTGATGGGCCTCGCAGGAGTAATTTTATTGCTTAATCCCTCGGCGGATCTCGACCCGATTGGTGTCCTGTGTATGTTGAGTGCGACGACTCTAATTGCCTTTTCTTCCCGTTGGATGCAGCGCTGGGATGTGGGCGATTTTTTAGTGCTGACCGCTTGGCAATTACTCTTGGGGGGATTGATGTTGATCCCACTAGCGTGGTTTATGGCGGGACCGCCACAGATCCCGAGTATGGATGTGGTTCCCTCGTTAATCTGGTTGGTTACCGCCAATACCGCAGTGGCTTATTGGGCTTGGCTCTGGTCAATGCGAAATTTAGGGCCAGAAATCATGGGGATGGTGGCTTTAGTCAATCCAGTGGTTGCCGTATCATTAGGCGTATTGATTGTGGGTGAAGCCTTAGATATGCGCCAGTGGGCAGGGATTTTAGTGATTTTACTGTCGCTACTGCTGATGAAGTTGCCGCAAAACTTGAGGTGGAATCCCTTAAAAGCGAGGGGTTAGATGCTAAAACACTTAGACTTAAACTTACTGCCCGTACTGGAAATTCTCCTCGAGGAGCAGAGTGTCACGGCCGCAGCGGCGCGGCTGCATTTGAGTCAGTCGGCGGTGAGCAAGCAATTGACTCGCCTGCGTGAAGTGTTTGATGACCCCTTATTCGAGCGCACCGCCTACGGCCTCAAGCCGACGCCCAAGGCGCTGTCGCTGGCGCCCGACTTGCGCCAATGTTTACAGCAATTAGCGCAATTTACTCGGCCAGACAGTTTTGAGCCCGCCCTAAGCCAACGTCAGTTTCGGATGCATCTGGTCGAGACGACCTATTCGCTGACTTTCCCACACTTTATGCCTTCGCTTTTAGCGCAGGCGCCCGGTGTGAGCATTAATTGTCAAACCTGGCGGCTGGATACCATGGACAGATTGCTGCGTTGCGATATCGACTTGGCTATTGGCTGCCGCGAATGGGATGAACGTTCGCCCATGCATGTAAACCATATTCCGGACGATATCCATTATGTTGAATTGGTTCAGGATTACATAGTGTGTCTGATGCGCAGTGACCATCCTGCACTATCGCAGGAATGGAATCTCGATACCTTTTTAAGCTATCGCCAATTACAGGTCGCCTTTGGTGGCTTGGAATATTGGTTGTTAGACGATGTGCTGCAAATCCAAGGGCGTAAACGAGATATTGCGGTCAATATGACCGACTTCCAGAGTGCGCTTGCCCTGTGTGAGCAAAGCGATTTGATTCTCTGCGCTCCTTCCCGTTATGCCTTAGCGGTGATGAAGTCGTTTGATCTTAAGTATTTACCCTCGCCGATTAAACTGATCCCCGGTGCGTATTTGCTGATGTGGCATAAGCATTTCGAACACGATCTCAGCCATAAATGGTTGCGGGAGCTGATTATTAACAAAGTCAGCGCCTCGCTCACTAACTGATATCTGCCCCTGTGTTTAGCCAAGCTTGCAGTTTGGGCAAAATCGCCTGACCATCCGCAAGTCCTTGATGATATACGGCGGTCACTTTATCGATATTGCGGTCAAGTCGTGAGAGATTAAGTGGTGCAGCAGGGCGGATCACAAAGGTATGGCCGCTGGCAACACTCTGGGTAAGTTCCTCGAGGGAGTGGTTATAACGTTGGTGGCGTACTTTGAGCGCAGCGGCCACTGCTGGATATGTTTGATAACGCTTGCGAGCTAACCAATTGAACTTCATCGGCGATTTTCGATAGTTTGCGTCCTGAGTCAGGATCACCACCTGCCGCTTATAGCCCTCTTCCTGCGCCTTCGCTACCGGAATGGGCGCGGCGATACCGCCATCGAGGTAGGTTTGGTGGTTTATCCGATAGGGATTGGCCATAAAAGGCAGGCTAGAGGAGGCGATCAGCACGTCGAGCAATTTATCGTGCTCCTGAAAATCGGCCATGCCAAAGTAATCGGTTTGTCCTGTCTGGCAGTTAAACGCCCCGACTTTAAACTCGGTTCCGCTGCCTAAAAAGGTTTTAAAATCAAAAGGCAGTAACTCATAGGCCATGCGCTTATAGGTAAAGTCGGTGTTGACATAATTGCCCGTGGTCAACCAGTGGTGTAGCCCCATGTAGCGCTTATCCCGCAGATATTGCTGCTGAATTTGTAAATTGCGGCCAAATTGGCGTGAAACATAAGAAGCGGGATAAATCGCCCCCGCCGATACACCTATCACATAGGGGAAGTGCAATTGTTGCTGCAAAAAGGCATCTAACACGCCGGCGGTATAAATTGCCCTCAGGCCGCCGCCCTCTAACACTAAGGCCACATCTTGCATTGCGTTATTACTACTTAATCGAATGGATAAAACAGCATACTCTAACTCACCTGATAAATGAAACGCATGCCTACGAGTGCTTAGGTGGGGATGGCTAATCTCGGCGTGCGCACGCAGGCGCTGGACTGAGTCAGTGACGCTGGGCTTGGGCTAAAATCCATCTGGCTAAAATAATGGCTGAGCGCAGTGATGGCTTCTTTCACTTTGGCGGGCTGTTTATCCCGCGCCGAGGTCACGCTGTAAACGCTGTAGGTGCGTAGCGACCAGTCGGGCAAAAGTGTCACCAATTGGCCAGATGCAAGGTATTGATGGACTTCGGGTTCTGGTAATACGGCATAGCCTAATCCATCGAGGGTGAGTTGGATAAGCGTCTGCATATTATTGACGTTGATGCGCTGGGCTGGGAGTTCGACTCGCTCTTGAGTCTGTGAATGGGTTAAGAACTCGGGTTTAGCATAGCTATGACTAATACGGTTGAACCCTTGTAAGTCGTGAGGATGTTGTAGGCTCTGATGCTGGGGAATATAGCTGGGGGCGACACACAGTAACATACGCCAATCTGCCAAGGGGCGAGCAATAAGGTTCGAATCCGACAGAGGGCCGATGCAAATTGCCAGATCGATTCCTTCATTAACTATATCAATTGGGCCGTCCTGCAATTGCAGATTGAGACTGATCTGCGGGTGAGCCGCCAATAAATGTGCTAATGGCTGGCTGAGTAAACCACCACCAAAACCGACTGGGGCAGCGATTTTAAGCTCCCCCGAAGGCGTGCCCTTTAATGCATGCAGCTGTTGTTCGGCGCTTTCTACTATTTTTATGATTTTAATGCAGTTTTCATAGAATAACGTGCCCGCCTCTGTGAGTGTGAGGTGGCGGGTATTACGGTGAAACAGACTAATTCCCATATCCATTTCAAGCTTGGCGACTTGTTGGCTCACCGCCGATGAACTCAGATTAAGCTGTGTTGCCGCAGCGCTCATCGAGCCTTTTTCCGCGATGGCGGCAAACACGATCATGCCCTTGACCATATTTCTATTCATTCTTAAGCAACTCTTACAAGTGATTACTCAAAGTCTAACTTGAGCCGATTGTAACATAGGGATACATTGCCGTATTGAAAATTATTATCATTTAGGAAGCCGTTAAGGGAGATTCGTTGGTTATGTTGTTACGTCGTAAAAAGATCCTCGCACAGCTAGTATCAACCGCATTATTGCTACCAGCCACTCAGGCTTTGGCGGATACCGCACCCGATCAAGACAAGATGATGGAAAGAATTGTCGTCACCGCATCGGGGTTTGAGCAGCAAGTACGTGACGCGCCCGCTTCTATCAGCGTCATCACCCGAGAGGATCTTGATACACGTTTTTACCGTGACTTAACCGACGCCATGTTAGAAGTCCCCGGCGTGGTGGTGACTGGCGGTGCCGACCGTCGGGACATTAGTCTACGGGGCATGGGCAGCCAGTACACGTTGATCCTCGTCGATGGTAAACGCCAGTCTTCCCGCGAGACCCGCACCAACAGTGATGGTCCTGGTGTTGAAGGCGCTTGGACGCCGCCGCTCGCCGCAATTGATAGGATTGAAATTGTCCGTGGCCCCATGTCATCGCTTTATGGCTCTGACGCCATTGGTGGGGTGATCAACATTATCACCCGTAAAGTGCCCAATGAGTGGCAGGGGGAATTGCGCCTCGATAGCACCTTGCAGGAGAAGTCAGCCTCGGGCAATGTGTATCAGGGCAACTTTTTTGTGAACGGTGGCTTGATTAAAGATTTGCTTGGCGTGCAGTTATACGGCCAATATACCCAGCGTGAAGAAGATAATATCTACGGTGGTTACCGAGGCCGTGATGCGGATAATCTCACCGCCAGATTTGCCCTCACGCCGAATCAAGACCATGACATTATGTTAGAAGTGGGCGTAGCCAACCAAGAGTTGGATAGCACCTTAGGGAAAACCGTTGCGCCATTAGCGCCGGGGGCCAGTTGTGGCCGCAGTGGTTGCCCTGCATCGTCGACAACCGAGTATGAAAACAGCACGATTTCGCTATCTCACACCGGACGTTGGGACTTTGGCACATCGGATACTTATATCAAGCACGAAGTGTACGATAACAAGTCCCGCAAGATGAAAATCAAGAATACCGATGCTCAAACCAGTGTGATCGCCACCTTAGGTGAAAGCCATACGGCAACCTTTGGTGCTGCTTTCAATTATCAAGATCTCACCGATGAAACTGGCAATCAGGTCAGTGACTTAACCGATATTAGTCGCCGTCAATGGTCGGTATTCTCAGAAGATGAATGGCGTATTGTCGATAATTTTGCCTTAACCTTGGGCCTGCGTTTAGACGATGATGAAAACTTTGGTGACCACCTTAGTCCACGGATTTATGGTGTTTGGGGGCTGACCGAGCACACTACCTTAAAAGGCGGTGTGTCGACGGGCTTTCGGGCGCCGAGCCTAAGGCAAACCGTGCCAGATTGGGGGCAGGTGAGCCGAGGCGGCAATATGTATGGTAATCCGGATTTGCAACCCGAAACCTCTGTGAACTATGAGTTAGGCATTTACACGGATTTGACCGACTCCATCACCACCAGTGCTGGCGTGTTTTATAACGAGTTTGAGGACAAGATCACCCGTGTCGCTTGCCCTGCAACTCAATGTACTGACGGGCCAAACCAGTTTGGTTCCGATCCGACGACCTATGTGAATATCGATGAGGCGGTCACCCAAGGGGTTGAGCTGAGTATCGACTATAAAGTCCTGAGTAACTTAGCCCTAACGGGTAACTACACTTATACCGATTCGGAGCAAAAAACGGGCACTTACAAAGGGAGTCCATTGAACCAGCTACCTAAACATCTGGTGCAATTATCGGTTAACTATGAGCCGATCGATAAGTTAAGCACTTGGCTGCGGGTTAACTATCGTGGTGAAGAGAGCCAGCCAACCACAGGGCCTTCCTCAAGCAGTTTGATTGCGCCGTCCTATACGCTGTTAGATTTGGGTGCGAACTATCGCGTTAACGACAGCATTAAGTTCAGCGCGGGCATCTATAACGCCTTCGATAAAGAGATTACTCAAGATGAGTACGGCTATATTGAAGATGGTCGCCGTTACTGGTTAGGTATGACCTATAGTTTTTAACCGCGCTTAAAATTAGTCGCTTAATACAAAAAGCCAGCTTTTAGCTGGCTTTTTCGATTATTCAAAATCCGGTGTACGGATAAATAGGATGCTGAGATCCTGCGTTGGCGTGAATTGTTTTTGCTGAAACTCAAAGGTGAGTGGATCGGTTTTTTTAAGTTCACCATCAAAACACAAACTGACGAGATCAGTCGGTTCGGATTTTTTCAGCGTCAGTTTAAAGTCCTTAATCGC
Source organism: Shewanella sp. 8A (assembly GCF_023475945.1). NCBI lineage: Bacteria > Pseudomonadati > Pseudomonadota > Gammaproteobacteria > Alteromonadales > Shewanellaceae > Shewanella > Shewanella sp. 8A. Next base: position 8,208 of record NZ_JAMDJP010000044.1, read on the forward strand.
TCCTTGCCAGTTATTGGCCGTGACCAAAATATAGCTAAGGTGGCTCCATTCCACGCCATATTCAACATCTTCACCGTCTTGTTTAACGACGAGATTACGCTTCCGAATACCTTGCTTAGCGCTTTCATCTAAACAGGCAAGTTCAGTGTAAGTATCGATAATACTATTGGCAGTATCGGGGATGCCCGTTGAGAGGCTCGGCGTATAACTGTGGCTGATGGAGACAGATTGGCCCGCGGGAAAGGTTTGTTCCCACACAAAGTAATCGCTTAGGGTAAAGGCGATTTGTTGCTCCTCATCCAACCATTCCTTGGGGAGCGCAGGTTTGCCCTTGGGGACTTCGCCATATTCGGCAAAATAGGCGACTTCCTCTACACCCCAGCCGAGTTTTTTAAGCTCGGCAGAAATATCCGTCTTATCGGCAAGTTGGGCGACGAGCCTGTGCTCGGTTGGCTGGGTTTTGCCATTCACTTTTAGGGTGAAGTTATCGATGCTGCTGTGATCGGCGGAGCCAAAAAACATCGGCGGCATAGGGAAGGCGATGGGGACGATAAGATCCTGCGAACTGGTGTTGGTAAACACATAATCGACCCTGATTTCGGCCTCGCTGATAAAGAGTGACTCTTTGTCCATACTGATATGCGGCTGATATTTAAGGGTGATTGAACCATTGGCATCCCCGAAACTGCTGTCGTTGGCAAAAACTGATGTGCTAAATAACAACGCGGTTAGAGTGCAAGCTAAGATGCGTAAATAAGATGGCATAAATATCTCAACGAATTGGAAATCAAAAGATTACTGATGGCGGGCAAGTTTGATGGCTGCGGCAATAGCATTGCGTGCTTGCGGGCTGTTTTTCCAGCAAGTGGTGCGTAACATGCTAGCGACGAGGTTGGCGATATCCTCGACCTCATGCTCGGCCAACTGCGCAAGTGAGCTAATACCGATTTCTTCAAAGCGTTTAATGACAGTCGGGCCAACGCCCTTAACGGCGAGTAGTGCTTGTTTTTCTTGATCAGTAAAACCCATAACGAATACTCCTTTATTACTGGGTTGGTCACGAATGCGAATAAACCGAGGCAAGAGTAGCGCGAAATCACCTTAACAAAAAGGCCCATAAAGGGCCTTTAGTGGTTTTACTCTTGCTTACATATCGCAGGGTTTGAGCGGTTTACGCAATTGCGCGCGCACGTTATCCATGCCAGCGTAGAACTCTTTCATCATTAACAGGCCCATCATCTTTCCGTTATCTGTGATGATCAGATTATCAGGATCGGTGGGGTCATTCTTGATGGCGCCAATCAGCTTCATCGAGGTCATTTCCTTAAACAGGGCTGTGTCTAAGTTAACGCCAAAGGTTTCGCGGAAATATTTGCGCGACAGGCGACCGGAGAACATCCCCAGCAGGAATCGATATTGCATCACATCTTTTTTGTTGTAGTTCTTCTGTTGCTCGACACCCATCTTACCAGCGGCGATCCGCTCTTGGTATTTACGTAGCGAGAAGGTGTTGACGTATAAAGTGTCATTCAAAAAGCTAAAGGAGCCTGAACCAACCCCTAAATACTCATCGTAGTCGATTACATATTCGTCGAAGCCTTCGTCATTCGCCTTACCAAATGCCCATGCAGACAACTGATTATATTGACCATTTAAACTGTTTAAGATCTGGCGATATTGGTTGGCCATATCTGCCTGTGGCGCGGCCAGTTTACCTTTAACACTCTTACGCGTTTGGTGCGTGATCATCAGCGGATAGGTGGTGATCTGTCTCGGGTCGAGGCGCGAGGCCATATCTAAGTCGTGCTGGATCACTTCATCGGTTTGGCCGCGGAAGCCAAAAATCAGGTCGACGTTGATAATGGGGAACAGCTCTTTAGCCGCCATAATCTTGTCGAAGGTTTGTTGACCTGTGCCGAATTTTTCAAGGCGGTCGGTCATTTTTAAAATGTCATCGTTAAAGCTTTGTACGCCGATGGACATACGATCCACTAAACCCTTGAGTTGCTTAAAGCCAGGGCTGTCTAAATGCTGTGGATCCGACTCGCAAGACACTTCTTTAATGCTTGGGAATAAGGTCTTTGCATGCTCAATCGTACGGGCGAGTTCGTCTTCTAATACTGTGGTGGTGCCACCGCCAATGTACATAGATTCAAAGTCATAGCCTAAGGCTTTGACCATCTCCATCTCTTTACGTAGGGAGATAAAGTAAGCGCGCGCCTTGTCTTCCTTAAACATAAAACGATGGAAGGTGCAGTAAGAACACAAGGTATGGCAGAAGGGCACATGGGCATAAAGCATGTACTTTTTACCTTCGACCGGAGCGGGCATGATGTCGGCGGAGAGCGTATCAAGGCGAAGATTCTTATCGACATAATACTGCATGACTCGTTCCATCGAGCTGAGCATCCAGTTAGGGACGGTAATATTCGCTTGATAAGGCGTTGCGATCGCGCCGCTGAGCGTTTGAATAACTGAAGACATAACGATTCCTATCTGAGAGTGCTAACCGTAAACACCAAAATTGCTTTAGGTAATTCACGACCACCTAGCGCAATTAGACTACCTCGTATGGAGTAAATAAAACGTGAACTGGTTATAAGTTACGGTTTCCTAACAAGGAAATCACGGGCTTTTTGTTAAGCAGATCATGTTTTAGTAAACATAGATGCATATTTACTGAGGTTTTTGGCTCTTTGTTATTGAATTAGAGCGATTAACTTAAGAGCTCAATCGAAAGGCTGAAATGATAAAAAGTTGAGCTTCTTACTTGTGGACGCTTTGGCTTGTGCTGAGGGAGTCAGGCTGTCATTATCCCTGCGGACATTACTTAATTTCCTCAAATCGCCTGAAATCTCGGAGGATCCCCATTGGTTAATATCAACCGCTTTTTTCCGCTATTTGCCTTACTCGGGGCGGGTACGGCGTATTTGATGCCCGCATGGTTTAGCGGATTAAAAACCAGCATAGTGCCGTTGCTGGTGGTGATTATGTTATCCATGGGATTGACCTTAGATTTGCAGGATTTTACCAATGCATTTAAGCAGAAACGCGCCGTTATCACTGGCTTAATCTTGCAATTTACCCTAATGCCCTTAAGTGCCTTAGTCATCAGTTTACTGTTAGGGCTCAATCGGGAGTTGACCATAGGCATGGTGCTGGTGGGGAGCGTGGCAGGCGGCACGGCATCGAACGTGATCTGCTATTTGGCCAAGGGGGATGTCGCCTTATCCATCACTATGACGGCGCTATCCACCTTAGTGGGTGTGGTGCTCACCCCGTTGATTATCCAGCTATTAATCGGCGAGATGGTCGCTATTCCTTTAGTGGATATGCTAGTCAGCCTCGTTAAAATCGTGCTTATCCCTGTGACTGTGGGTGTGGTATTGAATCATTTCTTTAAACCGCGGGTGGCTAAACTTGCCCCCGCATTGCCCATTATTTCTATTGTGGCGATAGTGCTGGCCATCAGCATTATTGTGGCCTTAAATGCGGGGCAATTTGCGCAGGTGGGGCCTGTGATTTTACTCGCGGTGTTTCTACATAATGGCTTAGGACTCGCCTTGGGTTATACCTGTTGCCGCTTGCTCGGCTTTAACCATACAGTGTGTAAAACCATTTCGATTGAGGTGGGGCTGCAAAACTCTGGTCTCGCAACTGCTCTGTGTATCAAGTTTTTTAGCCCACTCTCCGCCGTCCCCAGCGCGATTTTCTCAATTTGGCATAATCTCTCAGGCGCCATGCTGGCAGGATATTGGGCGAGCCGGGTGCGGCAAGCGACGGATGATCCGCTGCGGCGCTCTGACTTGCCTAATGTAAAGTGAGATGATTCTTAGGGAGGATTTGGCATAGCTAAGGGAAATACTTTGGTATCAGTTAGTTATTTAAAACGTTTAACGCCAGTCTAACTCGCGGAATATCTGCGGCACTCAAAAAGCTTTGCGCTAGCGGTGCAGCAGTCTGATGCACGTGGCGGTTATAAGCTTACGTCTCGCTATCTGCAAAAAGTTGCTTTTACCCCCTTGATTTCAGATGCTTTTCCTTTCAATACCTAATGTATTTGCGTTATATCACAAAGTGATTTGTTGAATGTAAATGATATCGATTATCAATTGTGGTTAAGGTTGTTTTAAGATAAATTGTCGGCATTTTTAGTTAATACCTTTTTATCAATGAGTGCCGTCGAGGTTTTTATGGAATGCAGGGCGTTTAAGAAAAGTGCAATTGCCGCAATAGTTTCGAGTTTACTGGTCTCTTCCGTTTATGCTGGTGTGGATGCAGAATCTTCAGAACCGATTGAAAGAATTACTGTTTATGGTGAAAAGATTGAGCGTAGCCTGAAGGATACGACGTCATCTATTTCAGTGATTGATAAGGAAACCCTCGATAGCGGCCAATACCAATCAACCTCAAGTGCCTTATCTGAGGTGCCGAACGTGGTGGTGTTATCCGGCTCTGTGCCCGATATTCGTGGGGTTTCTGGTAATGGTTCGGCCTCCGGATTTAACTCTTTCACCGGTGGGGCTCGTGCGCGGGTATCAACCTTAGTCGATGGTGTGGCGGAGCCTTTTGTTGCTGATCTTACGGGTGATACTGGGCTGTGGGATATTCAACAAATTGAGGTTTTCCGTGGTCCGCAATCGACGATTAATGGTCGTAACAGCATTGGCGGTACGGTATTTATTAAAACCGAAGATCCGACCTTCGATTGGCAGGGCGCGGCTCGCGTGGGTTATCGCAATCAAGATAACTTTATCGACAGTGCAGTGATGCTCTCAGGCCCCATCCTCGATGATGAGTTAGCATTTAGGGTGAGCGGGCAAAATGTGACGGGCGAAACCTACAATAAAGGCTTGGAATACGAGACGAATCCCGCCACATTTGATCAAAATGAACTCATTACCAATCGCTGGCGCGGCAAATTTTTGTGGCAACCGAGCGCAATTGAAGACCTAAAAGTGCTCTACAGCTTTTCATACAATGATGAGAAAGGTGACTCAGGGCGTAACTATTTTACCGGTGACGATCCATGGGCATATAAGCCGATTTCCCAACGTTATATCGAGACTAAATCGACAACTCACTCAGTGAAAGTGGATTATGACCTCGGGGAAGGGCAAGCCCTCGATCTGATAGTCGCCTATATGGATTACGATTGGGGCTTTGAAACCTATGAGCCTCTCGTGACTGCCCAGCAATATGTGGATATGGAGGACAAGAGTTATACCGTAGATGGCAAATATAGCTTTGGCCTCAAAGACAAAGATTTCAACGGTTTTGTTGGTTTAGCCTATTTTAAACGTAGCCAAGATTTTGGTAGTACTGGCAGCTCAATCTATAGTGGTGATGACAGCACTAAGTCAGCCTCCGTTTATGGTGAAGTCACCTATGGGCTCGCCGACTCGATCTGGATTACTGTTGGTGGCCGCGTGATGCGTGAGGAGCAATTACGTAACTTCAACATGCGCTATCAAGGTAGTCTACTTGAGGAAAAACTCGATGACGCCAATACCGTTACCCTGCCGAAGTTAGTACTGCAATACGCGCTGAATGATAATACCACCTTAGCGGCCAGTGTTCGTCGTGGTTATAACTCGGGTGGTGGCGCGCTGTCTTTGGTGGAAAGCGAGTATTACTACTACGATGAAGAGTTTGTAAATACCTATGAACTGAGTAGCCGTAGCGCATTTGCCAATGGCGATGTCAACTTAAGTGCTAATATCTTCTACAACGATTTTGATGGTTATCAAGCGTCTAATAGCGCCCGCAAAATTACCAATATCGATAAAGCCGTCAGTTACGGTATTGAAGCCGAATTCAGCGCCATGTTAACTGAAAACTGGCAGTTTATTTCGGGCGTAGGTTTACTCGATAGCGAAATCAAGCAAGCCGACCCTAGCTATGGGGATATTATCGGTAATCAGTTGAACTCAGCTCCGCACATCACTGCTAATGCCGGATTCAAGTATTGGATGAATGATGCGTTTTCTTTCGGTTTTTCAGGCAACTATGTTGGCGAGTATTTTGCGGATATTAATAATACCGAATCTAGAATAGCGGGTGATTATGTCGTTGCGCGTGTGAGCCTTGATTATCAAACCGATAGCTGGAGAGTTAGCGGCTTTGTCAACAACCTGTTTGATGAGCAAGCGTTGACGGTAAATGAACCCGCCAGCCGCAGTTACCCCGATGGTTATGCCGCGATTATCGATCCCAGAAATATCGGTGTCTCTGTGATGTATCGCTTCTAATCGCTCGATTTAACGCACTTATTTTTCCCATAAAAAAACCTCCACAATATGCTGTGGAGGTTTTTTATTTTCAGCGACTTTTACTCTTTATATTTCAACGTGCCGTTAGCTTTGATTTCGTCGTACCACAGGTTGTGGTGTTGGGTTGCCCAGTTTTCATCACAATAACCAGACACCATACACTCCATACCGCCTTCTGACATTACCGTTGCCATGAAGATATGCACGATAGAGAAAGCACAGATCACGATGGCGCTCACTGAGTGCAATACCAGCGCTATTAAGCTTAAGGTGCGGCTTGGTTCGAAAAGATTTGGGAACAGTAACAACATGCCCGATGCTGAAATGATTAACCCGAACAGGGCAAAGGCCCAGAACCACATTTTTTCACCGGCGTTGGCAAAGCCTGCATCAGGGTGTTTACCTTTGAATGGACCAAAGTTGATGTAACCACCAACAACCAGGAACCACTTCACGTCGTACATTTTTGGCAGCTGGTTCTTCGCCCATAACACTGTCATCAATGCCCAGCCGATCATAAACGGAATCGCCATCACATCATGGATTTGCTTAGCGCCATAGACGATAGCTTCCCAGATGCCTTCGCCCAACCAAGGTTGGAAGAAGAAGCGACCTGCTAATAAGGTTAAGCCCGTTAATATCAATAGTAAGCACGGAATCGCACCTAACCAGTGAATAGAAACGTCGAATTTAGACCAGCGATGCACTAACTTGCCTGAAAAACCATGGTGTAGCTTAGAAATGCCGTTCACCTTGATAAATAAGACAAAGATAATGATCATGCCGAATAGCGCTGCCATTAAAGCCGGCGCTAACCAGTCGCTACGCAGCTCCAACACCCGTAGATCATAAGTATTGATCGGCTGTGCGTGGAACTCGCTTTGTGAGGTAGTGTATCCCGTCGCGCCATCCTTCAGCTGTGCCCAAATTTGGGCATCAGAGGCTTGAGGTTGGATCGCCTGTCCATCACCACCATTGGCTAGACACACGGCACTAAATAGCAGTGCTATGGCTAAACCTATGTGTTTGAACCATTTGTTCATCATACATCCTCTCTCGCTTAGTGGCGCCTGCAAGCAGGCACCAAGCTAAGTCTGTGGACAGATCCTGTGACCTGAATTAATTCCAAGCCGCGTTTTTAGCACCACGGTAAGCCACGCGCTCACGGAAGATGTTCGAAACAACTTCTGCATCACCCGCTAATAAGGCTTTAGTGGCGCAGAGTTCTGCGCACATTGGCAGTTTGCCTTCGGCAATACGGTTTGAACCGTACTTCTGGCGCTCTGCCTCTGAGTGGTTTTCTTCTGGGCCACCGGCACAGAAGGTACATTTATCCATCTTACCGCGGCTACCAAAGGCACCTTTTTTCGGGAACTGTGGTGCGCCAAATGGGCAGGCGTACAAGCAGTAACCACAACCAATACAGGCATCTTTGTTATGTAGCACAATGCCGTCATCGGTTCTGTAGAAGCAGTTTGCTGGGCAAACTGCCATACATGGTGCATCTGAGCAATGCATACAGGCGACAGAGATTGATGCTTCACCTGGTTGACCATCGTTGATGGTTACCACGCGGCGGCGTTGGATACCCCACTCGAGAGCGGAGTCGTTTTCGTTTTTACATGCGGTGACACAGCCGTTACATTCGATGCAGCGCTTGGTATCACACAAAAATTTCATTGTAGCCATAGTGGCAATTCTCCTAGCTTAAGCTGCACTTACGCTTTAACGATCTGACAGAGCGACGCTTTGGTTTCCTGCATTTGGGTCACAGGGTCATAACCATAGGTCAGTGCTGTGTTACAGGATTCACCGATAACGTAAGGCACTGTGCCCTCAGGGTAGTTAGGCGCTAAGCTTTCGCCGTGCATCACACCCGCAAAGTGGTAAGGCATAAAGGTCACACCTGGTTTAACGCGTGGCGTTACCATGGCTTGTACTTTAATGCGGCCACCTTCGGCGCCCTCTAACCATACAAACTCACCGTTGCGGATACCGCGGTCGGCAGCGTCGCCTGGGTTGATTTCAACAAACATTTCCTGTTGAAGCTCAGCCAGCCATGGGTTAGAACGAGATTCTTCACCACCACCTTCATATTCCACTAAACGACCAGAGGTCAGTACCAATGGATATTTACCGCTGAAGTCTTTCTCTTGGATTGACTTGTACAGTGTTGGTAGACGATGAACTTGCATATCGTCGTAGGTTGGGTACTTAGCGACTAAGTCACGGCGTGCGGTGTATAACGGTTCGCGGTGAACTGGCACTTGGTCTGGGAAAGTCCAAACAATACAACGGGCTTTAGCATTACCAAATGGGATACAACCGTGCTTAATTGCCACGCGCACGATACCGCCTGACAGGTCAGTCTTCCAGTTTTTACCTTCGGCTTCGGCTTTTTCCTCGGCAGTCAGATCATCCCACCAACCCAATTGCTTGAGCATATCGGCAGTAAACTCAGGATAACCATCTTGGATTTCCGCACCCTTAGAGTAAGTGCCATCCGCCAAAATGCTTTGACCGTTGTATTCAACACCATAACGAGCACGGAAGTTACCGCCGCCGTCTTTTACGTGTTTGGCTTGGTTATACAGAATTTGGGTACCAGGGTGTTTCGCCTCTGGTGTACCCCAACATGGCCAAGGTAAACCGTAGGTTTCGCCCTTCGCAGGACCCCCTGCGGCTTCAAGCGTTTTATTGCTGAAGGTGCCCCAGTTTTGGGTGTGTAACTTGATACGCTCAGGGCTTTGACCTGTCATACCGATAGTCCACATACCGCGGTTAATTTCGCGAGTAATGTCTTCGATTACTGGTAAGCCGTTTTCTTTGGCGATGCGTTTAGTGTACTGCTCGTCAATACCGAGTTTTTGCGCTAAACGGTACATGATTTCGATGTCGGTTTTTGACTCGAATAAAGGTTGGATAACCTGCTCACGCCATTGGATAGAACGGCCTGAGTTAGACACTGAACCTTGTGTTTCAAACTGAGTCGCAGCAGGTAACAGATACACGCCATTCTTACGACGGTGCATAACACCTGCCATTGTTGGGAATGGGTCGACAACGACGACTGTATCCATCTTGTCTAAGGCATCACGCACTTCACGTTGACGGGTTTCAGTGTTGACCGATTGACCCCAGAAGAAGGCCATACGGATATTGTCTTTCTGAGCCAGTTTGCTCTTGTCTTCTAACACGCCATCGTGCCAGCGAGAACAAGGAATACCTGGAGTGGTCATTGGATCTTTGCCTAAGTAGGCGTTTTGATCGAAACGGCTCTTCACCCATTCCATATCTAGATCCCACACGTGGGTCCAGTGAGCCCAAGCCGCAGAGGTTAAACCGTAGTAACCTGGTAAGTTATCGAATAACAGACCTAAGTCAGTCGCACCTTGTACGTTATCGTGACCACGGAAAATGTTAGTACCGCCGCCAGATACGCCCATGTTGCCTAAGGCTAATTGCAGAATACAGTAAGCACGAGTGTTAGCGTTACCGACGTGATGCTGAGTACCACCCATACACCAAATCACAGTACCAGGACGATTATCGGCCATCAGTTTAGCGGCTTGATAAACCACTTCTTCGCTTACGCCAGTGATATCCGCCACTTCTTTTGGCGGGAATTTTTTCACTTCTCTGCGGATACTTTCCATCTCGAATACGCGATGTTTGATAAAGGTTTTATCTTCCCAACCGTTTTCGAAAATGTGCCATAACATACCGTAGATAAACGGAATATCAGTACCAGGACGAATTGCACAGTGCAGATCTGAGTGCGCTGCAGTGCGAGAGAAACGTGGATCAACGACGATGATTTTCGCGTTGTTTTTCTCTTTAGCGATCAGAATGTGTTGCATTGAAACCGGATGCGCTTCCGCTGGGTTTGCCCCGATCAGGAAGATAGCATTGGCATTCTGAATATCGTTGAAAGAGTTAGTTTGCGCACCGTAACCCCAAGTGTTAGCAACACCGGCTACCGTGGTAGAGTGACAAATACGAGCAGAGTGGTCGACGTTGTTTGTGCCCCACATGGCCGCCAGTTTGCGGTACATATAGCAGCCTTCGTTAGAAAACTTAGCGCTACCCATGAAGTACACTGAGTCTGGGCCAGATTCTTTACGAATGTTGAGCATTTGGTCGCCCACTTCGTTAATCGCATCTTCCCAAGAGATTTTTTTCCACTTGCCATCAACCAATTTCATTGGGTATTTCAGGCGTTTTTCACCGTGGCCATGCTCACGCAGTGCAGCACCTTTGGCGCAGTGACCGCCGGCGTTGAATGGGTGATCAAATGCAGGTTCCTGACCTGTCCATACACCGTTTTGTACTTCGGCATATAGACCGCAACCGACGGCACAGGCACTACAAATCGTACGTTTAACTTCGATAGGCGCATCGTGCGGTACATCTTTGGCTTCTGCGCGGCGCATCATGCCAGTACCCATCAGAGAAGCGGCTGCGATACCACCAGTAGCAATACCAGCTTGCTTCATAAATTGACGACGGCTAATGCCTAACGTCGGTTTGTCGGCCACTTTGGCGACATCGGACTTGCGAGTTAACTTCATCGCTGACTTCTCCTAGATTAGCTACGCAGGCTATCGTAATAGCTGATAATGTGCGCAGTTTCGTGGTAACCCTTAGGTTCTTTAGTTGTTACCTTGCTGCTCTCGCTGGCTTGGGCTGCACTGATGCCGGTCGCGGCAATTGCGGCGCCGGCTACGCTGCCAACGGTGAGTGCTTTAAGCAAAGAACGGCGAGTTAAATCGCTAGGTTGTTGCTTCATGCTGACTCCTGAAATAGGGGTTATGGTTCTTGGGATGGCGCGACTTTTCGAGGAGTGGTGCTTGTTATCAAAAAGTGAAGATTAGAGGTGAAAAAGATAATAAAATCATCTTGCTTGCCGTTAATCATCGCGCGTGACGGCAATATAGTAGGAAAAGATTGAGTAGGATTTGATCTAGAACAGTTTGCGGTAACAGAAGATGATACGCTAATCCAAAAGCGTTAACTTGCTCATGCTTTGGCGGTTTATTTGAGATGACAAAATTGCCCGATTTCTACTTCAAAAATAAAATGCTTGTTAATAAGTTGTTGCTTTTGTTTGGATAAAAAAACACCCCGCAGTGCGAGGTGTTTTTATCGGGTTAAGCATAACCCCTTGCGTTAGTCTTTATAACGCAAACTGCCGTTGGCTTTGATTTCGTCATACCACAGGTTGTGATGCTGGATAGCCCAGTTTTCATCACAATAGCCTGACTTCATACACTCCATACCGCCTTCACTGAGTACGGTCGCCATCCAGATATGCACTATGGTAAAGGCAATCAGGATAACGGCACTGATCGAGTGGATCAGCAGCGCGCCCATCGAGGCTTCACGGGGTAGGTCTAAGCCGGGTAATACCAACATGATGCCAGACACACTGATAAACAGCCCGAATAGGGTCAGTGTCCAGAACCACATTTTCTCACCGGCGTTGGCAAAACCACTGTCAGGGTGTTTACCTTTGAATGGGCCAAAGTTGATATAGCCACCGACCACTAAGAACCATTTAAGATCGTACATCTTAAAGGTTTGAAGTGGCATCCATTTCACTACGCAGACAATCCACGCCATGATAAAGACGGGGCCAGCCCAGTCATGTACAGTTTTACTACCGTAGATCAGTGGTGCCCAGATATCTGGCCCAAGCAGTTCCTGCACGACATGCTTACCGAGCATAATAGTTAAGCCAGTAAACATCAGTGCAAGACAGCTAATTGCCATGATCCAATGGATCCACAAATCTGCCTTTGACCAACGTACAACCATCTTGCCCGAGAAACCGTGGCTGAGTTTTGAAGGACCATTCACCAGATAAAACAGTAAGAAAGCACCAAACACACCCGTCACGGCCAAGGCCATAATCGGGGTGATATATTGATTCCTTATTTCTTTACCTTGGTTACCGGCAACGTTAATCAATACCCCAGTTTCGACCCCTTTGGCCGTGGTATAGCCAGTTTCACCTGACTTTACCGCACGCCACAGATCGGCTTCGCTGGTTTGCGCTTTCGCCTGCTGTTGGCTCGATTGCTGATCACTTGCCAGTACTGAGCCTGCGCTCATGACTGAGCCAAGTCCCAATCCCATCACGAGTACCATCAGAGCAAACAGACTGCGCAGTGATTTGTTTAACTGTTTGTTTAACATTTTCACTCCTTGCCAGAGGTTAGGGAGCACTCCCTAACCTTCACTCTGCTTAGTTAATCTCACCGGTTTTTGGGTTGTAGCCCCAAATCACGTTAGGATTGCCTCGAGATGCCATACGTTGACGGTAAATGTTTGATACCACTTCCGCATCACCCGCGAGCAGTGCTTTAGTTGCACAAAGCTCTGCACACATAGGTAGCTTGCCTTCAGCAATACGGTTGGCACCGTATTTCTTGTGCTCGGCTTCGGAGAAGGTTTCTTCTGGGCCACCGGCGCAGAAGGTACACTTATCCATTTTACCGCGGCTACCAAAGGCGGTTTTCTTCGGAAATTGTGGTGCACCGAATGGACAGGCATAGAAGCAGTAACCACAACCGATACAGGTATCTTTGTTGTGCAGCACAATGCCATCGTCAGTACGGTAGAAACAATCTGCCGGACATACGGCCATGCAAGGAGCGTCGGTACAGTGCATACATGCGACTGAAATCGATGCTTCACCTGGTTGACCATCGTTAATTGTCACCACGCGGCGACGTTGAATACCCCACTCCAGCGCGGAGTCGTTTTCGTTTTTACATGCTGTGACGCAGCCGTTACACTCGATGCAGCGTTTGGTGTCACACAAAAATTTCATGACTGCCATAATGGCTTATCTCCTCATCAAGTTGGTTAGGCTTTGCTTATCTGGCACAAGCTGGACTTCGTTTCTTGCATCTGAGTCACAACGTCATAGCCGTAAGTTAAAATGGTGTTTGCCGACTCACCTATCACATAAGGCACAGTGCCTTCTGGATAGTTTTTCGCTAGGCTTTCGCCTTCAAATACCCCTGCGAAGTGGTACGGCATAAAACATTCACCCGGTACAACCCGTGGCGTCACCATTGCCTTCACTGTGATCCTGGCGCCTTCAGGGCTATGAACGAAGACATTGTCACCGTCACGAATACCACGGTCAGCAGCGTCTGCCGGGTTCATTTCGATAAACATTTCTTGTTGTAGCTCGGCTAACCAAGGGTTAGAACGAGATTCTTCACCACCACCTTCGTATTCCACTAAACGACCAGAGGTCAGTGTCAGTGGGAAACCTTGGGTAAAGTCCTTATCCTGAATCGACTTATAAAGTGTCGGTAGACGCGCAACCATACGATCTTCGTAGGTTGGGTACTTAGCGACTAAGTCACGACGAGGAGTGTAGAGTGGTTCGCGATGCAGTGGGATATCATCTGGGAAAGTCCAAACGATACAACGTGCTTTCGCGTTACCGTAGGGAATACAGCCATGTTTAATGGCAACACGTTGAATGCCACCAGAAATATCTGTCTTCCAGTTTTTGCCTTCGGCGTGTTTTTTCTCTTCTTCGGTTAAATCGTCCCACCAACCCAATTGCTTGAGCATATCGGCGGTAAATTCGGGGTAACCATCTTGGATTTCACTACCCTTAGAGTAAGTGCCTTCAGCAAGAATATTGACGCCATTGTGCTCAACACCATAGCGGGCACGGAAGTTACCACCACCATCTTTAACGTGTTTGGCTTCGTTATACAGAATTTGGGTGCCAGGGTGTTTCATCTCTGGCGTGCCCCAACATGGCCATGGTAAGCCATAGGTCTCACCCTTGGCTGGACCTCCCGGTGCTTCTAGGCTGTCAGCATTAAAAGTACCCCAGTTTTCTTGGTGCATTTTTAAGCGTTCTGGGCTATGTCCTGTGTAGCCGATTGTCCACATACCTTTGTTAAATTCGCGGGTAATATCTTCAATCAATGGCTCATCACCGTTGACTTTGATTTGTTTGAACAGTTCTTTATCTATGCCTACTTTCTTAGCGAGTTTGCACATGATCACGTGGTCTGGCAGTGATTCGAACAGCGGCTCTATCACCTTCGAACGCCATTGAACTGAGCGGTTTGTGGCTGACACTGAGCCGTAGGTTTCAAACTGAGTCGCAGCGGGTAGCAGATACACCCCATCCTTACGTTGATGCATCACGCCTGCCATGGTTGGGAATGGGTCCACAACCACCACAGTATCCATTTTATTCAGTGCTTCACGTACTTCGCGGCCACGGGTTTCAGTGTTGACCGATTGCCCCCAGAAGAACGCTAAACGAATATTGTCCTTTTGCGCGATTTTGGTTTTATCTTCAAGTACGCCATCGTGCCAGCGAGAGCAGGGAATACCGGTTGAAGTTTGTGGTGTTTGACCTAAGTATTCGCCTTGGTCGAAACGGCTTGCCACCCATTTAGGATCGAGATCCCACACATTGGCCCAGTGGTTCCATGCTGCAGTGGTTAAACCGTAATAACCGGGTAAGTTATCGAATAACAAACCAAAGTCAGTTGCACCTTGTACGTTATCGTGGCCACGGAAAATGTTAGTACCACCACCAGGAACCCCCATGTTACCTAAAGCTAATTGCAATAAGCAGTATGAGCGGGTATTGGCATTACCGACGTGGTGCTGAGTACCACCCATACACCAAATAATGGTGCCGGGTTTGGTTTCAGCCATCATCTTGGCAACACGATACATTTGTGCCTTAGGTACGCCCACTACGTTTTCAACTTCTTCTGGGGTGTACTTTTTCACTTCTTCGCGGATACGTTCCATGCCGTAAACACGATGCTTGATAAATTCTTTATCTTCCCAGCCATTTTCAAAAATGTGCCATAACAGGCCATAAATGAACGGAATATCGGTACCTGGGCGGATATGCACGTACTCATCAGACTTAGCCGCAGTACGGGTGAAACGAGGATCAACGACAATAATTTTGGCGCCGCGCTCTTTACCAATCAAAATATGTTGCATTGCAACTGGATGAGCTTCACTTGGGTTTGCCCCAATAAACATGATGCACTTAGAGTTGCGAATATCGTTAATCGAGTTAGTTTGCGCACCGTAGCCCCAAGTGTTTGCAACACCGGCTACTGTGGTAGAGTGACAAATACGGGCTGAGTGGTCGACGTTGTTCGTGCCCCACAATGCGGCAAATTTGCGATATAAATAAGCCTGTTCATTTGAGAACTTAGCACTACCCATAAAGTAGATAGAATCTGGACCTGATTCTTGACGAATCGCCATCATCTTATCGCCCACTTCATTGATGGCTTGATCCCAAGAGATCTTCTTCCACTTACCGCCTTCTAACTTCATTGGGTATTTCAGGCGTTTTTCGCCATGGCCGTGCTCACGCAGAGCAGCACCTTTAGCACAGTGACCGCCTTGGTTGAATGGATGGTCAAATGCGGGTTCTTGGCCTGTCCACACACCGTTTTGTACTTCAGCATAGATACCACAACCCACAGCGCAGTGAGAGCAAATGGTACGCTTAACTTCGGTCGGTGCATTGTGGGGGATATCTTTGGCTTCTGCTTTACGCATCATGCCAGTACCTAGCATTGACGCTGCAGCAATACCACCAGTGGCAAGACCTGCCGATTTTAAAAATTGGCGACGATTGAGACCGAGGGCGGGCGCTTTAGGCTCGACAACTTGGTCTGTTTTGCGGGTTAATCGCATCACACACACTCCTCTGGTTAGTTGTTCAACGACGCATAGTAATTACGGATATGGTCGGTTTCGCGATAGTTGTCACTCTTAGGTTCGCTTGGGGCAACAGTGGGGGTCGCAGCCAATGCTTGGCTACTCACAGTCGCTACCGCGCCAGCCGCACTGCCGAGTGCTAATGCTTTGAGCAGTTGACGGCGGCCCATGTCGGAAGCTTGCTTCTTCATAGTGTCTCCTTGTGTTACTAAATGAGGTGATACAAACCACGACCACCTCGGTTACTGTGGAAGCCTAAGCTTCCTTTTTGTGGCAAAGGTGAACGTTAAGTCCACCTTTGCCTATCAAACTAAAACGCGATAGGCACTGAATCTGCGTATCGCCAACCGTTTTCAGTTTAGTTCATTAATTCCACTTGTTTTTCTAAATCGCTGGCAGCGGGTTGTAGCTCCGCACTGCCAGGGCAATTCACAGGAATGTCTAAACTGAGTTGTTCAAACTCCGCAGCTTCCATCTCGAAAAACGCTTTAGCAAGCTGAGCAACCGTAGCGTAAAAGGCGGCACTAGGTGCTTTACCTAGGTTGTCGCAGAAGCGCTGAATCCAGCTGCCAATATGGCGTTGGTAAAACGCTAGTTGACGATAACCTGGAGCCTCAAGAATTAATGTGCCCATCACTTCACACAGAGCAGCCACATGATCTTCGGGCTCTTTGACGTTTTCTTCGCGCTCAAAACCGAGTTGCATCAAGTCTTGGCGCAGCAGTGCTAAGGGTTTGTCCATTAATGAGCCAGTCATAAACCAACTGCCATAGGGCAGGATTTCGCCACAACCCACACCGAGGAACAGGGCAAAATACTCATCTTCTAATTGTTCACTGCTGAACTGCTTTGCAGCCAGTTGTACAGATAACCAAGCCTTGGTCATCTCATTGTCTTCATCGGCATCGATTTCAAGGTTGGCCAAAAATTGCAGCAGCTCAGGGCTAGGATGGCGACGCAAAAGGGCGGCTAACAGTTGATAGATATCGGCTCTCAACTGATCGTTTTCTGATACTTGTCTTACTGATTCGGTCATAGCGGATCTCTTATCGCAGTTGCTTTTCAGGATCTTGAAGAATGTCTTCAAACATGTCTTTTACCCGGCAATCACCACACATTTTCAAGCGTTCTATATTGGCTGAAAATGCACTGTGCGCGCCGACCATATCCAGCATCCGATGCACCATAGATTGGGTCGCAAAAGGAGAGCCACAGCGAATACATTCGAACGGGGCTTCTTCTTTCAGGGTTTGTAATTGCTGACGAGCAGCTTTATCAAAGTTAATTTGTGGCGTCAGGCTGATGACCTTTTCAGGGCAAGCCGCCTCACATAAGCCACATTGCACACAGTTTTGCTCAATAAAGTGTAGTGCAGGTTTGTCGCCACCATCTTGTAATGCCATGGTGGGGCAAATCGCCACGCAGGACATACACAGGGTACATTTCTCGACATTGACGCTGACGTTGCCGTAGGGAACGTTGTTGATACTTAAACAGCTGTTGATTTCACCCGCTTGGCTGTTTAGATGGTCAATCGCATCAAACAGAGTGTTACGTTTGCTGGTGGACGCAAAAGCGCCGGGCACAATCACTGGCCAATCGAGGCTGATGTCGAGCACAGGCTCCAAATTCGCCAGCATGCTTGGGTCGATAAGACTCAAGCGCTGCGGTTGGCCCATTTCATCTAAAATGCTGTTGGCTAAGGCAAGTTCACCTTTTAGCATTTGCGTGAGCGTGGGTGCTGTTGCCTCAGTATTGAGGATTAACACTTGGCGTGCGCCCCAAGCCAGTGAAGCTAACCAATGGTCAATGCTGGCAACGGTGATTTCTTCGAGGGCGACAGGGAGCACATCCCCGGCTAAGTCGTCCCCTATCAAGCTCGCGCCAACCGCGTTGTCGTGGAACAATATCACTGGTGCTGTTTGCGCTTGCTCACGGTAACGACTGATAATTTTATTCAGGTAAGAATGCAATGCCTGTGGTGTCGGTAAGTCATAACCAATTGCACCAGTTGGGCAGGCGCTTGAGCAGCTGCCAGCGCCGTGGCAGAGGTAAGGATCGACCTCAATTTTCTTGGCGACACTGCTAATTGCATCGGCAGGGCAGAAGTTGAGGCAACGGTTACAGCCGTTGATGCCATTACGGTCATGGGCGCACAGGTCGGCATTGATTTTGACGTAACGGGGTTTATCAAATTGCCCTACCAGTTCAGGGAGTTGCTCTAGTGCATCGGCGAGCTTTATATCGTCTTGGCCAACATAGAAATATCCCGGTGGTAGCATTTCAAGATTCAAGCAAGGTGTGCTGCTTAAATCGAGTATCAAGTCAAAGTGCGGTTTACGAATGGCGACAACACTCAATTCCGCTGCACCGTTTTGATGCTCAACGCTAACTTGGAACTGCCCTAAAAAACCTTTAATACCGATGAGCTTGTTGTAGTAACTTTCGACATTCGTGGCGGCAGCCATCACCTGTTCAAGGTGGGTTTCATCTTGGTTGGTAATCGCTTCGTTAGCCAAAATCACACGGCTCGCCATAGTGGACAATTTGTCCGCTGCGAGGCGTGCGAGATCCTCAGGGCCAATAATTAGCACTGTGCCTTCAGTGGTGTAACTCACTGTTGGCGGGATCAGATTCTGTAAAATCTGCGTTTGGGCTAACACATTTTGCCGCGCTTGTTTTAGCGCAGGCTGGGTTTGATTGGTTGTCAAATGAGTGCTCACATTGCGTTCCTGAACAGTACTTTGGCTGCTCTTTTATCGCTGTTTTGTTACAGATTCAGGCATTGATTTGATACTAAGTCATTGCCTTTTCTGCTTTTATCTAAGTTTTGTACTCTTAGTACAGCAATTCACATACCAAAGTTATAGACATAAAAATTAGCTAAACTGACATTAAACAACTGGCTTTTGCATCTGAGCTAATGGCTCTGGTGCATTTTGGGGTAGGTCATCAGTCTCCCCATCCAAATTGTCCGCAATCGGTATGGTGGCCAATTCGGTTTCGATATCACTGTTTTTTGATTCGATGGTATTTTCTGCACCGATCACTACATCGTCTGGTGTTGAGGTCGGTTCGATCTCTGATTCTTCACTGTCTTTGGTGATATAGCGGAATACTTTCTGGGCTAATTCAGCTGAGACTTCTGGTGTTAGTTTCGGTTGGTTGCTGTAATCAAGAGCATATTCCAAAAGACCATCTATCTCATTGAAATGCGGTTGTTTCCAAAGGGCGCGTAGCGCTGCCGTTTTTGCTGCTGGGTCAACATTCGCCCCCATAAACTGAGCGAAACTGCCACCAATCTCAATCTCGTCAGGATTAGGGAGATCTTCTGCCGTGAGGATGCGATGAGGATCTTCATTTGCCTGGCTAAGCGCATCTTGTGATTCTTGCGCAGCGGTAGGCTCTTGAGTGATCTCTTCTGCCTTATTATCAACAAGTTCTTCCGCAGTCGTTTGCGTTTTAACAGCGGCTTCTTCAGCTGCCACTTGCTCACGACGTTGACTCCAACGGCTAAAAAAACCGTTTGCCTTTGGGGTTGAATCAGCCATTAGTCCCTCCGCAATGGATCGTGGCTTGGACCTTGATTTTTACGGTGATCCACATGTTTACGACGATAAGCTGCGATTTCAACTTCACCATATTGAGTGATAAAGGCTTCGATCCAACAGGCAATCGCTTCAGGCATAAGCGTGTTGATTACGGGCGTATTGCCTTCAAGACAGCCCGCAGCAACATTTTGATCTGCCGAAAGTAACGCGGGTACCCAAGTACCGTCTGCCATTTCATCACAGACTAAGTACAACATCGCATTGTCCATATCGAGGTTGATGCGGTAACTGGCGCGCTCATCTTTGTGCAGCTCTAGCAGTACTAAGGTCGCTCCTTCGGGGGCTTCGTGGGTTGCGGGAAGTAAATGATCGATTTCCCATTGTACTGAGGTCCAACGACCCACCTGTTTCTCTACTTTTTTGAGTGAAACGTACATGGGCCAAACACTAGTAGTATGTTGCATTGTCTCTCCGTTTCAACCGTAAGGGAGATAAGCCTTAGCATCCGGCGCTATTTCCCCTGCTTATCGTGATAAAAGGTCACTGCAATATTAATGCCATTAAACAGGGGGAATTAGTTTGAAGTGGATCATCAAAATAGGGTTAAAAGCGAGACATTTTGTCTGAATGGACATTTTGTCTGAGACATTTTGATGCGCCAGAATGTTTCGTATTGCGACGGATCACGCATTTAGCCCTGAGTTTTATACCTAGGTATAAATATTGCTATGCTGATGCCATCACTCGTAAAGCGGTAACATTATGATTTCTGATAACAGTTCTAATATTGCTCAGCAGATGCTCGCCAATGACCATCCTTCTCTACCCAAGCGAAGCTTTTCCTTTGTAAAAACTCAAGCTGAAGTGCCGTTAACTATTGCCGTCAAAGCAGTGGATGAGTCAGGAGTGGTAATTGATAAGCATGTTGCCTGTGAGCGACCTTTAACGGTTTATCTGAACTGGCGCCCGATAGTGACCCTGATGACATTGGGGGCAAAGCCTGAGTCATTAGCTCTTGGTTATCTTAAAAATCAGGGTTTTATCTCGGATGTTGCTCAATTAGAGTCTGTAATTGTTGATTGGGATGTGAATTCTGCCGCGGTATTAACGCATGAGCAAACCGCCGATCTCGAACAAAAGTTATCTGAAAAAACCGTTACGTCCGGCTGTGGTCAAGGGACTGTATATGGCAGTTTTATGCAGGATTTAGATGGTATTCAGCTACCTACCCCAAGCCTTAAGCAGAGTACGCTCTACAGCTTGCTCAAAAACATCAATGAATATAATGACACCTACAAAAATGCAGGTGCCGTGCACGGTTGTGGTGTTTGTGAAGCTGACCAGATCCTTGCTTTTGTAGAAGATGTTGGCCGTCATAACGCGGTGGATACCTTGGCGGGAGATATGTGGTTAGCACAGGATCGGGGCGATAACAAAATCTTCTATACCACAGGACGGTTAACCTCGGAGATGGTGATTAAGGTCGCCAAAATGGGGATACCTGTACTGCTGTCGCGAAGTGGTGTAACGCAAATGGGTCTGGAGCTTGCCCAAAAACTTGGTATCACGATTATTGCTCGGGCCAAAGGGCGTCATTTTTTGGTCTACCACGGCAGTGAAAATCTCGAATTTGATGTGAATACCAACTCCGATAAATAGCGACCTTATCAGATAGCGACCGGACTCAAAAGAGATAGACGACAAGGATATAAGATGACATCCGCCAGTGAATTGATTTACATGAGCGCGAAGCAAGTTGCTGAGTATTTAGATCTTAATGAGAAAAAGGTTTACGCGATGGCGAATGACCGAATTCTCCCCGCAACAAAAATCACCGGCAAATGGTTATTCCCTAAGGTGCTGATTGACCGCTGGGTGATGGACTCCTGCCATAGCGGTATGTTAACTGACAGACTATTGATTACTGGTAGTGATGATCCTCTGTTGTCAATGTTAGTGGCGCGTTTGATGGCGCAGGTTGGTAGTCGTGAGCTTATTAGCTACAGTGCAACAGGCTCTCGTTTGGGGTTAGAGTTATTAGCTAAGGGCTATGCTGATGTGTGTACCTTGCACTGGGGGAGTATGGAAGATAGAAATATCCGCCATCCAGCATTGCTTAAAGGTTATCAAAACCACCAACAATGGATCATGGTGCACGGCTATTCCCGTCAGCAAGGCTTGATCATGCGCACCGATATGCACCACAGATGTCAAGAAGAGGATAAAGTTCTCAGTTTGCCTTGGCGCTGGGTCAGTCGCCAAGGCGGCGCTGGCAGTCAGCAGCATCTAGAGCAGTGGCTATTAAAGCAAGGTGCACGTTTAGATCAGCTTAATATCATACTCACAGCTTATAGTGAGCGTGAACTTGCAGGCTATATTGCACGTGGAGATGCAGATATTGGTTTTGGTTGTCAGTCTGTTGCTTTAGAGAGCGGTTTAAGCTTTGTGCCACTGATCAGGGAGTCCTTCGACTTTGTGATGCCACAAAGTATTTACTTTCGCAGGCAGCTACAACAACTCTTTACTATGTTAAGCAGTGGGCATACTCGGCAAATGGCGGCTCTTTTAGGGGGGTATGATCTTACCGATTGCGGACAGCTTCTTTGGAGTGCAAGTTAAGTACCTATATATGTACGTATAAGTGCATCATTACACGCTACTTTATAGCTTATATATGTATAAAGTAGCGGCTGACACTAATAGCCTTCATCTTGCTTAATCATGTAGAGCTCCAAATTTACCGCCTCATTTATTCTTTCTTCTATCTTTAGCACACACTCGTTTACTCAATAAAGGCTCGCTGTTAGGTTTGTTTTGCTCATAAATCCAGCGTTTGTGGATAACTCTGGGTATAACAAGTGCGTAGGTTGTGCCTAGCTTGGGTGTAACAATCTATTTGAAAATTAATCATAAAAACCTGAAAAAAGCGCTTGCACAAAAAGTTTCGCTGCCTATAATGCGCATCCACTGACACGGCAGACAGCGAAAGCGAGCGCGGTTTCAGTGCGAATCGAATGCAAAATGTGCAGTTGATTCGAAAGCCTCAAGAAGTTTGCAAAAACGCCTTGACGCGATGAGGGAAATGCGTAGAATACGCAGCCCTGACCCGCTGAGCAGTAACGCGAAGTGAATGGTCAAATGCTCTTTAACAATCTAAACAAGAAATCTGTGTGGACACTCACAGGTGTTGAGTTAATCGAAATTACTCTGCCGTTTGGCGAGTAATCAAAGAATTAAATCAAT
>NZ_JAMDJP010000045.1:0-30116 GCF_023475945.1 Shewanella sp. 8A
ACCGCACAGAAAAGCCCTTCTGACACAGCGATTAATCACATGATAGAAGGGTGTTGTATTGGCATCGATAAGCATTCTTCTGGCCGAGGTCATTATCCGCTCCAAACAGACGCAATCAAGATAATGTAAGGCTAGTATAAGAGGGGATAAAGCACAAAAAGACATGGCTGTCCTCGCTTTTGCTGCTCGCTTTTGTCCTCGCTTTTGCTCGGTGGCAAGTAGAGGCGGCCTGGAAGGGGGAGAAAAGGGGACTGCTAAGCAGTCCCTTTCAATGGAGATTAGTTTTCAGGACGGTTAACCACTTCTGGATCAGGACTCAATAACATTAGTGTGTTTGTCGTGTTTGTTAATACAAACTGAAACTTTGTTGTACCCGCTGTGTGGTCCAAATCTACAAGTTGTACCAACTGTCCATCACTACTAATTGTTACGGCGTCAATAATTTCATCAAAAGGAGTGATGAAACCAACGCCAGCAAATTTTAATCCTTTTCCAGTATTATCCACTAATTGATAAGTGATAGTGCTTGCCTCTGTAATTGTTACATCACCTTGGCACGGCTCACCAGTCGTGTCGACATAGCTAAAAACGGGTTCATTATTATCTAAGTTAACAATCACCTTGATAAAGTGAGCGTGACCTTGTACATTTTGCATTTCTTACTCCTTTTTTATTGATTAAAATTCAAGATTATTAATTTTTGATTTAGTAAGAATCTCAATTAATTCTATTCCAGTATTTTTATCATTTAAGCATTTCAATGATTTTATATATGGGATTGTAATTCCTGGACTTTTGTTTTTACTTACAAAAGGTGCTAGTAAGGACTTTATATCTTTACATACTTCAATGTAATTATCGTTTTCATTTAAATTTTTTAATGAGGATGCTTCTATTAATAAGCTTTCTGAAAAGGGTATAATATTGTCTTGAGAGTTTGTGCTATCTTCTTGTAAGGACATGAAGATAGCCTTTGATTTTTTAGAGAAGTCTAGGCTGTCTTTGTAGTTTTTTATTTTATCCATATGCTTTGCAAGAGCTAGATAGTATTTTGCTAATAATTCTTTATCCTTTTTTGATGCTGTTTTATTGATTTTTATTTGTTCAATTAGGCGCTCGAGTTTAAGCTTTTCATCTTGATTGAAATCACCATATCCAAGGCTTATTAGATTTAAGTATGAATAATTTTTCTGCATTTTAATTATTCTATTTTCGGAGTCTTTGTCTGATGCTTTTTTTATAGTTAAAAAACTAAGTTTAGCCTTTTCAACTGCTAATTTAGTATCATTTTTATAATTAATCAAAGTTGATGATAGCTGATAGCTACTTGAAAGCCTTTCAAGAAGATAGGGTTGTTGCTCTAATTTTTCATTCGAAAGTTCAGTTTGTATTTTTTCATGAATATTAATTGCAGAAGTAACTTCACCTAATGAGGTTAAGGAACTTGCTAACCAAGATCGTGCATTTACTACATCAGATAAAAGTTGTGTATTACTAGGATCTGTTTCTAGAGCACTAAGTTTTAATGTCAGAGACTCCTGAAATCCATTCTTTGCTTCAACGAATTGTTGTCGTTGCATAGAAAGCGAACCTAGGGAGTTATATGCATATGATAGTTCCATCAATGCATCCTTATCATCCGGCGCTAAGGAATACATCTTTTGACTATATTGCAAATACAGTTCAAAAAAGGGTTCGACCGATTCCCACTTTCTATCATCGTATTCAATTTGACCCAACCAAAAGGCATTGGCACCTAAGGTTTTTAGCAGGGCTAAGTTGTCTGGCTGCAATTCGAGCAGCGGCAGCATTTTTTCCTGCGCGGCGAGTAGGGCGCTGCGGGCTTCATCGATTTTATTGCGTGAATAGGCGACTTCGCCCATGGCCTCTAAGGTCTGCCCATGCTGGAAGCGGGCGTCGAAGCTTAAGTATTTTTCATCGTCTTGGCTGGAGAAATCCGTGAAATATTCCAATGCCTTATTGCTGATGCCGTCGAGTAAGTCCATCCGGCCGATGCCGCGCATCTTATCGGCGAAGTCACCCACCATAAACCCGAGTAGATCTTCGGCGGCGAGGCGTTTTTGCTGGGCCAGCTTTTCGGCTTCGATACTGCGAACGCTCATAATGACTGAGGTTAAGGTGAGTACGCACAGCAGGGCGACGGTGACGCGCCTCGTCCAGCGCAGCATAGTGGCGCGTTTGCTGGAGGCGGCAATAAAGTCGGTTTCCCGCTCGTCTAAGTCAAACAAGGGGTTTTGCCTAAGGCTTTGGGCCTCTTTTAAGGGTTTACCCTCGGCCAGCAAATAGGCGCTGTGTTTGGCTTCGCTGAGCCAGCGCTGGGATAAATGCTGTAGTCGGCTCTTAATGCTAAGGCTGTCGTTATGTTCGCTGATCCACGCCGTCGCCCTTGGCCAGCGGCGCAGCAGGGCTTCGTGGGAGATGCTAAAACAGGGTTCACCATTTTGCAGATGGGACACAAATAAGCGGCTATCGACCATGGCTTGCACTAGGGCGGTTTCGGCCGAGTTTTGCAACTGCGACCAACGGGCGGTGCGGCTGGTGATGGATTTTTCATCCTCACGCAGGGTGACTAACAGGGACAAAATCCGCGGCAGACTGGCTTTTTCGGCCTCGGTTAAATGGGAGATGGCCTGCTCGGCATTTTTACCGATAGCGCCTTCGATGCCGCCTAAGGTGCGATAGACAGAGACTAATAGTTTGTCATCGTCGCTGCGCTGTAAATACAGCGCCTGCAAGGTGTATTGCAACATGGGTAGCGCATCTGGATTGCTGGCGGCATCGCTACAGAGCATTTCATCGAGCGGCATGGCGGTGTCGCTGTCAATGTCCCAAGTTAAATTGGCGGCAACGGCTGGTAGGCGGATCATTTGCAACAGCTCGGTGCGCGTGGGCGGCGCAAAGTCGAAATGGGCACCGCGCGCTTTTCCCGCCATCAGACTGGGATAATTGACCAGCAACGGATAAAAATCGTTGCGACAGGCACTTAGAATCAACACCGCATGGGAAGTGGCAAGACGCTCTAACAACTCGATAAAGGCACTGCGCTCGGCGTTGCTAAACAGCGGCGATGATAATAGCACCTCTAATCGATCGATAAATAAGCCAAAGCGTGGCGTCGCATAAGCATGATTTTTAAGGCTTTGTTTGCATATCTCGACAATGCCCTGCGGATCTTGCTCAAGCTTGGTGGCAAGCGTATCGGCGCTCATGCCATCAAATACTGGAATATCGTTTACCTCCCAATCGAGCATGGCACTGGCCAGATCGGTGAGCAGTTGCCCCTTAGCAACATCGGCAAAATCGAGGCTGCTATAGGCCACAACCCCAACGCCATTAAAGCCATTGGCGGCCATGAGGTTAGGCAATACGCCGGCATTAATTAAGGAGGATTTACCGCTACCACTGGGGCCTAAAATTAAGCAGAAGGCGCGGCCAAAATGGATTTGCTGGCTAATGCGATTCAGCAACGTGCTAATTTGTTCGCTACGGCCGAAGAACACGTCGGCATAGTTGGCGCTGTAGGCTTGCAGGCCTGGAAACGGCGAACCACCTTGCCAAGTTTGTGGCGTGGCGCTGGCCTCGTGGCCGACGGGAAAGCGCACCTCGGCTAAGGTGCGATAACCACGTTTGCGAATGGTCTCAATGTAACGGGATTCGGTGGCACTATCGCCTAAGGCGCGACGTAACTGGTTGATAATCTTATGCAGTGGATTGTCGCCCGTGTCGACCCCAGGCCAGCAATGGCTGACAATTTCGTCGCTGCTGACCACTTCACCGGCGTTTTGGCAGAGAAATAACAACACATCCATCGCCTTAGGCTCAAGCTGTTTAACTTGCTTACCCAGAAGCAGGCTGTTGGCGCTGGGATTAACTTGCCATTCACCCAAAAAAAATGTGCTGTCACTCATAGGATTTCCATTGCTTGAGCATCGACTAAGGCGGAGGAATCGCGGTGCCGTTAGCCATTGTTATTTTTATATTCCATTTGCATATGTTGCTATGGGGTTTTGCGTCAAAACATTGGCATTATGCCTAGACTCCTTGTTATTTAAAAGAAGTAAGCTTTTATAATCAATGTAAATTTTATCTTGAAATTGTGACAGCATGTTGTGCTGATACCCATGTGTTGTCACAGGGTTGGGGGATTGCGCGATAATTGCACTTTCGCTTGGGTAAACGCTTGGCTTGGCAGCATAAACTCGGATGACGGGTAAAAAAAGAGTGCCCAAGGTGGGCACTTAACGCGGTTGGGAAGGGAGAAATGGGTTAAATTGAGTTAGCGCGTAAGCACCAGTGCGTTGGCCTGAAAACTTAACCGTGCCATTTGCCCTTGGTCTTGCAGCTCTAGCTCGTTGAGTTCAAAGGGCGGTTGCAGGCCTGAGGCTTGGATAAGTTTGGGGTCAAATATCAGCTTAAGTTTAGGGGATTCGGGGGTTAACCAGTTTGCCGCTTGGGTGCGCATAATTGCGACTTTTTGCCCCTTAGCGTTTGTGCCCGTTAGCACCCCACTAAGGCCAAAGCGACCCGCTTCGGCGACAGTTAGCTCAAAGTTGACTTGATTCGGTACGCCTTTATCCCAAACGGTTAGCACTTCGGGTTTGATGCTGGCCGAGTTTACATAGGACTTAAAGGCGGTTTTCACCGTGCGCTGCACTGGGCGGCCATCGACCTGAGTCTGGACTGTGACTTCGATTTCACTCAGCCCCGCATTGCTGCTGGCAAGGGGCAAGTCCGCAGGCACTAAAGCCTGCCATTCATCCCCTTGTTTCACCATGGCCAGCGCTTGCTCTGTACCATCGGCTTGTTTGAGTTTGGCCTTAGGCGCAAATTGATTATCGCTTTGGCTTAAGGCGAGTTTAACCCCAACCGTTTGGGCATCGGCCGCAATTGCGCTGGGCGCCTTGATACTCAGTTGATAGGGCGAGCCTTTTTCCTTCACGTTGACCAGATAGTTGGCCTTAGCGACTAAGGGCTGGCTGACTTGCAGGCGATATTCTCCGGCCGTGGCTTTTTCAGACATTTGCAGCGCGCTGGAGTCATCGGCGAGTCCCGCGCTCGCTAAGGCTTCGGCGCTCACCAGCGATTTAACCAAGGATTCCGTTGCTTGCGAGCTGCTGGCGTTTTTACCCTGCGGCGTTTGGTCTATCCGCTGAATTTGCACTCGCTCAGGGGCTACGGCATCGGCATGCATTAAGGCGCCTGTGCTGACATCGCCGCGGGGCGCAATCCGCACTAAACTGCCCGCTTGGCTCAAGTTAAGCTGCACGCCGGCATTAAGCTCAGCGCCGGTGACATTAAGCCAATACTCATCACTTTGGCTTGCCTGCTCAACCACGGGTTGACTGGCTTGGTATTCGCCATAGAGCGGAGTGATAAAGCTGACGTAATCGGTACTGGTATTAATCGGCGCGAGAGTTGGCGAGGCGATATTAGTATCGACAAGGTCGCTCTGCGTCGGCGCGGCTAAGGTTAAGCCCTTGGCATACATTGGACTGGCTTCTTTTTGTGGCTCAGGCGTGGGTGACTCATCCTGACAGGCACCGAGCAGGCTAGCTAATATGACCAAGCTGACCGCTTTGCTTAAGGTGCGGAGTGTAAAAGGTGGCATAGTGAGCTCCTTAAATATGATTGCGGATCAGCGTGTCTAAGTTAAAGCAGGCACGGCGACTCTGCTGATGGCTTAACGGTTCTTGGCCTCGGGTCTTTTGTTTATCGGTAAACCAGACTGTGCCTGCGGCTTTTTGGGAGCTGCAATTTAAGAAGCCGTCGGAGCAGCTATCGAGCCAGTTTTGGGTAGTTTCGAGGGCGACCTGATATTGATAGCCAGCGCAGTAGCTGTCGCTGTCCCAAATGGCGGAATCCACATCCGAGCCGACAACCACCTCGAAGGGCTTACCTAAACTCGGGCGACCCGAGGTGCCATAGAGCCAAGTGTTGTTGTAGTTTGCCATCCAGCCGACTTGCTGCTGTTTGACCGCATTGCTGCCATAGCCTAAGAGCCAACCTAGGGTGGTTTCGAACACATTGCCTTGATTGACTGCATCGGCGAGCGGCGTGCCGCCACTCGATGGCGCAAGAGCAATAACCCTTGAAGTGGCTTTGATCACCGCAGGATAACGGCTGTCCCAAGTCGGGTTTGATAAAATCCAGCGCACCACATTACCGCCATTAGAGTGGGTCAGCAGGATTAAATCATCAATATTTTTCGCTTGGATAAAGCTATTGAGCTGAGTGGCGAGGCAACCCGCGGCGGCTTCTTCCCACATATATTGGTCGAAGTCACAGTTGATAACAGTGTAATTATTGGGGACGGGGATCCCTTGGCGCACTGAGTTAACAAATTCCGAAGTCCAATAGTCGGCTAACGCATTGGTTTGTTTTCCGGTTCCGTGAACAAAGGCGATACCTGTTGCGGCAAAAATCGCGGGACTGACAGCTAACAGACCCAAGAGCATTAAGGTGTTTTTTATCTTCATGGGTGTTTCTCATCTCTAGTGATTGAGCGCGGCCTTACAGTGCACTGCAATCGTGAACATTAATCAGGTGTCTGTGTCGATTGACATCGCTGCACTCTGGTGCAAGGCAATCTTGGGCTGGTTTTAAGGAATGCTGCGCAGTAAAACCACTGGGAGTAAAAGTTCACAAGCTGAGTGACCTTGCTATGGTGGACAGGGTAGACTCTTACTCTGGCTTATTAACCTAGTCGCAACATTTGGGGCTGGCAAGCAAAAATTCGCTATACAATTTAATGACATAGCGACAATCTTTTGACTTTGTTTTAATATGACCTAACCGACAGCTAATTGCTTGATCAGTAAACGCTAATAAAACGTATAGCGTATTTAGCCGTTTGAATTGGCTGGGATGGCTCAAAAATTATTTTTACTTTAACGTTTTGGATCTTTATTGGTTCTATAGCGTTTTCACACTTATTGGGAGGCACCTTTGGCCATCACACAACAGGAAATGAGCCGCTGTTTAACCGAACTCAATTGCCGTAGCAATTTTTCGGTGAAGAGCATTACCGAATATATGTTGCCAGGTACTAAGGAAGCCTTTTACCTGCATATGGATGGCAAAACGCCGCAACTGATTATTCGCCCCGCGTTTGAGATATTTTCGGGTGAATTTACCACCTTAGCAGGCGTGCATGCTAAATATGACTATTACCACAGCGCGGAAATGACGCGATTTCCCAAACGTTTACATAAAAGTCTGACTGAAACCCACTATGGATTGGCCTTTAGTTTTGATTCCATTGAGGCGGTGCAGCAATTTATTGAGCGTTTAAGCGCTATCGTCAAAGGGGCTTAGGATTTCATCAAAGATAAATACAAGCCTTAAGAGTGGTTTTAAACCTCTGATATTTTAGGCTTAAGCCTTTAGGTTAAATTCCTCAATTTTAACCAAAATGAGGAATTTAACTGCTGCCTTTTCCAGCAGCTTTTCAGTATATTCATCAATAGATGAATTCTGCCGGAGAGGCTTATGTCGGTTATCCCTCGTCGCCCAAGAGGTGTGGTTCCCTTTGCCGCCCAATCTGGGCTGTCTATGGCTGCTGGTCGCCCGAAAGGCAACTCTGATGCACGTCAACGGCTGATCACCGCCGCGGTGACGCTCTTTAGTGAACGCAGTTATCCCACTGTTTCTACCCGTGAAATAGCCCGTGAGGCCGAGGTGGATGCGGCGCTTATCCGTTATTACTTTGGCTCTAAGGCTGGGCTATTCGAGCAGATGGTGCGTGAAACCCTCGAGCCTGTGATTGCGCGTTTGCGTGAAATCTCCTGCGCTCAAGCACCTAATGATATTGGCGAACTGATGCAGATCTATTATCGGGTGATGGCACCTAATCCCGGATTACCCCGATTAATCGTGCGTGTGTTGCAGGAAGGCGATGGCACCGAGGCCTATCGGATCATGTTGTCGGTGTTTGAGCAAATTCTGTCCCTCTCGCGCCAATGGGTTGAGTCGGCATTAGTGAATGCTGGATTACTCAAAGCAGGGCTAGACCCCAATTTAGTGCGCCTGAGTTTTATCAGTTTGATGGTGTTTCCGCTGATTGCTCCCCCGGTTTTAATGCGTCAGTTTGGCCTGTTTAGTAGCAATGCCGAGGATTTACAACGTTTGGCACTGCACAATATGCAGGTGTTTACCCAGGGCGTTTTGCGTGAACCTAGGAGTGAATGATGAGTGTATCTAATGGGTTAGCTGTGATGTCGGTTAAGACGCGGCAACTATCTCCCCAAAGATGGGGCAAGCTGGTGAGGAGTCTATTGGGCGCGGCGCTGTTGCTGCAATTAACAGCCTGTGGCGATGAATCCTCCCGAGTGCTGGGTACGGTTGAGCGCGATAGGTTAACCCTCACCGCCCCCGTGGGGGAGCTGATTAATCGAATTAATGTGGTCGAAGGCCAGCAAGTGCAGGCGGGGGAAGTATTACTCGAGCTGGATAGCACCGCCGCTAAGGCGCGCCTTAGCCAGCGTCAGGCCGAGCTTAAACAGGCGCAGGCAAAGCTGGCGGAAGCTGTAACGGGGGCTCGCTCGGAAGACATAGATAAAGCACGCGCCGCCCTTGATGGCGCCAATGCCAGTGTTAAAGAGGCGCAGCAGAGTTTTGAGCGTACACAACGGTTATTTAAGACTAAGGTGCTCAGTCAAGCAGATTTAGATGCGGCGCGCGCGGCGCGTGATACCAGCCTTGCCAAGCAAGCCGAAGCCGAGCAGAGCTTAAGACTGCTGCAAAACGGCACCCGCAGCGAGCAACTCGAACAAGCCAGAGCCGCAGTCGAGGCGGCCATGGCTGCGGTGGCGCAGGAGCAAAAAGCCCTTAAGGATTTAAGCCTAGTGGCGGCGAAACCCGCAATGGTAGATACCTTGCCTTGGCGGGTGGGTGATAGGGTGGCCGCAGGGAGTCAACTTATTGGTTTATTGGCAATTGAGCATCCCTATGTGCGGGTGTATCTGCCTGCGACTTGGCTCGATAGGGTCAAGGCGGGTAACCAAGTTAAGATCCTTGTCGATGGCCGCACGCAGCCTATTGCTGGCACTGTGCGTAATATTCGCAGTCAACCGGCTTACACCCCTTTTTATGCCTTAAATGAACGCGATAGGGCGAGATTGATGTATCTCACCGATATTGATATTTCGCCAGAAGGACAGGATTTACCCACGGGAATGGCCCTTGAGGTACAACTGCCATGAGTGCACAACAGGCTTCAGCAGGGGGGACAGTCGCTGGGACATCAGCGGCTGAAACATCTACCGCGGCTCCTGAGTTTGCTATCGAAACCCGTGGTATGACCCGCGCCTTTGGCGGCATCAATGCGGTAGAAAATCTCGATTTGGCGATCCCTAAGGGTACGATTTATGGTTTTTTAGGCCCCAATGGCTGTGGTAAATCGACCTCTATTCGGATGTTGACTGGGCTGCTTAGCCCAACCTCGGGGGATATTCGGGTGCTGGGCGAAACCTTGCCCGGCGCCGAGGAAAAACTGCGCCGCCGCATTGGCTATATGACGCAAAAATTCTCCCTCTACGACAATTTATCGGTGCGGGAAAATCTCGAGTTTGTGGCGCAAATTTATGGGCTGAATCGTCACCAAACTAAGGCGCGTTTGGCCGAGTTATTAAGCTTGTACGATTTGGCGGGGCGCGAGAAGCAAATGGCGGGTTCCATGAGCGGTGGGCAAAAACAGCGTTTGGCCTTAGCTGCCGCAACCTTACATCATCCTGAGCTGTTATTCCTCGATGAGCCAACGTCGGCGGTGGACCCTGAAAATCGCCGCGAGTTTTGGGAACGGCTGTTCGATCTCTGTGCCCAAGGCACCACGATTTTAGTCTCGACCCACTATATGGATGAGGCCGAGCGTTGTCATGGTCTCGCGATTTTAGAGCGTGGGATAAAACGTGCCGACGGCTCGCCGCAACAATTAATGGCCGCCATGGGCGCGCGGGTGATTGAAGTATCGGGGGATGATTTACGCACACTAAAACAATCACTCATAAGCGACGCTAACGTGTTATCGGCGGCGCAGATTGGCAGCCGTTTACGGGTTTTAGTGCAAAGTTCGATTGCAGATCCGCTGGCTTGGTTAAGCCCAAGGGTTGCTGGGCGGGCACTGACCGAGGTGCGCCCAAGCCTTGAGGATGTGTTTGTGACTTGCACGGGCGGACGTGCCCAGCTAACGCCGCCAAACGGCAGTGAGGCCACGACAGTGGAGGCTCAAGATGCTAGGTAGAATTTGGGCCGTAGTGGTCAAAGAACTCAGACAGTTATCGCGGGATCGCATGACCTTCGGCATGATAGTGATGATCCCCTTAGTGCAGTTGATATTGTTTGGCTATGCCATCAATACCGATGCGCGTCATTTACCCGCAGGTTTAGTCAATTTAAGTGACTCCGCCTATAGCCGTGCTTTAGTCAAGGCGGTAGAAGCGACCCAAGTAGTTGATTTTAAAAATCGCTATTTGAGTGTCAACGAGGCGGAAGCAGCGATCACCCGCGGCGAAGTGAAAGCCGTGCTGTATTTAGGTGCTGATCTTGACGAGCGTTTAGTACGGCATCCGGCGTTTGCAGGGCAGACCTATTTTGCCGAGCCTGTCGGTCAATGGTTGGTGGATGGCTCGGATACTGTGGTCGCCTCCACCATTCGCAGTTTAAGACAAATGCCGCTGGATGAAATTGCGGGCAGGGCGGTCAAATCCAATCCCCCCAGTTTTGAGGTGGTGCAGTATTTTAACCCTGAGCAGCGATCTGTGGTGAATATCGTCCCCGGCCTCTTAGGGGTCATTTTGACTATGACCATGGTGATGTTTACCTCGGCCGCGATTGTGCGCGAACGCGAGCAGGGCAATATGGAGTTTTTAATCACCACGCCGGTGAGGCCGATTGAGCTAATGCTAGGTAAAATAACCCCTTATGTGTTAGTCGGCTTTGTGCAATTGGCGATTATTCTTACCGCTGGGCATTTGCTGTTTGCCGTGCCGATTCGCGGCGGTTTGGACTCGATTGCGTTGGCGGCCATGTTGTTTATCTGCGCCAGTTTGACCTTAGGCCTAGTGATTTCGACCATCGCGAAAACCCAGTTACAGTCGATGCAAATGACGGTATTTATCCTGCTGCCATCGATTTTGTTGTCGGGTTTTATGTTCCCCTACGAGGCCATGCCCGTAGCGGCGCAGTGGATTGCCGAGGCGTTACCCGCGACTCACTTTATGCGCATGTCCCGCGCGATTGTGCTTCGGGATGCCGAGGTGAGTGACTTGCAATTTGATGCGCTGTGGATGATTGGCTTTACCTGCTTAGGGCTGCTGGTGGCAAGCCTGCGCTTTTCTAAACGTTTGGATTAAGGGGCTGACTCACGCTTTAGGCGCGAGTTTTGATTTAACGCAAATTATGCGTAAAGATTTGGACTAAGTAGTTGAAATGGATGTTAGTTACTTTAGAACTCGCTTACACTGCTGCTAACAAAATGTTCCTTTTATGTGATGGCTTAGTGTGTCCCTTCGCGCGATTTATACAGACCGATTTGTGTAAATCGATACCTGAGGTTATCAGCTCAGTGAATGTGAAGGCCTATTCGGCTGAGCAGCGCGATGCGCATCAACGTTGCATCATACACAAAAGGAATAGAGATTTAGCTTAGCGAAGGAATTCTGTATGCCTGCGATTGTGTGTCAAAGTGCCCTCGAAGCGGTTTCACTGATCCAAAGTGGCGAAACTCTGTGGACCCATTCCATGGGCGCAACTCCAAAAGTCCTATTAGATGCGCTGGCAAAACATGCGCTCACCCTTGAAAATCTCACCTTATTACAGTTACATACCGAAGGTGCTGAATCCTTAAGTCATCCCGATTTACGTGGGCATTTGCGCCATCGCTGTTTTTTCGGTGGGGTACCTACAAGGCCGTTATTACAAAGTGGCGATGCCGATTATGTGCCGATTTTCCTCTCTGAAGTGCCTAAACTGTTCCGCAGCGGCGAGCAAAAAATCGATACCGCGATTATCCAAGTGTCGCCGCCGGATAAACATGGCATGTGTTCCTTAGGAATTTCGGTGGAGGCCACTTTAGCCGCCTGCCAAGTGGCAGGTAAAATCATTGCCCATATTAATCCACAAATGCCCCGCACCCACGGCGATGGTTTTATTCATATCGACCGTTTTGCCGCCGTGTATGAGCAAAGCGCCAGTTTACCCATTCATTCGTTTGCCACTGGCGATGCTGTGAGTCTGGCGATAGGGAAAAATGTGGCTGAATTAGTCCGCGATGGCGATTGTTTGCAGATGGGCATTGGCGCAATTCCCGATGCGGTATTGTCCTGCCTGACCGAGCACAAAGACTTAGGCGTGCATACCGAATTGTTTTCCGACGGGATTTTGCAATTGGTTGAAAAGGGCGTGATTAACAACAGTAAAAAGCGCTTTTACCCCGGAAAACTGGTTACAGGTTTTGCCTTAGGTAGCCAGAAGTTATACGACTATGTGGATGATAATCCTGCGGTTATCTTTATGGATATCGAGCAGGTGAACGACACGTCTATTATCCGTAAAAACCCCAATGTAATGGCGATTAACTCGGCGCTTCAGGTCGATCTCACCGGGCAAGTGTGTGCCGATTCCATTGGCACTAAGATTTATTCGGGCGTGGGTGGCCAGATGGACTTTATCCGCGGCGCGGGGCTGTCCGAAGGTGGCCGCTCTGTGATTGCGCTGCCAAGTACGGCCTCTGGAGGTCGGGTTTCTCGCATCGCTAGCGTGTTATCTCCTGGGGCGGGGGTGGTAACTACCCGCGCCCATGTTCATTACATAGTGACCGAATATGGCGCGGCGAATCTTCGTGGCCGCTCGCTACGTGAACGGGCACAGGCCTTGATTAATATCGCCCATCCGGATTTTCGTGAGCAACTTTGCCGCGATGCCTTTGAAGTGTGGGGATTAAGTCTGTAGCTTTATCAATCCGTTACTCCTGAGTGCCGAGTTTGCGACTCCGTAGGCTCGGTACGCGGCTAAGCGCCAGCTATTATTCCGATTGTGGGATATTCGACACCCTCAATGTTTTGCCATGCCCAGGCGATTTAATCTGGTCAGTATGAATCGAATGGTTAAAAATCATTTTTAACTATTTGATAGTTAAGGTCTTAACGGCTTAATGACAGGAAGTTTGTCAATGTTGTACACCTTAGAGGAGACGACCTCACTCTAACAAAGTTTTGTTAAGGCCCTCCAAGACAATCTCTATCCGGCCGAGTTTTATCAACTGCTTAGCCAACCAATACTCTTTATCTTGAGTGAGAGTAGCACTGGGGCGCCCGAGGCGGGTGAAGGTGCGATGGCTATCGGCATCACCCAGTGGTATGTCCCCCTCGAGGATGGCTGTGATCATTCTTTTATGCCGATTTTCACATCTCAAACCGCCGTTGATAAGGCCATCGAATTGATGAAGAGCGAAGGCACTGAGCACCATGGGTGATGACGCTCGATGCAGAGACGCTGTTCCAAGTGCTGCTGCAATCGGGAAGCGATATGGCGCTGAACCCTAACAGCAATATGTCGAAATCCTCAGATGCACACGAAGTGCGCTTGATGTTGTCATCGCTGCTCGAGTTGGCTGAACACCTGGGGCGCTCTCGTTATTTGGCTATATCAAGCTCCATGAGTATCTCCATTTCGCGCAGATCAAAGGGTTACTGTCGAACTATAAAGCCGTCGTGAAAGCTTATCTGCTGGAGTCTTTACGCTTGGATTTTATGAGAAGTACGTCGGACCACGCCTTAAGCCCTGTCATCCATTTACGCGCTAAAAACTCAGAGGATATTAATCGTATCCGCGGGATGTGAAATTGCTTGAGCGTCAACTGAAGCGGGGCAGCTGGCCTATTAAGGTACACCATTTACATAGCAACAGCGTTGAGTCTATCACTACATTTTGCCAAGCCAAGAGTGTGCATTTTTACTGTCGCTCACTGCTGACGAGTATCAAAGGTTGGTTTAAGTGAGGTGTTTTAGGGATAAGAGCGTGGGGTTATCTCTTTGTGTGATGAACGTTCGGACTGCTTAGCAAATAAATCGACCTTAAAAGGCGTAAATCAGTCAATGGATGACATTGAATTAACCGCATATTTAACTCAGCGAGTGTTATCAATAGCTTAAGTTCAATACGGGTGACAGGGAGTATCAATGTGTGAGGACGCTTTATGTGCTTTCAGAGGACGAGTTGCAAGCGATTCAACAGCGCTTACCCGAGGATGACTTTAGCGAGTGGGAAGCCATAGTGGGGCAAATACGTTCGATATTTTCTGAATGCCTACAGCTGTTTACTCAGACTGAAGTGTATCAAGCGATACCTAAGACCGATGACTTTATTGCTTTTAGTATCGACAATGATGAAGAACTGCCAGATATTTTGTCGCCATCAGTCTTGTTGTGATGATATAAAGTATTGTTTTAATAAGTATATTTATCTTTTTAATCGAATGCAGTTGCTCTCTACGATTTCTCTTTCTTCTGACTTCCACAATATACTTTTGATTTAAATGTTATACATATAATGTATTTTACCAATTGGTTAACTAGGTCAATAAACGGCCATGGGAAAATTATTACAATTGCACTGGATTTGTTTACTCATCTTTAAAATTGATACGGGGTATTTAAATGGAAGGTTTGCGCCGCCTGCTAGGAAACATGACAGTAACCAATAAGTTAAGGCTTGGTTTTGGGATCTTGTTATTGCTGATATTTATTGTCGCAGCGGCTGGATACAGGGGACTTACCTCAATCGATATCAGTAGTCGTCGGTTAGAGTTTATTGCCAATGTCGATAAAACCTTGCTTGCGGCCAAGGCCGTGCGATTAGAATTTATCGCAAATGGCGATTTAACAAAATTAGATGAACTCCAGAGCTTAATTGAAAATACAAAAAGTGGTTTACAGCAACAATTGTCAGAGTATAGCGATGCCTACGATAGACAGTATCTTCAAGAATCATTAGTGGCGATGGAACGGTATCATCAATCAATAAATCAGTTTAGTGATGTGTTTAAGCATAAACAGGCATTAAAAGTCACAGGTGCCCAAGTGGGAGCAAAGTTGGTTGCCACTTATGCGGAATTGGTAGATAGAATGACCAACAAGGCTCAAGCGACCCAAAATACTGAATTATTAAAAGATGCCTTAAGTGTTAGCCAGCAAATGACCATGTTACGTTATCACATTCGAGGCTATGTCTATGATGCTAGTGATCTTAATTTAAAAACGGCAAAAGATGCCATTGCCAGATTATCTCAGACTATTGCCACTCTTAAGGGGGAAGATACTGCGCAAGCCATACAGATACTGGATCGGTATGACCAGGATATTGATGCGTTGGTCAATGTTAACCGTGATATGGCTAACCTAACACAGTCGATGGGCGAGGCTGCACAAACATTGATGGTGAATATTCGTGAATTAGTTGACATCCAAAAGCATCAGCGGGCAGACGCGGATGCTCAAGCCAAGGAGGTGGTACTTGGTACATTAATTGTTGCCTTGGTCGTCGGTCCCTTACTGGCTTGGTTAATCAGTGGACAAATTGTTGGGCCACTTAAACAAACCCTTGTTACAGCAAGAAAAATTGCCGAAGGTGATTTAAGTAGCACTATTCACTCAGAGCGTCAGGATGAGATGGGAGAACTATTGCGTGCCATGGATGAAATGAATAGCACCCTTAGGCAAATGTTGGCACAAATAGGTGATAGCGTGGTGCAGTTGGCTTCATCGGCTGAGGTGCTTTCTTCGGTCACAGTACAAAATAGTGTGGGGATGCAAAATCAGCGTAGTGAAACTGACCAAGTCGCTACCGCGATTAATGAAATGGCTGCGACAGTACAAGAGGTCTCAACGAGTGCTGAAAATGTTGCATTAGCCGCTAAAGAGGCGGATCACACCACTGCGGTAGGTAATAAAAAAGTTATCGAAGCGGTTAGCCAAATCGAACTTTTAGCCAAGGAAATAGCGACCACTGCACATGCTATGGAGCGCTTACAATCGGAAAGTGTCAGTATTGGTGCCGTCCTTGATGTGATCAAATCGGTTGCACAGCAGACTAATTTACTCGCACTAAATGCGGCCATTGAAGCTGCAAGGGCTGGTGAGGCGGGACGGGGATTTGCAGTGGTGGCCGATGAAGTGCGAAGCCTTGCGAGCCGCACACAATCCTCTACCGAAGAAATTGAAAATATGATTGTTAACTTGCAAAAAGGGACATCGGAGTCGGTACAAATGATGACCAAAAGCCGAACATTGAGTGATGGCGCAGTGTCATTATCCCGCGAAGCCGGTGAGATGTTAGTGGATATTGCCGTTGCGGTTAGCCGTATTCAGGATATGACACATCAAATCGCTGCAGCC
The DNA here is from genome assembly GCF_023475945.1 of Shewanella sp. 8A. NCBI lineage: Bacteria > Pseudomonadati > Pseudomonadota > Gammaproteobacteria > Alteromonadales > Shewanellaceae > Shewanella > Shewanella sp. 8A. The sequence continues at coordinate 16,410 of NZ_JAMDJP010000045.1, forward strand.
TCGGAAGAACAAAGCGCTGTGGCAGAAGATATTAATAAAAGTATCGTGAGAGTGAGGGATATTGCCGAACAAACCGCTGATGGCGCAGCAGAAACAGCAAGCTCCGCCGATAATCTTGCTAGCCTTGGCGTTACGCTAAAAGGATTAGTAACACGTTTTCAGTTATAGGTTCGACTGATCTTATTCGTGAGTATTACTGACTATGACAAACAGGCCGTAGATATCCTTAATGTGATGATTTATAGCATTTAAATTTCTACGGCATACTTCTTATGTTAGTAGGCCATAATTTCTAGTTGCTCGACGATCTGGTTGCCTTGCTCAAGCCCTACATGATTCACAATCTTCGCTTTAATTAACTCAACATAGTTTGGCTGGATATTGTCGTCATCATCAAAAAGAGCGTCGCCTGCGTCGGAGATTAGTGCTGCTAACGCATTAAAACAGCGAGACATTTGGGCTAAATCGGTAAAAAGAAGGTTGGGCTTCCAACCACATGCGCCATGGCGAGCGAAAAGAATGTGTTCATCCTTTAAATGATAAATTAAGGGATCGCCATAGGAGCTTGCCAGTACTAGCCAATTATCATCCCAAGTAGGCTCCCGCGCTTGGGTGATACCATGCCAGCGATAACCCATTTGAAAATCGATGAGGTCTTCAAATCTTGGAAATTCAAATAGGGCAAAACCGATGTCGAGTTGGCGTGAGTCTGGTATCTCTGTGCTAAAAAAGGGCTTTAATGCTGATGGGATAATCAAGTCCATCGTGATTACATTCCGTTGTCGCAAACATTCAGCTGATTGTTACGCGGTACATGTGTTACCCGCCGTGATTAAGCTATTTCCCCATGCACTCTGCGAGTAATTTAATAAAAAACTCGCTGCCCTTACGCTCACAAAATTGAATATTGCGCTCGGGGATGGACTCGGGGTCATTGTAGTTAGCAAGGGCTAACTCCATACTGGCTTCGCGGATAATATGCAGGGTTGGGTAGGGGGCGCGGTTGGTAAAATTTGCCGCCGAGTCTTGGGGTTCATCCTCGAAACAATAATCGGGATGAAAGTGCGCGAGCTGATACACGCCTTCATAGTCGTTGTCGAATAAGGCGTCGTTCGCCATATCGACGAGATCGAGGTAAGTGTAAAAGCCCTCAAATCCCCGCGGCAGAATAAACAGCGAGGTTTCGTGCTCTGGGTGCGCATCCAGGTATTGGCATTCTTCAATCAATGCCTTAAGCACTAGCTTGACTTTGGTTTGTTCAACAACAAGATAGCGAATACTGCCGCGCTCGACCTCACGTCTGGCGAAGGGGCAAATATTGTATTTCATGATCACTTTTTTCACCCAGTTATCGGTTTGTTGAGTGATCAGTTCTATCTCATTCATGCTAGTGCTTAACTCTTACGGCCAAAATTAGGGAGCGATCATAGGGATGATAGACGCCACAAGCAAGATGGCCATAGTGATATTAAAGATCTTCTGCTGGCGTTCGTTTTTCAAAATACGTTTAAGTGCTACACCAAACCCAAGCCACACTACGGCGCAGGGAAAAGCCACACATAAAAACACTGTGGCAATAGTGACCACTTGAGGTGTGAGATCCTGTTGTACTGAGGTAAAAGTGGCAATCGCGCCAACGGCCATAATCCAGCCTTTAGGATTAACCCATTGAAATGCAGCGGCTTGCAGAAAACTAAAAGGTTTAGCGATGCTCTTGCCCTCCATCTTGCTACTGCTATTGGCTATCAACCATGACAGGTACAGAAGGTATACAATCCCAATGACTTTAATCACTTGGTGGATAATCGGGTAGGCTTGAAATAGGGCGCTTAAGCCTAGGCCGATGGCGAGGATCATGGTAGGAAAGCCAAGGCTAATCCCCATCAGATGCGGAATACTGCGTTTAACGCCAAAGTTGACCCCTGAGGTCATCAGCATAATATTGTTAGGCCCTGGAGTGATCCCCGATGAAAAGGCAAACAATGCGATAGCCAGTATTAACTCCATAGATAAATTCCACACCTTTTATTTATTGTCATTTTTGGCATTGTAATAGGGATATTACTCTCGAATTTAAGCGTCGAGGTATTACTATCACTGACGTTGAGCGAGGCATTCTAGCGGGTAAATTGAATCGCGCCTATACGCTGTACGGGCTTTATAAAGTAACAAATCATAACTATGTGGTGCACACTAAGGTTTCTGAGCAATATAAGTGCAGCGGTTGCCGAACGTTGCAATTTAACACTATGATGAATATCGACTTTCAGTCTGAGAAATAGCAACTATCCTTAAGCTGTAAAAATTGCCATAAGGGAAAGAGCATGTATTTACCACAAAAAATAAGACGTGTACTGACAATTGTAAGCTTGAGTTTGCTAGGTCTTACCGCCTGTGTAAGTGTGAACGATGATTCGCAAGCGCTACGAACTACTGTCGTAACTTCGGGGGATTTGAGTCAATTACCGCCGAGCGCCATGACCTATAGTTGGCATCCCACACTACAGAAGATCTTTGTTGACCGCAGGCTCGATCAGCAACAAGTCTTACAACATATGCAGGACACCCTTAAAAAAGTGCTGCTGACAAAAGGTTATCGCTGGGTTGAAGACCCGCAACTGGCGGACTTTCAAGTGGGGTTCGGCATCGCCATGGGCACACAAATGTCGGATGAGCAGATACTCGCCACCGCAGGCTTAGTGCCTGGCCTGTCGAATCAAGGTGTTGATCTTAAAAAATACGATAAAGGCTCAGTGTTGATTAGCTTTTTTAAGCCAACGGGCATTGCGGGTCAGCCTTATGAGATGGTATGGCGAGTTCTTGGCCAAGGCTTTGCCAATATAAAGGATATGGATGAAGTCAAAGCCCGCTTCGATGGCTCAATCGAGGAAATGCTGCTATCGCTGCCCGCCACCCATGCGGTGCAATAGGGCGGATATTTTGGCGCAGTAATCAGTAAAGTCTTAAGGTGAGTAAGATGCTCGCCTAAAGAGCTAGCTGGAACACGAGTTTAGGATGTTGCAATGATAGACTAGACAATTCAGTTAGCTATTTACTTACCTATCTACAGATGACAGGTATTTTTACCTGACTAGGATGTACGTCCGCAGAGGACTTATAAAGGGAGATTATGATGGCACAAAGTATCTTTGTTAATTTGGCGGTTGAAAGTGTTCAACAATCAAGGGCTTTTTACGCTGGTCTAGGGTTTGGCATCAATGATCAATACAGCAATGAGCAGGCTGCTTGCGTGGTGATCGCGGACAATATTTATGTGATGCTGCTGGCGAAGCCTTTTTTTGCTGGTTTTACCGATAAGGTGATTGCCGATGCCCATGCCACGACAGAGGTACTCAATTGCCTAGACTGTGACAGTCGAGAACGTGTCGACCAATTGGTAAAACTTGCTGAACTGCATGGTGGCAAAGCCTATCGTCAAGCACAAGATCAAGGGTTTATGTACGGCCATGCGTTCGAAGATCCCGATGGACATATTTGGGAACTTGTCTATATGGAAGCGCAAGTTGGTTAGTACATTGCCTTTCAAGCCAAGCGTTGCTAAGCCAAGAATAGCGCGCGTTGTGTAGGGCTTCGCCTTAGCACAACGCGGCGTAAGCTAGTTGCTTAAGGATACACTCACTTCATAGGCCGTAAATTTGCGGATATTAATCACGCCCGTATCGAACAGTAAATATTGGCCTTTGATGCCCTGTAAAATTCCGCTGACCACGGCGTCTTTATCAAAATTATGTGAGCTGATTTTTTTGGGGAAAACTTCAATCGGATAATGAATGGTTTGAATGTCTTCCTGCAATCGCTCGATGCTGTAATCACCTTTTTGCATAGCGATTTCATGCAGTTTTGCTTCGATGTGTGGGATCAGTTCCGCAGCCTTAGCATTCAAATCGATATCATCGGCATGGCCCTTTAACATGGCTTGCCAGTGAGTTTTATCGTTGATGAGCTTGGCTAACTCCACTTCCACTAAACCCGAGATTTGTCGTGTCGACACTTTAAAAATCGGTAAACCTTGGGTGGCACCTTGGTCAATCCAACGAGTTGGCAGTTGAGTGTGGCGAGTGATGCCGACTTTGATGCCTGAAGTATTAGATAGATAAACATAATGCGGCACAAAACAATGGCTTTGCGCCCACTCTGGCTCCCGGCAGGTGCCTTGGTCAAAGTGGCAAGTTTCGGGCTTCATGATGCACATATCGCAGCTGGCGAGCTTTTGCATACACACAAAGCAATGGCCTTGCGAATAGCTCTTTTTGGTCTTTTTGCCGCAGTTACAGCAGAAGATGTTACCCGTGTGGGTAAGTGTCAGCGGCTTGCCAATTAAGGGATTCAGTGGCAGTAATTCTTCACCTATCACCAGTTGATACTGTACTTGTTGCGCCTCATCTAAGTGTGCGCGCAGCTTTTTTAGCGTTCCTAACATAGGTGTTCCTAGTTTTTATTGTGTCACTGGGTTGGGCAAGGCTTCCCAGCGCACTTATGCATTCGTCATTGCTTGGTGTGCAGTATACAAGATTATCTAGTCGAGTTTAGATAGGAATTTTCGATTGATACCCCAACTTGATTTAAATGTACGGCGGTTAACGGGGGTCAATGAACTGTCAATTAACTCGTGGTGAGTGCGTCAGTTTGTTATTCACTTGTAGGTTATTTTGGACAAGCGTCCAGCATATCGGTAATCTTGTCATCCTTTTTAATCATTGAGACAGTATCTTGCCTGCCAATTTTTTACTCCTGCTCGCCGCTGCCATTTGGGGCTTTGGTTTTGTCGCGCAAACCTTAGGAATGGAGCATTTATCGCCCTTTGCATTCAACGGGCTACGTTTTTTAATTGGTACGCTGTCACTCGTTCCACTGGTGTGGTACTTGGCTCGGCAAGGTAAAATTCATCTCGGTACACCCAAAGATTTTGCCATTGGCTGCGTGGCGGTAGGCGGATTGCTGTTTGCAGGCGCCTCATTGCAACAGGTGGGGCTGCTGTATACTACCGCGGCCAATGCGGGTTTTATCACTGGGCTTTATATTGTGTTAGTGCCGATTTTGGGGCTGGCGCTGAAACATGCTACTGGCGCAAATACCTGGTTGGGGTGTGCCGTTGCATTAGTGGGGTTGTATTTTTTAAGTATTAAAGACGGCTTTCACATTGGTTATGGCGATATGCTGCAATTGATTGGCGCGCTGTTTTGGGCGATGCACATTTTGGCGGTAGATCATTTTGCCAAGCGGATTTCGCCAGTGTTACTCGCCATGATGCAATTTTTGGTGTGCGGCGTATTAAGCCTGCTGGTGTCTGCGGCCATTGAGGTTACGACAGTCGATAAGGTGGTTGCCGCCTGGGGCTCACTGGCCTATGCGGGGCTGATTTCAGTGGGTATTGCCTATACTTTGCAGGTGCTAGCGCAAAAGCATGCGCATCCTGCCCACGCGGCAATTATTTTGAGTTTAGAAACTGTGTTTGCGGCCATCGGCGGTATTTTATTCCTTGGGGAGAGCTTAGGGCTGCGCGCCTTGGTTGGCTGCGGTTTGATGCTGCTCGGTATGCTGATTTCACAAGTGCCGCTGCGTTATTTGATTAAGTCTCGGCACCAGAAAGTTAGCTAAGTCTCTATAAAAAAACGCCGCTGGCAGTGCCCGCGGCGTTTTTTGTTAAAAGTGTTGAAACCTAACGGCTGAGTTTATCCAGCACTAAGTCATCACCGAGGGCATAGAGGGATTGCATCAGTTGCTCCTCTTGAGCAAGGTCGGTCAAGCCTAAACCTATGGTGGCGCGAAAGAGGGCGATGCCAGTATGGCCAGCGGTTTCAAATTGACTGCTAAATTGCTCGATATTGATACCAAGCGCGGTGATCCGATTGGAGATATCCAGCACTAATCCGGGTCTGTCGTAGGACACTAAACTGTAGGTCAGTCGCTTAATGGGTTTGAGGGCGACTGAGGTTTTAGCATAGGTGAGGGTGAGCCCGTCGATACACTCTAAAGCTTCAATCAGTTCGTCCATTTTCAGGGAAGGCACTTCGAGTAACAAAATGGCGGCAAAAATCCCGTCAATATGGCGCAATTCTGAGTCGAGCCAATTGCCGCCATGGCGACTCACGGCGTGGGCGATTTGCTCTACTAATCCTTTTCTATCAGGTGCTTGAAGCGTGATTAAATATCGTAGCATGGCGACTGACTCCTATTTTTTGTAAAAGGCACCTGTTTTACAACGGGGTGTAACACAACTGTCATCTTTGCGTCATATAATTCAACGCACTTAGAATGAAGGGTGTTGTTATTGCTCAGTTTATGCTCAAACAGTGTAAGCATAGCATTTCGCAATTCCTAGCGAAAAAACTCACAGGCTTTAATAATAGAGGTTCTTAATGGAAAGTCAGGTCATTCAACCTGGTTCTGCGCCGCACAGTATGCTGAAAGGCGGACGTTCAAGTCGCAGGGCATTTAAGGATAAAGCGGCTCAAATTGGGGTCACGATTGGCGGCACTATGGTGTTTGTCGCCTTATTGTTGATCTTCTTCTATTTGTTATACGTGATTAAACCCATTTTCGACAGCGCGGATGTGATTCCAGTAAAAAGCGTGAGTTATCAACATGCTGAAGTCGCGACCCTGATGGTCGGTGCTGATGAGCAAAATGAGGTAATGTATCGCGTAGCCGCTGATGGCCAAGTGGATTTCTACACTGTTGCCGATGGCAGCTTACTCTCCAGTTTTACCCCGCCATTACCTGCGGGTGTGAGCGTAACCAGCGCCGCGATTGCTGCGCCGAGTGAGCAACGTTTTGCCCTAGGTTTGAGTAACGGCCAAGCCCTAATCGTGGGCATTGAGTTTGGGTTAAGCTATCCCAATAATAAACGTCTTATCACGCCAAAACTGCGTTATAGCGCAGGTGAAACGCCGATCACGATTGATGAATCCGGTAGTGCTATCAACCATTTAGCCTTTAGTTTCAGTAGCGATAAAATCACCTTTGCCTATCAAGATGATAATGGTACTTGGCGTTTAAGTCGCCTCGAAGGTCAAGAAAACATGATGACCGAAGAGATAGAGTGGACAACGACAAGCGCATTACTGCCCGATGCACCTAAAAAAGCCGCACACCAATTAATGACTCCTGATCAACGCCAACTGATGTTGCAGATGGGCAATAAAGTGTTTGTTTACAATATTCGTGACATTGAAAATATCGATTTAATTCAAGTTATTGATGCCGAAAAGGACAAGTCTAAGGTTAATAATATTGCCTTGCTTGCAGGTGCTAGCTCGATTTTAGTGAGTTATGACAGCGGTGTGGTGACCCAGTACTTCCAAGTAAATGGTCCAAAAGGCCGTTTATATAAAGAAATTCGTGAGTTTTCGGGCTTACCACCTGTTGCCTCTATGGCTTCTGAGTTTTACCGTAAAAGTTTTGCTGTGGTGAGCCCCGAAGGTGAGCTATCACTGCTTTACACCACCAGTGAGCGTGAACTGTTTGATAAAACCTTTGACCTTAAAAATCCGGGAGCCATGGGGTTTAGCCCACGTTCAAATGGCTTAGTCGTCGAAGCGAACAACAAGCTAAATATTTTCAACGTCGAAAACGCTCATCCCGAGGTATCTTGGAGCGCGTTGTGGAATAAGGTGTGGTACGAAGGTTACCCTGAGCCAAAATTTGTGTGGCAATCTACCTCGGGCAGTGATGACTTTGAAGCCAAGCTGAGCTTAATGCCATTGGCCTTTGGCACCATGAAGGCCGCATTTTACGCCATGTTATTTGCTGTACCATTAGCGATTGCTGGCGCGATTTATACCGCTTACTTTATGTCGCCTAAGGTGCGCGGCATTGTTAAGCCAACCATCGAAATCATGGAAGCTTTACCGACGGTTATCTTAGGTTTCCTCGCAGGACTTTGGTTAGCTCCGCTGATTGAAGAACACTTGCCGGGCATCTTAGTGCTGCTGATCTTGCTGCCGACCTCGATTTTGCTTTCAGCCTATTCTTGGAGCAAGTTACCTGGTAAATGGAAACAACGTTTACCCGAAGTCTATCAGGAGCTGATGCTGATCCCGGTTATCTGCTTTGTGGGTTGGTTCTCCTTTGCCATCAGCCCGATGATTGAAGTGGCATTGTTTGATGGTAACACTCGCCAATTTATCACTAACGAATTAGGCATCACCTTCGACCAACGTAACGCGCTGGTGGTGGGTATCGCCATGGGCTTTGCGGTTATTCCAACCATTTTCTCGATTGCCGAAGATGCGATTTTCTCTGTGCCACGCCATCTATCTAACGGCAGTTTGGCGCTGGGCGCGACGCCTTGGCAAACCCTGACTCGTGTTGTGCTGCTGACCGCAAGCCCAGGGATTTTCTCGGCGGTGATGATGGGCCTTGGCCGCGCGGTGGGTGAAACTATGATCGTACTAATGGCAACGGGCAACACCGCCATTATGGAATGGAGCGTGTTTGAAGGTATGCGGACATTAGCGGCTAACATTGCGGTAGAAATGCCCGAATCGGCAATTGGTAGCTCACATTATCGTGTGCTGTTCCTCGCAGCCTTTGTACTGTTCGTATTCACCTTCTTCTTTAACACCATTGCCGAAGTGGTAAGACAGCGTCTGCGTGACCGCTATAGCTCGCTGTAATGGAGATAAGATAATGATACTAAATACTATTTCGCCAATGACCTTGAGAGGTTTGTGCAATGGGTAAGTGGGTAAAATCAGGCTCGCCATGGATTTGGATGACAGGTGGCGCGGTGAGCATCAGTTTGATTGCAGTATTAGGTTTGTTACTGCTGATTGCATGGCGCGGATTAAGCTTTTTTTGGCCTGCAACGATTTATCAATGGGAACTTGAAGATAGCTCGGGTGTACGGTCAACCTTAATCGGTGAAATCTACGATAGAGAAGAAGTGCCGACCGAGCGCTTAACCGCCGCAGGCCATGTGTTTAAACAGCCACCCGGTGAGTTTGTGACCCGTTATTTAGTCAAGACCGGTAACCGTGAATTTGTGGGCCTAGATTTCCGCTGGATTTTAGCGACTGACATTATTAGCCGTAGTGAGCCAGCTGATGTCGCAATGCTTGAGCGGACGAAAAACGGTAACTTTTACGGTTACCCAGTGGCCGTGATTGAAAACGGTAAACGCTTAGAACTTAAAAACGATGCGCTTGAATCCTCCTTAATGGAGCATATTGATCGCGCAGTCGCACTGTCTGACAAAGCCTTATCACTGCAAAAACAAGATATTGGCTCGATTAACTACAACATTGAAAAACTGCGTCTAAAAGAGCGCCGTTACGAGTTAGATGGTGAGCTGACCGATAGTCGCAAGCAGGAGTTAGCCGCGGCGAAACATTCGCTCGAACAAGACTATAAAGTACTCGAAAAACAGCTGTTTGCCCTGCGTGATGAAGCGGCTCGCGACGCTGTGATTGTACGCGATATGCGCGGTGTTGAGGTGGAACTTAAATTAGACACTGTGCTGGATGTCACCTACGTCAACCACTTAGGCTTGATGGGAAAAATCGGTAAATGGTTTGTCGGGGTTGGCCGTTTCCTGCTGGATGACCCACGCGAAGCCAACACTGAAGGGGGGGTATTCCCTGCAATTTTCGGCACAGTATTTATGGTGATCTTAATGGCCATTATTGTTACGCCATTTGGGGTGATTGCCGCGATTTACCTGCACGAATATGCCAAAAAAGGCCCAATTACTAAGATGATCCGCATTGCGGTAATCAACTTAGCGGGTGTGCCATCGATTGTGTACGGGGTGTTTGGTCTCGGGTTCTTCGTATACATGATGGGCGGCTCAATTGACCAACTGTTTTACGCCGAAGCATTACCATCACCGACCTTTGGTTCGCCAGGGGTGATTTGGTCAGCGCTGACATTAGCGATTCTGACCCTGCCAGTGGTGATTGTATCGACCGAAGAAGGCTTAAGCCGTATTCCTAGCGCGGTGCGTCAAGGTAGTTTGGCACTGGGCGCGACTAAGGCCGAAACCCTGTGGCGGATTGTGATCCCGATGGCAAGCCCTGCGATCATGACGGGTCTGATTTTAGCCGTGGCCCGTGCTGCGGGTGAGGTAGCACCGTTAATGCTGGTGGGTGTAGTGAAATTAGCGCCGACATTGCCACTGGACTTAAACTTCCCGTTCGTGCATTTAGAACGTAAATTCATGCACTTAGGGTTCCATATTTATGATGTGGGCTTCCAGAGTCCTAACGTTGAAGCAGCACGTCCTCTGGTATACGCCACCTCCTTCTTGCTGGTTACAGTGATTGTGGCACTGAACTTAACCGCGATTAGTGTGCGTAACCACTTACGTGAAAAATATCGTTCGCTTGAGCATTAATCAGCGATTATCCTGAAAGTATTAGGACTGAATATGATTTCTATAGATTCGACAGCCATGAAAACCAATAACTTTGACTTAGCAAACTTGAGCCAGAACGATACCGCGCTGGAGATCCGCAACTTAGACCTGCGCTATGGCAATAAGCAAGCGCTATTCAATGTGTCGATGAAGATCCCAAAAAAGCAAGTCACGGCGTTTATCGGCCCCAGCGGTTGTGGTAAATCCACCTTATTGCGTTGCATTAACCGCATGAACGATCTGGTGGACAACTGCCATATCGACGGCGAGATTTTGCTGCACGGTCAAAATATTTATGACAAAAAGATCGACGTTGCCGCCCTGCGCCGCAACGTGGGTATGGTGTTCCAGCGTCCTAACCCATTCCCTAAGTCGATTTACGAAAACGTGGTTTATGGTCTGCGTCTGCAGGGCATTAACAACCGCCGTGAACTCGACGAAGCGGCCGAGCGTTCGCTACGCGGCGCGGCGATTTGGGATGAAGTGAAAGACCGCCTGCACGATAACGCCTTTGGCTTATCCGGTGGTCAGCAGCAACGTTTGGTGATTGCCCGTGCGATTGCCATCGAGCCAGAAGTATTACTGCTCGACGAACCTACTTCGGCACTCGACCCGATTTCAACCTTAACCATCGAAGAGCTGATAACCGAGCTTAAGACTAAGTACACAGTGGTTATCGTTACCCACAACATGCAACAGGCGGCGCGGGTATCGGACCAAACGGCCTTTATGTATATGGGCGAATTGGTGGAATACGCCGATACCAACACTATTTTCACCACACCGAAAAAACGTAAGACCGAAGATTACATTACCGGCCGTTACGGTTAATCACCTTGCCCTTGGCAGTAGGTGATGTGAGTGATAAGCGATTAACGAAATAAGCCACCGCCTAGAACAGAGTTAAGCATTGCAAACTCCATCTAGGCGTTGATACAGTTGAGTAAAAGGTTGGCAAAATGGAAAATATGAATTTAAACAAACATATCTCTGGGCAATTTAACGCCGAGCTAGAAGATATTCGTAACCGTGTACTCGCTATGGGTGGTTTGGTTGAGCGTCAATTAGAGCAAGCCATCGACGCATTAAGCACCTTAGATGCCGAATTAGCGCAAAAGGTGATCTTAGGTGACCATAAAGTCAACGGGATGGAAGTCTCGATTGACGAAGAATGCACCCGTATTATCGCCAAGCGCCAGCCCGCAGCGAGCGACTTGCGGATGATCATCGCAATTTCAAAATCCATCGCTGATCTTGAGCGTATCGGTGACGCCTGTGTGCGTATTGCCAAGGCAGCATTAGATAAGCGATTGAATAATCAGCAGCCGTTATTAGTCAGTATTGAAAATATGGGCCGCCATGCGACTCGTATGCTCCACGCCACTTTAGATGCATTAGCCCGTATGGATGCAGAGTCTGCATTGGAACTGCACAAGGAAGACGCTAAACTCGACCGTGAATATGAAGGCATTATCCGCCAATTAATGACCTATATGATGGAAGACCCACGCTCAATCCCCGATGTATTAGACGTACTCTGGGCCGCGCGCGCCGTTGAACGTGTTGGCGACCGTTGTAAAAATATTTGCGAATACATTATTTACTATGTGAAAGGCAAAGACGTCCGCCATACTTCCTACGAAGATATGGAAAAGGATATGAAGAACTAAACGCCTTTTATCACAAGGCGTTATCCACAAACGCTCTGCCTAATCCGCAGAGCGTTTTTGTTTAGATGTTTAACTGATTGATGGCCATGAATAGACGGTAAGAAGGTTGGCGAGGTTGTTCGTTATGACGATGGGCGAGCCATGGCATTTGCTCTACGACACGGTGAATAGAAACCTAGGGTTTCTAAGCTTATGAACGAGAGCCATGGATGGCAAACTGGCCTTTAAACAAGGATGTTGTTCAAGTCCTTCCTTGGATGCTCGACCGCCCCGTCCGTGGGGCGGACGGTCGTCTCGCTAATCACCATGGCTCACCTGTTTAGCATTGTCGTAGCCTGTAGACTTAATAATCTTACTCAGCACGCTTTGGGACAAAACCTTGCTAGATTTTTTACTCTAATTCATTGGTTTCGGATTAATATTTGTAAGGCAATTATTGAACGTTAGTATTAAACCCGATAAACAAGCCATCCACTTTCGTAGCATGAACTTAAGCGAATGATCTCCAAAAACTCATTTGGTCAAAACTCGCAGCAGACTGAGCAGTCCAAAACAGTAGAAGTGATCACTTGTGAACAGCGGAAGCGATCAATTGCGCCAGTGCCGCCAATTGGCGGCACTGCAACAAACTGCCAGCCCTGCTGGCAAACACTGCTCACTTCTACCGGCAAGCGCTGCCCGGGCTGCTGGTCAAATTGCCCAATTCCAGGCAAGAAAAAGCCCCAAGCAAATGGGGCTGATTGACCAAAAGTGTTATGCCTGTCCTATCTCTCCAGCTGTTTAATTCGGATCTGCCCCCTTTTATTCAAAGGTCACACCAAATTTTCCCGCATCTTTCTTCAACTTTTTAAATATTTGCAAGTACCCGCCATGTTGCACTATTTCGCCTGAATCTCGATTCACTATAGAATCTACTATACCTATATAGAATAATTCTTTTCCATCAGACATAGCTTCACGAAATTGAACCAGAATAGCGCCACTTGTAGATAAATATCTATCAACCCCTGCTTCCAAAGCTTGATGAGAATCAATTTTTGGCATTAATTTGGAACTGACTATAAATATTTGCCATATGTTTTTATCTCTCAAAACATTGTAGTTCTCAATTTCCACTTCATGCCAACGATCTACATAAACCTTACCAACTTTCTCGTTATAAGTTCCAACCAGCTTGTACGGCCCAAACTCAGGAAGTAAGCTGCTGGACATCCACTTAACAATGCATTCACTATTGGATGCCAACTTAAAGCTTTTTCCTTTTCCTTTTCTAACCCATTCAATCGCATTAATCATAATAAATACTTTAAATTAGTTATCATATCTGACAAAGAATACATGACTAAACTCTCCCGTTTTCCGAAGATCATCCATGGCCCGTCTTTCTCTTATAACGGGAATTCCACCTCTAGTTCCTCGACCTACTTGAACAGCAATTTGATCATCCCCTTTTTTCATTACAAGGTCAGGGTATCTGTTGCCAACTTTTTCCTCCGGGAGGCTGCCACCAGAAATAGTCTTCCATCCTTTATCACCTAATCTTTTTTCAATAAATCCGGCCACCCAATATAAATCAATAACATAATGCACTTTATGTTTGCCTACAACTTGTCCGAAGTTAAAATGGTTTAAATAGGGACAATCAACAATCGCGGGGAC
>NZ_JAMDJP010000046.1:0-26748 GCF_023475945.1 Shewanella sp. 8A
AGTTAGTTGTTTTATAGCGAGGTTTTGACACGATTGATGGGTGAGTTGATAGGCTATGCCGATCAGATCACCAGCTATGGTTTTAGTTCAACTGATTTAGGAAACAAAGCCTAATCACACCTCAAATTGGCTTCGCTGCGAAAGTTTAGGGATCTTAACCGCTAAAGCTTAGCCGCCCAAGCGATGGTACATCTGCCTGCTTTTATCGTTTAAAACTATACAATCCCAATATAAATCTCGACTTTATCAGCACTTAGATAGACTTCAAAGTCCGTTTGGTAACCACGCTGGTGCGGACAATCAGGTGCACTAAAGTAACGCCAAATCTGTCCCCAAAGGTCAACCACGCAGTGGGGCATTTCCCCCTCGACGCTAAACTTAAGGTAGTTTCCTTCTCGCAGCTGCAACGCCGTAAAAGGGCCGGTCTCGCTGACAGACTCAACGCTTTTCCCCACTAAAACCGAATAGTCTCCCGTCATATCGGACTCATAGTCGTAGTAAACCCCATACATGGGAGAATCGAGCATCGCCGTGAGTTGTGATGATTCAAAGAATGTCTGCCAAAGCGCAGCAATCTTGCCGCCTTCACCCGCCATTTCGGTGCTATTGTTGGTGCGCGTACTCAGCCCAAGCATAGGTTGAGCCGCCATAAAAACCTGTTCCATTATCCTTTACCTTCATCACTGAAATTTGCAGTTGCTTGTTTAAGGCTATCGCGAGACGTTACTGCATATCGCTCTTATCCGCAGAACTGACTGTATCCACTTGAATTAAAGATCGACGTAAACATCAGTACCAAGAGCCGTGCCAAGGCACGACTCTTCAGGGGTTACATTACTGATTTTGCGACCAGAGGCCGACCTTATTGCCTTCGCTATCCACAAACAGGGCGATATAGCCACAACCACCATCCTTGATAGGCGTCACAGGCAATAGCATAGCCACATTGGCGGCCACGAGTTTATCCACTAAAGGTTGCAATTGAGCGCTGAAATGCAAGTATACAGTGCTACCGTCCATCGACGGTTGCTCATGCTGCATTTAACGAGGCCAATGCTTGGTGCGCCTTCATCCTCTGTTTCAATCGTGGCGTATTGCATGTCTTCCATATCATCACGCTTAAATTCAACCCCGAAATGTTGTTGATAAAAAGCGATGGCACGATCCATATCACTGACAGGAATTTCACCCCAAACTAACGGTGCAATTGATAACATTTTCACTTTCTCCTTGTTGAAAAATGCCAATGATTCATCACGTTATAAATGTGGATCACCAGCGGACGACAACAAGAATAAAACAAGGCTACTGACAGCATCATGTCAGTAGCCTTTGAGTGAAAGTGACTTTATTTAACGAAGGATAACAGGATTACTTAGGCAGGCTTGCCTGATGGGCTGAAATAAACGCCTCCATCGCCTTAGTCGCTCTCGCTTGCGCCGTGGCCAAGGTGTCTTGCGCCGTCATAGGTTCAACCACCTCGTAATAGCACTTGATTTTAGGCTCTGTGCCCGACGGCCGTACTATCACCCGCGCGCCATTGGCTAAGCGGTAAGTTAATACATCACTGGCGGGCAGATTGATTTTCTCGACCTTGCCATCGGCAAAACTGCGCTCTAACGCCTTGAGATCATCAGTCGACACCACGGCATGCTCACCAATTGCCAACGGCGGATGTTCACGCAGATACGCGCCGATATTGGGCGTGTCGGGCTTTAAGGCAATGCTGACTTGGGCATTGAGATGGAAACCCTGCTCGCGGTATATCTGCTCGAGTCTATCCCAAATGGTTTGCCCTTTGGCGGCAAGCTCGGCGGTTAATTGGGCGAAGGCGACGAGAGCTGACAGGCCGTCCTTATCCCACACCATGTTACCGACGGTGTAACCCAGTGCCTCTTCGTAGGCAAACAGGAATTGATTGTCAGGCTGACTCTGCGCAATTCCCACATTCATCAGCCACTTAAAACCGGTGAGCGTGGTATAGCTTTCAACGCCAAAGCCTTTGGCAATTTTAGATAACAAACTAGAAGACACTATGGTGGTGCCCACCAGACGTTGTTCCTTGCTCGCATGGCTTAACAGATAATGACCAAAGAGCACGCCTACTTGGTCACCCGTTAGCATTTGATATTCGCCATCATCTTTGCGTACAGCAACCGCAAATCTATCGGCATCGGGGTCATTGGCACAGGCGAGCATGGTGCCATGCTTTTTCGCTTCGGCGATGACTAAGTCCATCGCGCCCTTTTCTTCCGGATTAGGGAAGTTAACCGTTGGGAAATCTCCATCGGGCTCGCGCTGCGCCGCCACCGAATACACTTGGGTAAAACCCGCATCCTTAAGCACAGTTTCCGCCATTTCAGCGCCCACACCATGCATGGCGGTATAGGCAAGGCTGACTTTTTCGGGCGCAGTGTGATTTTGCAACACATTGGCGTGCATCACGCCGCGGCGATAGGTTTCGTAATAATCGTCATTAAGCCAAATCAATTTACCGTGCTTGATGGCATCAGCCTGATCCATAAACGGAATTGCTTGGGTTGCCGCCAGCTCAATCTTAGCGGCGATACCTGAGTCATGGGGCGGGATAATCTGCGCGCCGTTTTCCCAATACACTTTGTAGCCATTGTATTGTGGCGGGTTATGGCTGGCGGTCACCACAATGCCCGCAGCGGCATTAAAATGCTTAACCCCAAAGGCCACCAGCGGCGTTGGCGCCACTTTGGCGGTGAGGCGCACTTTAATCCCCATCGCGGTGAGTACACTGGCGGTATCATGGGCGAAAGTGCGTGAATCGTGGCGGCCATCGTAACCAATCACAACCCCGCGCTCGGCGGCATCTTTAATTTGTTCGAGTAGATAGGCACCAAGCCCTGCAGATGTTTGGCGGATAACCAAGCGATTCATGCCCATAGGACCTGCGCCCACCACACCGCGTAATCCGGCGGTACCAAACTCTAACCGTCCCGCAAAACGTGCCTCGAGTTCGGCGTCATTGCCGGCGTCGATTAAGGCTTGCAGTTGTGCCTGAGTGCGGGGATCGGGGTCATTTTCGAGCCAATGCTTAACCTGTAATTGCAGATGAGTATTCATAGGAGCCTCAGTGAAAATCATTTTCAATTACCTTAGGAAAATCCATGCCGAAGAACAAGCAAATTTGCACTAATTTCACCATCAACCCATGAGTTTTGAACTTTCAAGGTTATTTTTCAAGCGATTTAACCATTGATTTACAAAGTAAAATAAATACCCTTAGAGATTCACATAACTGGACGCTAACGCAGCCCTAAGTAATACAAGCGTCTTACGCTTAGTTGCTTAATAACCCTAGAACACTGAAGCTAAATAACCCCCTAACAGAATAAAAAACGCACTATCCATGCTTTAAGCTAGAGAGTGCGTGAGTTGTAGAGCCGTTTTGATTAGGACATGTGACGTTTCGAAATTCAATATTGCCCCTTGTGGCAGGGCTTGGTTGGCAAGCTCGTACTTGCCAGAACGAACAAAATCTAATCTCGAAACGTCAACACGCCCTAGCCATTTACAGTTTAAAGATGTTGTCCCTCGCGTCGCGGTCAATCAATTTCACAAAGGGATCGACACCGACATAGCTTGGTTTTTCATCCAACGTAAGAATGAGCTTATTTTCGCCACTGACTAAATGATGTTTTCCAAGCAACAAAATTTGCTTTTCATCTTTTAGCTTATCTGGGTCTACACTAAATGCCCCGATATCAACCTGCATATCCAAAGGCTGCTCGGTTTCTTCACCTTTACCACTGGCAACTTTACGACTCGCGTAAATAGTTAATTCAACTTGCGTTTTGCCATTAGGAAGAACCGTTGCCACTGCATTCGTTAATCGCAAATCATAGAGCGTGATGTCATTGAAAGATTCATCGATAAAACGCGACTGAATATCATCTGTTCCCTGCTTGAGATAACTCGCTAAATCTACTGTGGTAGGGAAAGGATCGTTACGGTACTGATAGCGAGTTAAGAAGGCTTTGAGGTTAGCGTTTAGCTTAGCTTCACCCAACACATCCTTAATAGCCATCATCACCACAGAACCTTTTTGGTAATGAATGTATTGCTGGTTTTCACTACGCAGTAATGGCTGTTCTTTTATCGGCTCTGATGAACGGCCACGCAGATAGCGATCAAGCTCATATTTCAAGAACTTGCGGATCATTTTATCGCCATACTTATGCTCTAACACCATCAGCGCCGAATACTGTGACAGACTTTCGGAGATCACCGCACTACCCTGAACATCCGCAGCCCCCACTTGGTGTCCCCACCACTGGTGAGCGACTTCATGGGCAGTGACATAATATACAGGGTCAATATTATCCTCATTGCGTAAGTCGGTAATAAAGCCAATACGCTCGGAGTAAGGCACAGTATTCGCGAAACTTTGTGCGAAACTTCGGTATCCAGGAAACTCCATAATACGCATTTGCTTATGCTGATACGGGCCAAATGCCACAGTGTAATAATCGATTGAATCCTTAACCGACTCCACCATCCGAGCTACGTTCCAAGGATGATCCACATGGTAATAGACCTCTACGGTAATCCCATTATGTTCAACCTTTTCAACTTGGTAACGACCGGAGATAATGGCATAGAAGTTCACCATTGGACTGTCCATTAAATAATGGAAGTACTGGCGACCATCTTGCTGCCACTGCTTTTGCAAATAACCTGGCGCGAGGGCAATTTGATCCGCACTGGTCGAAACCGTCGCTTCAAATTGGATAAAGTCGCCATCTACGCCAAAGAAGTTTTGTCGATAATAACGACTGTCTTCCAGCTTGTTCGCCCGCTCTTTTTCTGTCAGTCCGCGTTTTTGGCGCTCATGGCGATCCATAAGCTCGTAACCATCTTGATAACCAAATAAGGGTAATAGCTCAAGATTATTGATAAAAGTGCCATTTTCTACGACAGACAAATCAAAACCAGACTCAGCAATACCGACAGACTCTCGCACTAATTCGATATTTCCTGCAACCGTATGCCCCGGCAACACTGGCGCAGAAAAACTTAACCAGGTATTACGGAAACGACGATCAAACTCGCCTAACGTCGCATTGGGAATAGTGATCTTTACCGTGTCCGCTTGGGTGTGCTCTGGCAGTTGCACCAGCATCTTTTCAATTGGCTTATCCGATTTATTTTGCCATTCAAACATTACCTTAGCGGCTATTTTGCGTTGCTCAGGAAAAATATCGATATTCGCATTAACCCTAGTGGTCACTAAAATAGGCATGCCTTGATATTGTTTGAACGTCTTTTCGTAATCGGCTTGTAAATCTGTGGTTTCTTCTTGGGTAAGGTAATGATTAACCACCTTAGTTTGATAGAACAGGTAACTACCAGATCCAATAAATATCACTAAGCCCGCCACAACGATGGCCTTGCCACTGAGACCAAGCTGATAACCCAATAATCCTAATCGAGTTTTAAGACTTTGTTGCGGTCCTCTATGGTATAAACCATAGCCCAGCACGAACAGTATTAAGCTAAAAGCGCCCCAATAAACCATATACAAACTGTGGCTTAGCAGACCCCAACCATAGCCGTTCATATCCGAGTAACTTAAGCTAGGTGATTGGGCAAAGTTATACAAACT
Source organism: Shewanella sp. 8A (assembly GCF_023475945.1). Lineage (NCBI taxonomy): Bacteria > Pseudomonadati > Pseudomonadota > Gammaproteobacteria > Alteromonadales > Shewanellaceae > Shewanella > Shewanella sp. 8A. Next base: position 5,636 of record NZ_JAMDJP010000046.1, read on the forward strand.
ATGGCCAAATCCCCAATTTGCCATCACGAATGTCGTCAGGTAATAAGCCACAAACAGCCCCATACCTGCATATTTGTTCGGGCTAAGCACTTGTAAGAAAAATGCCAGTATTGAAGAGAGCAATAATGGCAGTAAGTAATAAAACCCAAGACGAATAAGGTATTGAGATATTTCTAAATTACCTTGGCCCTTTATCAGTTGGAACACTATTGTGGTTAACATTGCCAGCACATACAGCAAGGTCATCACAATAAGTACAGCAACTAACTTTGACGCCCAAAAACATAGGTTAGACACAGGCGCACTATCAACAATATCCCCCATGCCAGAGGTGCGTTCACGCCAGACAATTTCCGCGCTGTAATAAATCAGTACGATAACCATTAACAATCCGGTCGCACCGGCAATGTTATCCACCATATCCTGAGTTAAAGGCCAGTTAGAGGTACCGTACCATCCAAAATCATCAAACATTGGGCCGACTAAGTTGAATACTGTTAACACCCCTAGTACCAAAAAGGGGGCAGTAAACAGCACTTGCTTCACCTCAAATTTAACCCGAGTCCAAAATTGCAAGCGCGCGTTGATTTCAGTGCGAGTCGATAGTCTAGATAAAGGGACTAACTCAGGGATCTTTTCAACTTTGGTGGATTTTTTATCGCGCTTTTTCGTTAATGTGGGCTGGCGGAAAATCCCTGACAAAGCCAGTAATACGCAGGCGATCGCAAGCCACAGTGCTCGATTTTGTAGCACGAGTCCTGACAACTCGAGTAACTGGTGATTCTTCTCACTAATCGTCCAATAACGGGTCACTTCAGCGAAGGTACGCAGTGCAAAGGGGTCGAGTAATGCCGCGATAGTACGATACTGCGGTTGGCTCGCCATTTCGCCTGTCAGCGTGTAAAGCACCAACATAGCCACGGCCGTCAAATATAAGGCCATCAAAGATCGGAAACGGCTTGCCATGGCATAAAATAGGCATGAGATAAGCAGTAAACTTGGAACCGATAACTGCAAATAAGGGATCAAATAGTGGCTAAGGACAAAGGGGCCAAAGCGACTCCCGTCAACCCAAGGCATAAATGAACCTAATATCAAGCCAATTGGTACAAAGGCGAATACGGCAAGCACTACCATAAAACTGCCTAAAAAACGCCCAAGCTGATAGGCGAAAGGCGATAGTGGTTTACTGTAAATCAGCTCCTCCATTAAATGCTGATGATTACGAATGGCGGTGCTACCGACAAAGTTTACAACAGCAAACATAGAGATAAGCCCCATGATGAGCAAGGTTTGGCTAATACCAAAAGGGCTATTTTTCAACACTTCACCACCGCTACCAATTTGAATATTATTGGAGGCAACTGATAAAAAGCTCATTAAAAACAATAAAAAAGAAACAACGTAAAATGATGGCTGACGCAAATAATAACGCCACTCAAATCTCAACATAGATAACAGCATAGGGAATCTCCTTAAGCTGCCTGATGGCGATGGCTGTGCAAGGTTGAGAAATACAAATCCTCAAGCCCCGCAGCGGCTGGCGTAAACCCTTCAGGGCATGTATCAGCCATCACATTTAATACCGTTCGACCGGCAAGTAATCGTTTTGAGATGACCGGCAATACATTCTCAAGTTGTTGCGCTTCAGCCTGATCAACGGTTTTAGTCCAAATCTTCTCAGTTAACTCACTGACTAATTGCTGCGGATTTCCCTGTAATAGGATTTTTCCCGAGGCTAGCACCGCCATATTTGGACAGAGCTCCGACACGTCCTCAACAATGTGAGTTGAGAGGATAACCACTTTTTCCTCGCCCAAACTCACTAACAAATTGTGAAAACGATTGCGCTCTTCAGGATCGAGCCCTGCGGTTGGCTCATCAACAATCAATAATTTAGGATCGCCAAGTAACGCCTGGGCAATCCCAAAACGTTGCCGCATACCGCCGGAAAAGCCACTTACCGCCTTATTTTTATGTTGATATAAGTTAGTGTGAGCCAATAAGCCCTCCACGATTTCTTTGCGTTGCTTGCTCTGATTGATGCCTTTTAACACCGCTAGGTGGTCCAATAAGTCAAAGGCGCTAATTCGCGGATAAACATTAAAATCCTGTGGTAAATAACCTAAGGTTTTACGCAATGCCTGTGGGTCCGCTAAGACATCAATACCGTCGCAAACGATGCTGCCACTGTCAGCACTTTGAAGCGCAGCAATAGTTCGCATCAAAGAGGATTTACCCGCTCCATTCGGTCCTAGTAGGCCAAACATACCCTTCGAAATAGTTAAGTTAACCCCATCGAGCGCCCTAACGCCGTTATCATAGGTTTTGGTTAAATCAGTAATTGTTAGCATGCTTCCCTCTTGCTTTTATGTTCAAAATAACGCCAAGTTATCACAAATAATTAACCAAAACAGCAGTTACTAATGTATTCATGCACTTACCGAATGACTAACTAAATAATGCAAAGAGAAACAATCGATAGAATTAAAAGCAAAGGGCCCGAAATGGGCCCTTTAATATTGAAATGACTGATAATAATCAATGATGTAAGTTTATCCCTATAGCAAACGCTAAATACAATTCCTTACATAAATCACGTGTTAACGGGAAGGCAGCGTGCCATCAAACACGCGCACTTTAATATTCTTCTTCAGATTTTCCTGATCCTGTTGCCATTCCTGCCACTGAGTCAGACTGATACTCAACTGCAAAGAGAAATCCGTGGAGATCCATTGTGTTTGTCCCTGCGCATATTGCGGCAGTGGCACAATATTTTTAGGGCCATTGAAGGATTCAGAGCATTGGAAGGACTTAAAGTAAACTTGGTCGATAGCCAGATCGAGCTTACTCGGCGTCGTCATACATTGGCCGCTTCCAGGCTCTTGGTAGGAAGCAAATTGGTACATAATCGCTGGGGTATTATTGCTGCTATCGGGCACGGAAGCCGTTTGATGGCAAGATAAGCAGCTACTTAGGGCATTATCTGCTGGACCGTTTAACCTGCCATTACACCCTAGATGCCCTGCATTGGTTTTCTCATTTAATCGTCCAACCACCTCTTGAAACACCGCGCTATCTTTAAGGCCTGACACCGGATTTTGTGGAAAGGCAGCCGCGCCCAAGTTTACAGGAGGGGTATCATTGCCCCACATAAGTCCAAGGGGTGAGATACGGTTCCACGGATTTTTCTCCTTTGCCTTAAATTGGCCGTCGGCCACAAAGGTGCCATAGGCCCAGCCTACCGGCGAGCGGCTGTCACGTACCGCGATATCAAACTGTAGCAAGTACACATCGGCGACCGAACGTGGACACTGCTCTGTTTCTTGCTGGAAGCTACAGGCACTACCATCGGCATTTTTACATTCACAGAAATCACTCGAACTGATATTGGCTTGCCATACAGGCACATTCTCTAAGAAGGGGTAATTATTGGGTGTCGCCGTGGTAAACAGCAATTTGCCAATCACACTGCCTTCATTAAAGGCAAAATTGGCTTGGGGCATCACAGGTGCAGCAGCCCCCGTCCACACCTTAGCTAAGCTGCCAGCAGCCTGAGGGTTATAAAAGCCGACGGCCCACATGGTGGTTTTAATATCGCCTTGATCTTTCACCGCCATAGTGACGGGGGCTTCACGGGTTAATCCATGGATAAATTCGCGTCCACTCATGGGATCGTAGGTTTGATAAGGAATATGGTACCAAGCACGTACCTTGTTGTTACACAGATCCCAGTCGGTATTAACATCACCACTGTCGATATTGCCCGCTTGGATATACTGCATAACGGCCCAAAGATAATTCCAAGCTTGGGTGTTCTTATCCTTTTCAGAGAGATTTTTATCGAAGGGATTGAACTTGAGCCATGGCATTTGCTGATCGGCTTTGGCTGCTGAGTAGGCATCACTTAACTGAAAAATCGGCCCTTTCCAACCAGGATAGGCCTGATTAATGATTACTTGGTTATCCCACATGCCGGTTTTGGTAAAGGCAGGGTCTTGAAAGTAACTCGGGTAAGTTCCTGTACAAGTGGAGCTTGAAGCGGCTGGTTTTTGGCTGGTTTGAGTTCCAGCGGAGTGGGCATTGGCTCCGAGCAAAACGCCAATCAATAAACTCGCAAAAGGTAGTTTCATCGCTTCATCCTTGAAAGTATTAGTCATCTTTAGGGTTTGCACCGCACCATGGCAATGCCAATTAAGCATAGACTAATTTTCCAAGTCGCGATTTTGCCTTCCACAGAAGTAAAAAGGCCATTTAGCATGGGCTAAATGGCCTTGATCGATTCCTAAGTCATTAGGAGCTTACTTCTGCTCGCGCGTCTTCCACAGGGAGAATAATACCCCCGCCAGCAAGAGTCCGAAGGTGACACCAAGGGATAAGGCCGTTGGGATTTTAAAGTCCACAATGCCTTCATGATTAAAGTACACCAGTCCGACTTTCACGCCGATAAACACCAATACCACCGACAGCGCATACTTGAGGTACTCGAAACGATGCACCATGGCCGCGAGGGCAAAATACAATGCCCTCAAACCTAAAATAGCAAAGATATTAGAGGTATAGACGATAAATGGATCTTGGGTAATCGCAAAAATCGCCGGGATACTGTCTACTGCAAACACCAGATCCGCGGTTTCGACTAAGATCAACGCCAAGAATAGAGGCGTTGCCCACCAGCCTTTGCTGAGTTGATGCTCCTCTCCCCTTACCCAAAACTTCTCTTGATGAAGGCTTGGCGTAAAACGCATTTTAGAGCGTAACCATTTGTAAAACTTATTATCTTGGATATCACCATGCTCATCATCGGAAAAGAGCATCTTAATACCGGTGAAAATCAAGAACAGGCCGAATAACACCAACACGCCTTGGTATTGCGCCACCAGCGCTGCGCCTAAGCCAATCATAATCGCACGTAGCACAATAACGCCCATGATCCCCCAGAATAACACTCGGTGTTGATACAGACGGGGAATGCCTAAGCTACTGAAAATAAGCGCGATAACGAAGACGTTATCCATAGACAAGGATTTTTCGATAAGATAACCCGTGAGGTATTCCATCCCCGCGGTGGAGCCCTTGTACCACCATAACCAAGCACCGAACAACAGACCCATACAGATATAAAAGGCCGATAACTTAAGACTCTCTGCCACGGTAATTTCGTGTTGCTCTTTGTGTAGCACGCCTAAGTCGAAGGCTAACAATGCCAACACAAAGCCAAAAAACATTAACCAAACCCATATAGGGTAACCCACAAATAGCGTGGTAAAAAACTCCATAACACTCCCTAAAACCTAAAAATACCGAGTTTTCTCGGCCACATCGCCATGCTCGATCTTAATACTTAGCGACACCAAAAACAGTGAAACAGGGTAAAAAGTTTAAAATAGCAGATTAAAATTTGTTTAAATCCATACTAAACAGCCAAAACAACTAGTTGCACTAGACCCTATCTTCGGAGCATTTATCGTACTCTTATCAGATTTAAGCCTAGTCCTAACGCTCACGGACTCATCACTACTCACGCCTTAGCCAGCACAAATCGATAGCGTTTGCGCTAACGGTGTGAAAAGCGAGCTGTTTGAGCGCACTGTTTAACACTTGAGTATTAAGCGAAAATGAAAAATCCGCGGGCAAGAATGGCCGCTTGAAATAGCGTAAATGGCGTGTGTGTTCGCTCACCACAAAGGATAAAAAGGAGATTCGATGGGAAGCGAAAAAACTATTCGCGACCGAGCAGACGACGCACGACTAATACCACAAGATGCAGTAACAACAGGCCAGTAAAAGCTGAGCAGAAAAACAGTAAGGCGATGGAGTTGACCTCACGTGGAGTGTCACTGTAGAGATACCACCACAACGGCCAACCGATAAGCGACAGCAACGTCAACTGCCACATGCAGCGTTTGCAGCGGCCAATCTTTTGCCGAAAAATCGAAGTATTACAATCGTCGCACGCCATTAACGTTTTAATCCATTAGCTTACCGTAACGGCATAAGATATCACCAAGTTTGTCCTGTGCTAAATACTGCACTAGAGCGATGCCTTGAGGCGCCTCATACCCTCGTCTATCGACACTAAGGCATGATAGCCAAAGTCCCGTTTTGCCGCGCTGATATCGAAATAATGGCTACAGGAAAGCTGTTTAGCAACAAAGCGCGTCATTATCGGCTCTTCTTGTTTATTCATCAGTCGATACGCCGTTTCTAACACAGCGCCCACCACATAGGCCAGGGTCTGTGGCACGCGCGCGGTCACTGGCGGCAATCCATCACAGGCGAGAATGAGGTTCAGCATCTTGGCCATAGTTACAGGCTCGTCGTTACTGACAAAATAGGCTTTCCCTTGGCACTTAGGCGAGACTTGGCAAAGCTCAACGGCCGCCAGAATGTGGGCATAAGCGGCGTTATCGATATAAATGGTATCGACCAGTTTATCTTCACGGCCAACCAGTTTTAACTTTCCTAAACGGCCACGTTCCAGTACCCGCGGCACAAGGTGGGGATCGCCAGGACCCCAAATCAAATGCGGCCGCAGGGCAACGGTCTTTAGCGCATACGCCGATGCAGTTGAAGAGATTTGATTAGCATCGAGCATCATCTTCTCGGCTATCGCCTTGGAATGAGCATAATAATTTAAAAAGCGGCTGGCGTAGGGCGTCGATTCATCAATACCCGATTCATCCTCGCCCGCAAAGGTCACGCTAGGAGTGCTGGTATAAACTAATTTACTGATTTTAAGCGCTTTACAAGCAGCAATCACGTTCGCGGCCCCCTTCACATTAGGGCAAAAATAGCTGTCCCTGTCGCCCCATACACCCGCTTTTGAGGCCACATGGAACACGATATCGCAGCCCTGCATCGCCTGTTTGACTTGCTCAGGATTGGCTAAATCCCCCTGTACCATAGTCACGCCAAGAGCTTCAAGCTCAGGGTAATGGCCACGGGCAAACCCTGTCACCTTAATCCCAGCCGCGACCAAACGTAGGCAAATGGCCTTACCCAAAAATCCACCCGCGCCAGTCACAAAGGCATGGTTGACCTTAGCGACCAAGGCATAAAGCGCGACTTGCTCACGCTTATCGAGACTTAGTTTGCTACATGCTTGGTCACCGCCCACTGGGTTTAGGCCTGTTGGTTGCGACGGCGTACATTCTAAGTCCGTAGGGGCGAGAGAAATGGAACAATTATCGGTCATCTTGCTATTCCGAGACACACAGTGTCGTTTACAGTATTAAGTTCAGCGCTTATATGCAATGGAATAATATTTCATCCCTATGCCACTAAAAAGCAACAGAAAATCTAGACGAGTAAGGTTAAAAGTCCCTTAAATGAACATCAGCCTTTGGTTTGCGATTGCGCCCAAACGGCTAATTTTTCTCTAAATATTTTGGCATTGTGGCGCACATCCACAGGGAAATCGGGATGAATGAGAAAACGTCTAATCCCCTGAGTGTGGCTATACTGCTCGGCAATCGCCATCAGCTCTTGATAGAGCTGCGCACTCTTATTGCATACCAAAGATTGGTCAAGCTCGATGCAGATGAGGGGTTCAATCTCACTCGCGCCGCCTTGCCCCTTCACTTTGATCCCCACTAACGCCGAACGCTTCACATTCGGATGGGTATTAAAAATACGCTCACTCGGAATGGAATAGTACCGTTTAACAAACTGCCCACCTTGGGTGGCATCGACTCTATGGGTTTTGCGGCCACACATCCACAACCGGCCGCTGTCGTCCAGATAGCCAAGGTCGCCCATTCTGTGCCTAAAGGTTTGCTGCTCGCGGTCCCAGATTTTAGCCGCCGTCGTTGCCGTTTCGCGGCGATAATAGGACTGGCTCACCATAGGGCCTGTTACCACTATTTCGCCAATTTCCCCCGCGTTAAGACGCAGGCCATTATCCCACTCAGGGATGTTATCCTCAGTGATGGCGATAATCTCGATGCTGACACCATCGATGGCGCGACCGACACAAATCCCACCACCATTATCTGTGGTTTGAGTCGTGGTAAATAGCTCATCGCTGGCGATCATGCTGATGGGTAAGGATTCGGTAGCGCCGTAGGAATTGAGTACATGCACGCCGTCACTGAGCATTTTGCTAAAGCGTGCAATCGAGGCAATAGTCGCGGGCGCGCCAGCGGAAATCACGCGTTTCACACTGCTGAGTTTATGTTGGCGCTTCGACTCGGTTTGCTCACCGGCGCGGCCTAAACGCTCAAGCAAGGCAGGATTGACAAAGATATTGCTGCATTGGTATTTCTCAATGGCGGCAAATAAAAACTCAGGATTGGCCGTAATCGGTTTGCTGGCATCCATCTCAGGCACAATCGATGCCATACCGAGCGCCGGACCAAAGAGGGAGAATAGCGGAAATGTCGCTAAATCACGCTCGCCATGTGCAATGCCATAATCCTGCTTTAGCGCCTGAATTTGCGCCTCAAACATGCCGTGACTATAGACAACCCCCTTCGGCGTCCCCGTGCTGCCACTGGTAAAGAGAATCGCCGCCATCTCGTCATGCCTAAGCAGCGCCATAGGGTACTCACCCTGTTCTGGCAATTTAGCCACAGATGACTTAGCTGTAGACGACTTAGCTGTTGATAAGAGTATCGACGCTAAACTTGGCGCGCCCGTAAGTAAGCGCGATAGCGTGTCAGCAAGTCCGCTTGGATTACTATCCACATTGATAAGATGCTGCACACTGCCTTTACCCCAGCCTAATAAACGTCTGGCGATATGGGCTTTAGGGATACCGATAAAGGCATCGGGCGCAGCTTCAATAAAACATTGCTTAAGGTTTTTAATCCCCATGCCCGGGTCAACCAGCACGGGAATAATCCCCGCCTTAAATAAGGCGAACGTTAACGCAAAAAAATCCAGACTCGGTGTGACCATCAGCACCGCCTTCATCCCCCGCGTCAGCCCATGGGCATTGAGCGCAAAGGCGATGGCATCGCTTTGTTTATCGAGGCTAATAAAATCGAGTTCTTGGTAAGTCAGATTGGCAAGGGATTTCCCTTTACCCTGTTGCACCGCAACCGCAAGATGATGGGGAATGTGATGAGCGGCTTGCTTTAAATGCCGACAGATATTGGCATCGCTTGCTTGCTCGGCGGTAGATGTCCCATGGCCGAGCTGCGCATCCTCCACTCTAGCCATTAATGTGCGGCCTGTGGCGCTTGAGTCTCTGCCTCAGGCTCTGTGACCGGCACCATTTCAACGTGCTGCACTTCTGCCGCTGGCGTTTGCGCCTCAGCCATAAAGTGTTTGATATGGGTAATCACCTCATCGCTCGCATCTTCGAGGATATAGTGACCACAATCGGCAAATTCATGCACCTGTGCATGGGGCATATGTTCGCGCCATTTGGCTAAAAAGTGCTTATCGAACACAAAGTCCTGTAAACCCCAGCAAATCAGTGTCGGCACCTTGGCAAACTTTGGCAGGCTAGAAGCGATATCCGACACTAGCTGATAGTTTCTGTCACCCGGTTTTAGCGGAATATCCTGCACAAAACGCAAGGTCGAAATGCGATTCGCCCAGGAGTTAAACGGCGCAACATAGGCCTCGCGGATGTACTTTGACATCGGCTGACGCTTTACCCCAACGTAGGAGGCAATCGATGAAAAGGCATTAAAACCACGGACTAACACTGTGCCGAGCAGCGTATTGCGGCAGATCCACAGCGCCAGTGGTAAAGGCTTAGTCTCGGGTAAATGGAAAGCGCCGGTATTTAAAATCACCAGACGTTTAATTCGTTCAGGGTAACGCGCAGCATAGCCCATGCCGATCATACCACCCCAGTCATGTACAACTAAGGTAATGTTTTCGTTTACCTTTAGGCTATCGAGCAACGCCTCTAAATCATCAATGCGATTCTTAAGGGTGTAATCGTAACCGCTGTCATCCGGCTTATCCGACAGGCCACAACCAATATGGTCGGGCACGATACACTGGTGAGTATCCTTAAGGGCACTCACGAGATTCCGGTAATAAAAACTCCAACTTGGATTACCGTGCACCATGACCACAGGCTCACCTTGGCCTTCATTGATGTAATGCAGCTTGTTGCCATTACGGCTAAGAAAATGACGTTTAAACGGCAACAGAGTGTCTAACATGACGCTTCCTATCTTTTGTTTTAATTATTTTGTATTGTTAGCCTGTGCAGGTAAATTCACCTTTACCTATGCTCAGTGCTAATGCCCATCACTAAACCAATAAGCATAAAAATGCCCTAGCAAACCTTGCTCTCAAGCGTCGGCTAAGGCAAATAACAATCCTTGAAAAACTACCACTTAATGCCCAGCATCATGCAGTTCAAACCACTGCCGATACCTAAAAAGCTCACCTGATCCCCTGGGCGTAAAAAGCCTTGATCGTGTGCCATGGCCGCTGTGACGGGTAAAGAAACTGTGCCCATATTGCCAAGCAGTTGATATGTTGGAAATTCTTTTTCAGGTGGAATATTTAACGCACTCAAGACCTGTTTACGATTTGAAGCGCCGACCTGATGGCAGATCACTTTATCGACCTGTTCAACCAACCAATTCCGCTGAGCGAGGAAATGCTCCCACGTGTGCTTTGCCAGCTCGACCCCTTCTTTCAGTAAGGTCACCGCATCGGTACGCATAAACTCACGGTAAATATTGTGCCCTACTTCCTGCAAACCCCACTGACACAGTTGATGGTGCTGCGGCGCAGATAAATGGGAAGCGCCAAGTAGCTGATGTTTACGCACATTCGTCAGCGGCAAACTGCCATCGGTGAGGATCACTGCCACCGCGCCAGAGCCGCCAGTTAAGGTCGCCAGCGACTGGGCAAAATTCTGCATGGTCGGATCTGCCAGCATATTATCAATGGTCACATCGACAATATCCCGCGCCGATTCGCAGGACACCACCATGCCCGCCTTAATTTGCCCAAGCTCGATGCGGTTGGCAATGTCTAAAATGCCCGATAACACCCCAAGACAGGCATTGCTGATATCGTAAATCGCCGTGTCCTTCGACACACCTAAGGCCGCCGCAATCCGGCAGGCGGTGGCGGGTTCGTGTTGGTCACGGCACACGCCGGTGTACACCACTGCACCCAGTTCGGCGACTTCTATTCCCGTTTCTGCAATTGCCTTGTGCGCCGCTTTAATCGCTCCATCGGATAATTGATGCCCTTTAGGCCACCAACGGCGTTCGGTAATGCCCGTTAACGCCGCAAGTTGCCCCATAGGAATGCGAAATTTTTGATATAGAGGCGCGAGGCGAGATTCTAACTCGCTACTGGAAACCACCACAGGTGCCAGTTCATAGGCAAGGCTATTAATAAATACGCGGGAATATTTCATGAAACTGTTTTATTCGCTCACTAGGATCACTGATCTTTTAGGTCAGTTTTTAGTTGTTATTTGTCATTAAGGCGACATTTGAACAAGAAAAGCCCGATGATTCAATAAAAAACCATCTTTCGTCTTAGACTTGTCTCACAGAGCTTATAAGCCCTAGTGCAGATCATGCCGCCTATCCGTTAATTCAAAATGAACTAATAAAGAAATACTTTATAAAAAACAGTCAGGTATAACGTTAAATAGTAGATTATTTTTTACTCGCTCAATTTTTGCGCCAAAATCAGCGCATTTCTGGGTGTCACACTGTTTGCACAAAATTCCCTCAGGGTCACCCGATAGCCACTTTCCTGCAAAAAGCAGCAACGATCGAGAATTAACCACAGCTCCAGCGCACGGCGGAATAAATGCGCCGCCAAATCGATGCGCCGAGTTAACCTTTGTCGCTGTTTGCCTATCTCAAGCCAAGCGTCAAAATCACAATCTGCATCTAAGGTAACCGCCTTTTGCGCTGCCGCCCAATGGCAAAACTCGGCAAACTCGCCACTCAGCTGACTTTGCTTTATTGCGGGTAAAGGTAAATAAGCATCTATGCCACGACAGCTTCGCTGCAACGCATCAAAACCGAGCCGCCAGGCGATTTCCTGATGCCGCAGCGCCTGTTGTTTCGGATTGGCGATCACACTCTGCTGCAAGGGCAATTGCAAGTCATGGCGACTTAAGCGTAGAGCGCTGTGTTTAGCGAGTGTCGATAAGCCTTGATATTGATTAGCTTGAATTAAATGATAGCAGCAAGGTGAAATCGCCAGAGCCTGGGTGCCCGCCGCTGCGGCCAATTGCAGTAAACGCACATGCAAATCGCCACAGGCATGCAGCGCTACCGCCTGTTGCTGGGCGCGAAAAGGATTGGTTTGATGAGCAGTATTTTCGTGAGCATTATCTTGGATAGCGAAGGCATCGGCACAGATAAAGCGCTGTGATAATTGCCATTTATCGGCAAAGGCTTGGCCCTCTTCACAGAGCATCGCCTGCCACTCAAGGCTTAACACATCCACACCACGTGCTTTGGCTATTAAGCGGCCTAAATGGCCTTTGCCCGCACACCACTCCAGTACGGGTAATCCCGCATCGGGCAAATGCTGCACAAAGGCGGTAATTTGCTCCCACTTACGGCCCTTTATATGGGCGCTAAAGTGAGCCAACTCGGTAAGATCAATACAAGGTGAAGTAGCAGTTTCAATATCGTTAGAGCTAATGTCAGAGCCAATATCAAAGCCTATATCTGAGTCAATATCCGAGCCCAGCGAAAGTTCGGCAAAGGAATATATGAGTAAAGATAAATCCCAGTCTAAGCCTAACGCGGTAAGATCCTGCTTAAGTGCGGGAGATAAGGCATCGACTAACACCGATTGCTCGGCATCCAAAGTATCGAGCACGGCATCATCAAGCGCCCAAAGGGTGGTTGCTAGCCTTGGGAATTGCGCCGCCCAAGGCAATGCTTTTGCCTCAAAGGCACGGACTTGCCAGAGGGCGCGGCTCTGCTCAAGTAGCTTATCCAATTGGATAAAGTGCGCCCTGAGCCTGTCCTGACGCTCGACCCTTGCCTGCTTATGATTATCGAGCTTAATTGCCATGCTAAATTTGCTTCACTCTGATGTGTTCCATTTGGCTCTCTTATTGGCCTTAGTCGCCAAGCCGTCATTAAGCCTTTACGAATATCAAGGCACATTTGACTTAATTTCGCTGCCCAAATGGCGCCTAAAGCTGCTAGTATCGCCGCAGTTTTGGCCAACTTGCTATACCAGTTGGCAATCCATGTGTGTGTATACACAAAAAAGCCAGTTAAAGAGAAGAGTTTTAGAGGAAAAGTATGCTCTCCCCCTGTGTCGCTCGCTGCGGCTTAAATGATGAAGATTATTGCATGGGCTGTTTTCGCCATATTGATGAGATTGTCGCTTGGCGCAATGCCAGCGATGCTGAACACACTGCGATTATTGCGCAGCTCCCTGCCCGCAAAGCCCATTTCGAAGGCGACGAAAATCAACAGGTGCTAAGCCGCGCTAAATGGCTGGAAGCCGAGGCGCGACTTGCGAAAAAAGCCTGATATTTCAGGCTTTTTACTTTTATCGCTACTTTTTCATCATCGCTTTTAAATCGGCAAAGGGATTATAGGTCGCCGCCGCTTGCTTGGTTTCGGTGGTACTGCCGTAGCGGATCAGTTCTTCGAAGCGTGAATGTTCATTATCGTGGCAGTAGAGGCACAATAATTCCCAATTCGAGCCGTCGGATGGGTTGTTGTCGTGGTTGTGATCTCTATGGTGAACCGTCAACTCGCTTAAATTTTTTGAGGTAAATTCGCGGGTACAGCGGCCACAGATCCAAGGATACAATTTGAGCGCCTGCTCGCGGTAACCGCCCTCACGCTTTGCGCGGTATTCACGCTCTTGGGCTAAGACTTGATCTAACTTACTTTGGCCTGGATTTGCTGACATGCTCACACCTAACTGATGACCCCTAAAAAAGTGCCCCAAGGATAATCCGAGTTATTCCTTGGGGCAATATTTCTAACACGCAAAGCGTTTAGGCGACATGTCCTTGGTCGGCATTGGACAAGTGCAAATAGTGCAGGTATTTCTCGTATTGGGTGACCACATCCGCCAATAGCTGCTCTTCGGTATAGCCCATCACATCATAGTGTTGGCCGCCCTGCTCTAAGTACACTTCGGCGCGATAATACCAATTGTTGCCCTGCTCTAACTCTTCACCGACCGGATTGACGATTTCAAAGCAGCGCATCCGCACACCGTAAACGAAGGGTTGGTAGGCTTCGTTGCTGATCACCAATCGCACTTTGCCGTCGAGATATTCAAGATCCGCCGTCAGTCCCTTGCTCATAAATTGCTGACACACCTTAGATAACGCTGGTGTCGCGACATTATTGAGGAAGACACGCGCCTCATCTTCGGTGGGATGCGACACTAAGACTTCGATACGCTCCTCCCAGCTGATATTGGTCTTAGCATATTGCACACTGGTGGTATGGAGTTGCACGCTGTTGATCTTCAGCCAATCGTCCTTCAGCGCCTTATACAGCCCTAAACACATCAGCAACATCACGCATAAAAATGGCATCGCACTGGCAATGGCGGCGGTTTGGAGTGCCTGTAAGCCACCCGCAAGCAGCAGCACTGAGGCCACCACACCCTGTAGCAATGCCCAAAACACCCGTTGCCAGACAGGCGCATTGTTATCGCCCCCCGAGGTCAGGTTGTCGATCACTAAGGAACCGGAGTCAGATGAGGTCACAAAAAAGGTCACCACTAAACAAATCCCAATGCCCGACAACAGGTGCGGGTACGGCATATGTTCAAAAAACACAAACAGCGCCACGGGAACATTGGTATTCACCGCTTCGCTTAGGTAGGTCGCGCCTTGATTCATAATGGCGTCGATGGCCGAGTTACCAAATACCGTCATCCACAAAAAGGTCAGCGCCGAAGGTACAAATAAAATGCCGACTAAAAACTCACGTATGGTACGGCCGCGACTCACCCGCGCAATGAAGGTGCCGACAAAAGGTGACCACGAAATCCACCAGCCCCAGTAGAGTAGCGTCCAACCGCCAAGCCAGTCTTCCTTATGCTGATAGGCATACAGATTAAAGGTTTTATTAACAATATCACTCAGATAACTACCGGTATTTTGCACAAAGGCCTGTAGCAACATTACCGTTGGGCCAAGGATTAACACAATCAGCAGCAGAATAAGGGCCAAACCTAAGTTAAGCTCACTTAAGCGCTTCACCCCTTTATCGAGCCCCGAAAATACCGACAAAGTGGCGAGTAAGGTAATGCCAATAATCAGCGACACTTGCACCGTGGTGTTATTAGGCAGTTGCTCGAATAAATAGCTTAGCCCCGAGTTAACCTGCAACACCCCAAACCCTAGGGAAGTCGCCACCCCGAACATAGTCCCTAATACCGCAAAGGTATCAACGCAATGGCCAATCGGACCATGAATGCGCTCACCGATTAAGGGATAGAGTGCGCTGCGAGGTAATAAGGGCAACTTATGCCGATAGGCAAAATAGGCCAAACTCAGGGCAACCACGCCGTAAATCGCCCAGGCATGTATGCCCCAATGGAAGAAAGTGATCTTCATCGCCTCTTTAGCGGCGGCCAAACTCTCAGGGGTTGCATCGGGCGGCACTAAGTAATGCATCACGGGTTCGGCAACGCCGAAGAACATCAGTCCAATCCCCATCCCCGCCGAAAACAGCATGGCAATCCAGCTCTTATAGCTATAGTCGGGCACGGCATGATCGGGGCCTAGCTTAATATCGCCAAAGCGGCTGACCATAACAAAGATGATAAAAATCAGAAAAACCGCCACGCCAAGGATATACAACCAGCCCGCTTTCGCCTCTAGCCACGACTGCATGGATTTGAAAAAGTGATTGGCCTCGGTGGGCCAAATGGCGCAGATCATCACCATTAATGTGATAAAAAAGACCGACGAATAAAAAACCGGTGGATTAATACTCGACTTGATAGACATAAAACTCCCTTGTTCTAGCCAGTTCCCTATTAACATCCCTTCGATGTTGAAGAGATAGCACAATAATAGGTAACCCTAGCCTCAGCAGTATGTGGTCAGGATGAAATAGGCATAAATAATCCATGACAAGGGCTCGCGGTCAGCAATACCTTGTGATGTCATACTCATATTGATAACGCTTCCCCACTTTCCCGTTTGCTTGAGGCTTTTGCTTAATAGTAAAGTCGGCAAACTGTTGACTCGATATACAGCTAAACCGCTGCTAATGCCCTTTGAGAGCCTATCGCCCTCTCAAAGACAGCGAGCATCGACACAATGCGACCGGATCGCAGAGTTCAACCTCAATGGCGACATAATGCATATAAGCGGTTCGATATCGGTGATATCGGTGATATCGGTGATATCGGTGATATCGAGAGTGAGGAATGCAAAGCGCGATTAGCTGCTAACGGTTAACCCGTAACAAATAACCAGTAGCAAATATCGACTCGGCCTTGCTTAAGCTCTACTGGAGTGCCTTCGAACAGAGACCACATGCTGTCGAAAACTGACTCAATAGAGATACAGATAATGCTAAACAGCTACTGCTGAATTAGCATAAAAAATGGCGACCTATTAAGTCGCCATCAGATTATATCACAAAAATGCCTCTATTTGACGTAAAAAACTAAAACAGCTCTATTCAGCTTTAGTTTTTACCGTTGCCGTGCCCGGCGTTTGTGAGATCCCCGCCGTTAAATTGAAGCGCATCGCCTCTTCAAAAGACCAGTCGACTAAAATCAAATCTTCACGTTTGACGAGGCTAGTCACCCCCGCCATTTGGTAACTGAGTTGGAATAACACAGGCACCCAATCCCCTTCGGGTAAGGCATCGAGCAACGGCTGCGGCGGCGTATCCGTCATAATAAAGCCCACCACAAACCCGCCATTGGCCTGTTTAACCAACACGGTTTGCTGAGTATTGGGTTTGCCCTCACGGTTCATTAAGGAAGCGATATCACGAATACTGCCATAGACAGATTTAAACAGCGGAAAACGCATCAGCTGACGTTCAATCCAGCCATAGAGCCACACAATCGGGCTCACCGAAAACAACAGGCCCACGGCAAACACTATGGCCACGACTAAGATAAAGCCCGCGCCGACAAAATGTTGGTTAATCCCTACCAACTCTAAAATAAAAATCCCTAAACCATCTAACGATACAAACAATGACCAAAACAACCACAGGCTTAACGCCATCGGCAGCAGGTTCATCAAGCCACGGGCTAAGGTTTTCTTCATTACAATCTCATCAAATCCAATGGGATAAAAAAGGCATAAATTATTTACGCTAAAAAGCGCGTTAAATGCTACCACAGAGTCACTTTTGCACCAGCACTTGATGTAAGGTAAGGCGCAGAGAACACCAAACCGCTACGACATCGAGGGAAAGAATATGCGCGTGACCCGCCTAGACCATTTAGTGTTAACTGTGAAAGATATCGAGGCCAGCGTCGACTTTTATCAACGCGTGTTAGGGATGAAAAAGTCCGTATTTGGTCAGGGCCGTATCGCATTAAGCTTTGGCGATCAAAAAATCAATCTTCACCAAGCAGGCGCCGAATTTGAACCTAAGGCAAACCTTGCTACGCCCGGCAGTGCCGATCTTTGCTTTGTAGTCAGCCACAATATAGAAGAAGTGATCAGCCACTTAAACAGCCTTGAAGTTGCGATTATTGAAGGCCCAGTACTGCGCACTGGTGCCACAGGTCGCATCAACTCCGTCTATATCCGCGATCCCGATTTGAATTTATTAGAACTATCCGAATATCTGCCGGCCTGCACGCAGTAGCGCCTAATCCAATCATTTTTAATCGGCACAAATAACCTTATTTCAGAATGCGGATACTATAGATTATTGTTTTGCAACGATAATAATCAGTAACAGCTAGCCAATGAAGTCAACAATAAACGGAATGATAAGATGATAACAATACCCATCCTAGGTTTGCTTGAAGTGGATCCCTATGATGGCTGGCTTAAAAGCCAACCCATTGAGATCAATGCGCTAAGCGGTAAATTTGAGTTTATCTTAGAAGAGTACGAAACCGACCCACAGGTGGAGGATTTTCATACTGCGGTACAACATTTTCTCGCCCTAGACCATACCGCACTCGAGCAAGCTCAGGACGCGATTTACCAATATTATCAAGATTGCTGCACATACATTACGCCTGCGAGCGAAGAATATATTGATATTCCTAACCCAAACCAAGTATGGCGCCATATTGAGTTTGGCGACGAATTAACGGTGTCACGCCGCGCCCATGGGGATAACGCCGTGTATATCTCCCTTACTTGCCACTGCGATTGGGAGCCCGAGCACGGTTTACAAATCGTGTTTAAACAAGGATCAACCATCAATAAAATTGGGGCTTTTGATGGACACCTTTCCCACGCAGATGCCTATGACGATCCTAGATTCGAAGACATGGTCTATGTGCCGTGTTGCAGATAAATTCAGATCGTTTATCAGATCGTTTATCTGATTATCTATCTGATTTATAATATTTTTCATTTATAACGCTAGGCAAGTAACATAATACTCGGCTGAGCATCAATTTATATAGGCTAATGTTTTGAAAGGAAAAGTTGTCTCATACCTTGCCGCTAAAAAGTATGGGTTTATCCAAGGCGATGATGGTGAAAGCTATTTTTTGCATTTTTCTGAACTATTAGACAAGAAAGATGAAGGCAAGTTAGTCAAAGGCAGAATGGTCCATTTTGATCCCACGCCCACACCTAAAGGCCTAGCCGCCAAAGCAATCAGTTTGCCCGAAGTCTTTATCAGGGAGCGATTAGTTGACTTTTTTACCACTAAAGACCGCCACCCTAAAAACGGCACAGTGCTTGTTAGCTATCCCATTACGACCCGCTTTTTTAAAGACCCCAGCGAAGGAAGACGTCATTTAGAACAGCTTGCAAAGCATTGTGGATGCAATGCAGTACTGAATGTCAGCTTTGAGAAGGACACTTTCTCAAAAGGTAATTATCGCTATACGGTACACGCCTTCAAAGGTGAACTCGCCCTAGTAACCGAGAAAGTTCCTGCTGACTCTCAAGAACTGGTTATCGCCTCTGCACAGTTACTCGAAAAACGAAAAGCAGATGTAGAGCAGACAGTTAAACAAATGAGTGAAGCCGAAAATTTAGCACGACAAAAACAACTGTCTGGTTGTCTAGGTACCCTTGCCATGATCACGCTGATACCGCTCGCACTGGTGCTCAGTGCTATAGCGGTTTTTCCTGCTTAGCGAGTTTAAAACAAGTCGATAGTGTTATTTATTAAAGAATATATGGACGGATTTATAACCCATGATAACTGGCTTAAACTGACCACCGTGTTTGGCAAGCTATTTCACTGTTGCTTCCCCAGTGACACGCCATAAACTCATCCCTGAGGGCTCGACGGCGGCATCCATGCCGCCAACGGTCACAGTTGCAACAATGACAATCTTTACGACCATTGAACTGTTCATCTAGCTAAAAACTTTTTGCCCCATTCCTTGTTTCGGCTCTTTAGCTCAACCGAAAATTCCCACTCCTGCTGCCATACAAATTCTTATCTATTTGCCTATGCTTGGCCTCCCCTAAAGTTGGACACCCAGCCTTAATAGCGCGGTAGCTAACCTCCGACTATGCTTTGGTTAAGCATTGAACAAGGAGGTTTGTATGCCGCGCCCTCGCCGAACCCAGATAAGCCTTGAAGACACACCCTATTACCATTGCTGTAGCCGCGTTGTTCGGCGGGCTTTTTTATGTGGTGATGATAATTACTCGGGTAAAAACTACGACCATCGCCGCGCTTGGGTAGAATCGCTATTGTTTGAACTTGAAGCGGTTTTTGCTATTGATGTGGCGGCGTTTTCGGTGATGTCGAATCATCTGCATGTAGTGCTGCGGGTCGATATCGACAGTGCTAATCGCTGGACTGACCGCGAAGTGCTTGAGCAATGGCATAAGTTGTTTAAAGGCGATGAGTTGACGCAAAAATTCGTTAAAGGTGAGTTAGTTGAAGCCTATGAGGTCAACAGATTAAAGCATTCCATCGCCCTTTATCGCAGTCGTTTGTGTGATATTTCATGGTTTATGCGCTGTTTGAATGAGCCGATAGCAAGACAAGCAAATCAAGAAGATAACTGCACAGGCAGGTTCTGGGAAGGCAGGTTTAAATCGCAAGCTCTACTCGATGAAGCCGCAGTATTAGCTTGTATGACTTACGTCGATTTAAATCCCATCAGAGCACAACTAACTGATACACCTGAACAATCCGACCATACCAGTATTCAACTACGTATTCGGGCCGTATTAAAAGGTGAGCAGCCGAGTAATCTATTACCGTTTATTGGTCACGAGTGCGACAACCAACCCAATGGCATTGCGTTTTCCTTAACCGATTACCTTCAATTGGTGGAAGATACAGGCCGAATTATTCGCAACGATAAACGTGGATGCATCAGTGAAAGTAGCGCCAAGTTACTGACAAGATTAAATATCCCCCATGAGAACTGGCTCAAACTGACCACCGAGTTTGGCAAACTATTTCATGGTCCGGTGGGCACGCTGCAAGAACTGACAGATTACTGCGAACATCTCGAAAAGCGACGACGGCACTTTGCGTCAAGCTGCCAGCACTTTAACAGTAACTGACAACTGCTTATATCACTTCAAAAGCCTCACCCAGAACACATCCCAAGCACTATGGGCCAATTTACTTCGTCTGAAATACCTAATTTTTGAAGGAATTAGCGCAATTTATTGCCTTAGATGCTGTCCCCGCGATTGTTGATTGTCCCTATTTAAACCATTTTAATTCGGACAAGTTGTTGGCAAACATAAAGTGCATTATGTTATTGATTTATATTGGGTGGCTGGATTTATTTGTTAGTCATTATTATTTGAACTTGAAGCCGTTTTTGCTATTGATGTGGCAGCATTTGCGGTGATGTCGAATCATCTGCATTTGGTGCTGCGGGTGGATATCGAGACAGCCAATCGCTGGACTGACCGCGAAGTGCTTGAGCAGTGGCATAAGTTGTTTAAAGGCGATGAGTTAACGCAAAAGTTCGCCAAAGGTGAGTTAGTTGAAGCGCATGAGGTCAGCAGATTAAAGCATTCAATCGCCCTTTATCGCAGTCGTTTGTGTGATATTTCATGGTTTATGCGCTGT